>NZ_VIRS01000002.1:0-300000 GCF_006912135.1 Cryptosporangium phraense | reverse complement strand
GGCCGGCTTCACCGCTGCGATTGCGGAGTCGGACCTGCCGCACGCAGAGCTTGTGGCCGACTTCGGCACACCACAGACCTGGGACGCTGCTCTAGGCGTGCTCGGCCAGACTCTTCCGACCGACACCCCGAGCGTCGTCATTCTGGACGAGCTACCGTACCTGGTCCGCGAGGATGTGACCTTCGAAGGCTCTCTCCAGAAGGCGTTCGACCGCACCCTCTCCCGCTTGCCGGTCCTGCTCATCTTGATCGGATCGGACATCGGCATGATGCAGGAGCTGAATACCTACGGCCGACCGTTCTATCAGCGCGGCACCGACCTCGTCGTGCCGTCCCTCAACCCCGCCGAAGTAGGCGAGATGCTGGGACTGCGCGCTGCGGACGCGTTCGATGCCTTCCTCGTAACCGGTGGGCTGCCGCTCATTCTGGAGGAATGGCCTGAAGGCGCGAACCTCTGGATCTACCTGGCAGCTGCTCTCGGCCGCCCCACGTCGCCGCTGCTGGTCAGCGGCGAACGAGTGCTTGCGGCAGAGTTTCCCACCGAGGCACTGGCGCAGCAGGTACTTGCTGCGATCGGCAATGGCGAGCGCACTTTTACGCTGATCGCCAGGGAGGCCGGCGGAATGTCACCGGCCACGCTGACCAGGGCGTTGGACGTCCTTGTCTCACGCCAGATGGTGACATCAGAACTTCCGTTGTCGACGCAGGCCAGCAAGCTGACGCGCTATCGGATCAGCGATCCCTATCTGCGGTTCTGGCTCGCCTTCGTCCGAGCCGGAATCCCCACGATCGAGCGCGGTCGGGGAGACCTGGTCCTGCAGGGCATTCGCTCACGCTGGACCGATTGGCGAGGCCGCGCGATCGAGCCGGTAGTCCGCGACGGCCTTTGGCGTCTCGCTGACGACCAGCTTCCGGACGGCAGCGACGTGGTCGGGAGCTACTGGACCCGGAACAACGATCCTGAGATCGACATCGTCGCGGCAGACCGCAGTCCGGTAGCAAAACGCATCACCGCAGTCGGATCGATCAAATGGCACGACCGCGCCGCCTTCGACGTGAGAGATCTGGCTCGACTGGCTCAGCACCGAGACCGCCTACCCGGCGCATCCGCGGACACCGCGCTGATCGCCATCAGTCGGACTGGCTCCAGCGTCGACGGCCTGAAGACCCTTCGGCCGGACGAGCTGATCTCTGCTTGGCCGCTCTGACCGGAGCCCACATCAACGAGCGGTTCGGCGATCCGTCGGGCCGCTCGCTTGCTTTGCGCCGTCGCTAGCGAGCGCCGGGCAGCGCTCGACGTGTGGAGACCCGACTGCCTGACCCGAGGTGTGCCGGTTACTGTCGTGACGCGGCCGGAGTGCGATTCATGGACGCCGACGAGGCTAGGGCTTCGCGCCCGACCGGGCGAGGCATCGTCCGGGTACCGGGTTACCTCCCTCCGGCCGCCTCACGGTGAACCGTCCCCGGACGACGGCGATTGCACCGTCCTCACGTGGGACCCGTCGGCCGAGGTTCGCGGGCTGGCCGGCGTCGAAGTCCGGCGGAACGCCCGCGAGATCCGGGTGGCGCGGCCCGCCGACCTCGTCCGACGTCAGGACCGGGCAGCCGGAAGCGTCGTGGGTGACGTCGGAAAAGACTCGCCCCACCGGGCGAGGATCCCAGGGCGGGCCGGTTACCGGACGTCGGTGCTGGCCGCGAGGTCGCGCTGGGCCTCCAGGTCGGCCAGGCGCCGGGCGAGGACGGCGCGCGTCCGGGAGAAGGCGTCCGACCCCAGCAGCAGGCGCAGCGGCGCCGGGTCGACGTCGACGCTGGCGATCATCGCCGCCGCCATCTTGGCCGGGTCGCCGATCGCCGGGGTGCGCAGTGCCCCGCGGTACGCGTGCGCCGGACCGCCGTCGTACGCGTCGATCGCCGGCGCGAGACGCGCGCTCCCGGACCGGAACTCGGTCCGGGCGCCGCCGGGCTCGACGATCGTGACGCCGATGCCGAACGGCGCGACCTCGGCCGCGACGGCCTCGGCGAAGCCCTCGATGCCCCACTTGGTGGCGTGGTACAGCGACGTGGCCGGGAACGCGACCTGGCCGCCGTAGCTCGACACCTGAAGGATGCGCCCGGAGCCCTGCGCCCGCAGGTGCGGCAGCGCGGCCCGGATGAGCTGGATCGACCCGATCAGGTTCGTGTCGACGATCGAGCGGATCTGCTCGTCGGTGTACTCCTCGCCCGCGCCGAACAGGCCGAACCCCGCGTTGCTGACGACGACGTCGATGCGTCCGAGGTCGGCGAACGAGCGGTCGACGACCTCGCGCAGGGCGGCGGTGTCGGTGACGTCGAGCAGTTCGGCCCGGAACGCGCCGGGGTGGGCGTCGACCAGATCGTCGACCGCGTCGGATTTACGGACCGTACCGACGACGCGGTCGCCGCGGTCGAGCAGTTGTACGGCGAGCTCGCGGCCGAAGCCGCTGCTGACGCCGGTGATCAGCCAGGTGCGCATGAGCTCAGCAAACGCCGACGGCGGCGCTCCCGGGAGGGCCTGAGCATCGGGGTAACCCCGGCCCCTCCCTCAGGTTCCGGCCGGGCCCTGGGCGCGGTAGATCGCGGCCTCGTCGCGATCGGCCGCGGCGTCTTCGCGGTCCTGGGTCGCCGCGGACCGGTCGAACGCGGCCGCGTGGCGGTCGTCGGCCGCGGCGCGCCGATCGGCCGCCGCGCGGCCGCGCGCCTGCCGGAGTTCGTGCAGCTCGAGCCGGATCTGCTGGCGGTCGCGCAGGTTCTGCTCGCGGTCCGCCGTCGCCATCTCCCGGTCCAGCACGGCCTGCTCGTACCCGCCGCTGTTCGACCCGGCCGCGTCGTCGCGCGCCTCCGCGGCCCGGTCACGGCCGGCCGCGGCGGTCAGAAGGTTCTCGATGCGACGCCCGGCGACGACGTCGAGGTCGTCGGCGGCCTCAGCGACGGCGTCGCGGTCGATCGCGGCGTCGTCTCGGGCGGACGCGACCTCGTCGCGCCGGGAGGCCTGCGAGTCGCGCTCCAGCGCGGCGCGGTCGCCCGCATCGGCTCGGTCGTCCCGGCGGTTCTGGCTCATCGCGGCTCGCCGCCTCTCGTCGGCGGAAACCATCCTAGTCGTCGGTCCAGGCCGTGCCGGACTCGTAGGTGTGGATCTTGGCGCGGATCTGGTTCAGGTGATCGTGCAGCCGTTCGATCTGGGCTTCGACCCGGCGTTCGTGGACCCGGAGAACGTCCAGGCGGGCGTCGGTGTCGGTCGCGTCGGTGCGCATCAGGCGGCTGAAGTGGTCGATCTCGGCGATCGGCATGCCGGCCTCGCGCAGGCAGTGCACGAGCGACAGCCAGCGCAGGTCGACGTCCGTGTAGCGGCGGCGCCCGGCCGCCGTGCGCTGCACCGGCGGCACCAGGCCGACGCGCTCGTAGTAGCGGATCGTGTCCGCGCTCAGGCCGGACCGGCGAACCGCCTCGGCCCGGGTGTAGGACTCCACGACTCCAGATTGCCACTTGAGGTGGAGCGCGCTCCATGAACGACGGTGACCGGGTCGATCCACGACCCAGGGAGCATCCGTGCGCTACCACCTCCTCGGCCGTACCGGCCTCCGCGTCTCCGCGCTCGGCCTCGGCACGATGACGTTCGGCTCGGCCGCCTGGCACGCCGACCCCGGCCAGGCCCGCCAGATCTTCCGCCGCTACCTCGACCTCGGCGGCAACTTCGTCGACACCGCGAACATCTACGGGGGCGGCGCCAGCGAGGAGCTCGTCGGCCGCTTCGTCGAGGAGACCGGCGCCCGCGACCGGCTGGTCCTGGCCACGAAGTTCGGTGGCCCGGTCGACGCGACCGACCCGAACGGCCGCGGCAACGGCCGCAAACACATCCTGTCCGCCTTGGAGGCGTCCCTCCGTCGCCTCCGGACCGACTACGTCGACCTCTACTGGCTGCACCTCTGGGACCGGATGACGCCTCCCGAGGAGGTCATGTCCACGTTCGACGCTCTGGTCCGCGACGGTCGGGTGCGCGCGGTCGGGCTCAGCGACGTACCGGCCTGGTGGACGACGAAAGCCCAGCTCGTCGCCGATCACCGGGGCTGGGAACCGGTCGCCGCCCTGCAGCTCGAGTACTCGCTGCTGCAGCGCACGATCGAGTGGGAGCTCGTCCCGGCGGCCCGCGACCTCGGGATGAGCGTCGTCGCCTGGTCGCCGCTGGCCAACGGCCTGCTCACCGGGAAGTACTCGCCGGACGGAGGAGAGGGCCGGCTGACCCGCGGGTGGCCGGGCCGGGAACCCGCGCCGACCGAGCGGGACTGGGCCGTCGTCGAGGCGCTGCGGGAGGCCGCCGAGGCGATCGGGTGCCACCCGGCGCAGCTGGCGCTGAAGTGGGTGACGGGACGGGACGGGGTGGCCGGCACGCTGATCGGCGCCACGACCGTCGAACAGCTCGAGGCGAACGTCGGCGCGCTGGACGTCGAGGTTCCGAGCTCGGTCGGGCGGACGCTGGACGAGGTGAGCTACCAGGTGCCGACGGTCTTCCCGCACAACGTCTACGCACGGTTTAGTTAAGTATCTGCTTTACCATTGCCGTCGTCCGGGCTATGGTTAAGCACATGGTTAACCATCTCGACCGGGCGTTCCAGGCGCTGGCCGACGGCACCCGGCGGGCGATCGTCGAGAGGCTGGTGCAGGGACCGACGTCGGTGAGCGACCTGGCGCGGCCGTTCGACATGTCGTTGCCCGGGGTGTTGCAGCACCTGCAGGTGCTGATCGACGCCGGGTTGGTGGCCACGGAGAAGACCGGGCGGGTGCGGACCTGCCGCATCGAGCCGGCCGCCCTCCGCGCCGCGGAGGGCTGGATCACTACTCAACGGACCGGCTGGGAGCGGAGCTTCGACCGCCTCGGTGACGTACTCGAGAAGTCTGGAGACAGCGATGACTGACCGTTCGGTGATGACGTCCACGTTCACCCTGGAGCGCACGTACTCGGCGCCGCCGTCGATCGTGTTCGGCGCCTGGGCCGACCCGGAGACCAAGCGGTCGTGGTTCGCGCCGACCGCGGACGCCCACGACCTCGATTTCCGCGTCGGCGGCCAGGAGGTCAACACGGCCGGCGACATGCGCTTCACGTCGACCTATCACGACATCGTCGACGGCGAGCGGATCGTCTACACGTCGACGCTGGCCAACCGGGACGAGACCGTCACCGTCTCGCTGACGTCGGTGCAGTTCGTCGCCGACGGCGACGGAACCCGGCTGGAGCTCACCGAGCAGAACAGTTTTCTCGACGGTCACGAGCAACCGTCCTGGCGCGAACAGGGGACGGCCACCTGGCTCGACGCGCTGGGCGCGGCGGTCAGCGGGTCGTAGAGACGCCCTGGGCGACCCTCGTGATCTGGTCGACGGTCGAGTTGGTGGTGATCGCGACCACTGCGCCATCCTTCGCCGTGATCACGGCGGTGTAGATCGTCACCTCGGAACCGTCTTCCCGCAGGATCCGGGCCCGGCCGGCCGGCACCCCGAACTCGTCGATCCGACGTGCGCCGCCGGCCTGCCAGGCGATCAACCGCCGGGTGATGTCGGTCCGCTCGGCCGCCGACTTCGTGGCCAGCGGCCGGCACACCGTGACCCACAGCCAGTTCGCTCCGCCGTCGTCGAACCGGCGGGCGGAGATGATGGCCGCCGGATCGGCTTGATCCACGCAGTCGGTACCGGCCGCGACGAACCCGCAGACGCTGGAGATGGTCTGCCGGCCCGGGCGCACACCGGGTGGCAGCTGTCCGACCGAGAACCCGTCTATCAGCGGTGACACGTCCGGTGCCATCGAGATCCGGCTCGTCGCCACCCGATCGCCCGGACGATCGACGGCGAGGATCAATCCGGCGAAAACGACGAACATGACCATCGCGCCGGCCATCAGGCCACGGACAGCGCGTCGGCGCTTGACGCCCTGCCGCACGCTGTCGACGAGGTCGTCGGTCAGCGGGATGTCCCACGCGGCGCCGACCAGCAGGTCTTCCTCGGGTGACGGCATCTCACCTCTCCTGCGCTAGCTGCTGGCGCAACGCTGCGAGCCCGCGTGACACCTGCGACCGCACGGTCTGTGGCGTGCACCCGAGCAGGCGGCCGATCTCGTCGTCGGGCAGGTCGGCGAAGTACCGCAGCGCGATCGCCGCCCGCTGCTTGGGCGGCAGCCCGGCGAGCACGTGCCGGACCGCGTCGGCCGAGTCGACCGCGGACAGCGCCGCGTCCTCGTGTGCCTTTTCAGGAACCTGCTCGACCGGGACGTCACTCACGCGCCGGCGCCGGTTGAGGAACAGGTTGACCATGGTCCGCTGCGCGTACCCGACCGGGTTCCCGTCCCGCCGGATCCGCGGCCAGGCCAGCCCGACCCGGATCAGCGCTTCCTGGACGAGATCCTCCGCGGCCGCCCGGTCGAGCGTCAGGACGTGTCCGAAGCGGAGCAGTCCGGCGCCGTGCGCGCGGACGTACGCCTCGAAGTCGGTGGCCCTCACACTCTGACTACACGCCGAGCGGTGCGAAACGTTGCATCCCCCGGCGCGCGTCTCCTTTGAGCCCCGACGCTCGTGCAGCACACTGATTCGGTGGTCAAGACACTCCGTCCGCAGAACTACAACGAAGTCTTCTACGTCGGCGACTGGTTCCGGTGCGGTACGCCGGTCGTGATGGACCTGAACGAGTACGAGGAAGACGACGCGACGCCGCTGGTCGACTTCGCGACCGGCCTGGTGATCGGATGCGGAGGGGCGATAGAGCGCATAGCGCCGCGCTTGTTCCTGCTGCTACCGGCGTCGATGGTGGAGGCCTACGAGGAGTCGCGGACACCGACCCTGGTGCCCTGAGCAGGGGTGTTGTTGCAGGTCAGTGGCGATGGAGTCCTCCCGCGAGGGCTTGCGGGCACTGTGGATCTCCCTGGTGGTTCTCGGGCTCACGGCGGCGGCCCAGGCGGCGATCGTGGTGCTCTCGGGATCGGTTGCGCTGCTCGGCGACACCCTGCACAACGTCGCCGACGCACTGACCGCGGTGCCGCTGGGCATCGCGTTTCTCGTCGGGCGGCGGGCCGCCACCCGACGGTTCACCTACGGCTTCGGCCGGGCGGAGGATCTGGCCGGACTCGCGGTGGTACTGACGATCGCCGGATCGGCGGTCCTCGCCGGCTGGACCGCGGTCGATCGGCTCCTGCATCCGGCGTCGATGACGCACGTCGGTGCGGTTGCGGTCGCCGGGCTCATCGGATTCGTCGGCAACGAGGCCGTGGCCCGGTACCGCATCCGGGTCGGACGGAAGATCGGCTCCGCGGCGCTGGTCGCGGACGGCCTGCACGCCCGCACGGACGGGTTCACGTCCCTGGCCGTCATCGCGGCCGCTGGCGGCGCGGCGGTGGGGTGGAGTTGGGCCGACCCGGTCGTCGGGCTCGCGATCACGGTGGCCATCGTTGTCGTGCTGAAGGACGCGGCCGCCGAGGTGCTGGCGCGACTGTTGGATGCGGTCGATCCGGTGCTGGTGGACGCGGCCGAGAGCGCGATCCGCGCGACCCCCGGCGTCGACGCCGTCGGCGCCGTCCGACTCCGCTGGATCGGTCACCGGATGCACGCCGAGGCGGACGTCGTCGCCGATGCCGATCTCACGCTGGTGGCCGCACACGAGCTCGCGGCCCGGGTCGAACATCAGCTGTCGCATGCGATCCCTCAGCTGGGCGGCGCGACCGTGCACGTCGACCCGGCCAGCCATCCGGGCGCGGCCCACCACGACGAACTGGCCCACGCCCCGAGCTGAGCGGGAAGCCCGGATTGCCGAGAACCGAAAGACGACCCATGAGCCTCGGCATCATCGGGCAGGCCATCGGCCTGTTCGCCGTCACGAACATCGACGACATCCTGATCCTCGCGCTCTTCTTCGCCCAGGGCGCCGGGCACCGCCACACGCTCCGGAACATCGCGCTCGGCCAGTACCTCGGCTTCGCCGGGATCCTGGTCGCCGCCGGGCTGGCCGCGTTCGGCGCGACGTTCCTCCCCGACGCGGCCATCCCCTACCTCGGCCTGCTCCCGATCGCGCTGGGGATCAAGGCCGCCGTGCAGGCGTTCCGGCACTCCGGCGACGACGACGGCCCGCAACCGGCCACGAGCGCCCTGACCGTCGCCGCGGTCACGTTCGCGAACGGCGGCGACAACATCGGCGTCTACGTGCCGGTCTTCGCGACGGCCGGCGCCGGCGGCACGAGCGTCTACGTCGTCGTGTTCCTGGTGCTGGTCGCGGTCTGGGTGGCGGCCGGTCGCTTCTTCGCCACCCGTCCGGCGGTGGCCGGGGTGCTCTCCCGCTGGGGGCACGTGCTCCTGCCGGTCGTCCTGATCGGCATCGGTCTGTTCATCCTGTCGGACGCCTGGTAGCCGGACTCAGGCCGACGTCAGGAAGTCGATCAGGCCGTAGGGCGCGCGGTCGCCGAGGCAGAGGTCGAGGATGACGTGCGTGTCGACGGCCTCGGCCTCGCTGCGCGGGAACATCGCCGCCTCGTAGGCGGCGAGCGCGGCCTCGACGTCGTCGGGGTGCGCGACGATCGCCTGCGCGAGCTCGGCCCCGTCGAGCATCGCCAGGTTGGCGCCCTCGCCGTTCGGCGCCATCAGGTGGGCGGCGTCGCCGACGAGCGTGACGCCGGGCACGCGGTCCCAGCGGTGACCGTCGGGCAGCGCGTAGATCATCCGCAGCGTCGGCCCGACCTCGATGTCGGTGATCAGCGCGGTGAGCTCGGGCGCCCACCCGTCGAACTCGGCCGCGACCCGGGCGGCGGCGCCGGCCGGATCGCCGAAGTCGATCCCGGCGGCCCACTCGGCCGGGCGCGTCAGCTGCACGTAGGTGTGGATGACGTCGCCGGCCTCGCGGTGCGCGGTGATCCCCTGGCCCGGGACGAGCGCGGCCATCGAACCGGCGCCGACGGCTTCCGCGGACGGGGCGTGCCGCTCGTCGACGTCGTACTGGTAGGTCTCGACGTACGTGATCCCGACGTACTCGGGCTTCGCGTCGGACAGCAGCGGACGGACCTTCGACCAGGCACCGTCGGCACCGACCAGCAGGTCGGTCGTCACGGTCTCGCCGTCGGTGAAGGTCAGCTCGTGGCGGCCGCGGCCACGGTCGCGCGACGCGGCCGAGGCGAGCTTCTTCCCCCAGCGGATGGTGTCGGCGGGAAGCGACTCGATGAGGATCCGGCGCAGATCTCCCCGGAGGACCTCCGGACGCGCGTCGTCGCCGGTGTCCGGCTCGTCGAGCAGCGCTTTTCCCTGCGGGTCGAGGATGCGGTTGGCCCCACCCCCCTCGTGGATGATCGCGCGGAACTCCGCGGTGAGCCCGGCCGCCCGGAGGGCGGGCTGACCGTTGTGCTGGTGGATGTCGAGCTGCCCGCCCTGCGTGCGGGCCCCGGCCGAGGCTTCCGCCTCGTAGATCACCACGGGGACGTGGTGGACGTGGAGGACGCGGGCGAGCACGAGCCCGCCCAGGCCCGCACCGATGATCGTGACAGTCATGGCCACTCCCTGGAACGTTGATCCATCAATCATGGAACGGCGTTCCACGCCGGTCAAGAACGAGCGCGGCGAGCAGGGCGACCAGCTCGTCGGGGTTCGTGTGCCACTTCTCGACCGTGAGGTGGCCGCTCACCTCCATGCCCGTGATGCCGTGGGCGCTCGTCATCAGGAGGGCCCCGTAGCGGTAGGCGTCGGCCTCGCCGACGAGTTCGGCGACGATCGCGAGGAACTCGTCCTGGCTGCGGCCGGCCGCGTTCGCGATCGCCGACGGGTCGCCGGACGGGGTCGTGAACATCAGCTGGTAGAGGCGCGGTTGGCGGCGGCCGAGCTCGATGAGGCCGGTCAGGGCGCTCTTCAGTTTGTCGGCCGGTTCGAGGTCGGGGTCGGCGCGCAGCGCCTGGACAGCGTCGCCGATGCGCTCCCAGGCCTCGGTCGCGATGGCCGTGAGCAGGCTCTCCTTGTCGGCGAAGTGCCGGTAGGGCGCGCCCCGGCTGACGCCTGCCCTGGCTCCGACCTCGCGCAGGGTGACCGCCTCGGGGCCGCCGGCGTCGAGCAGTTCGCGCGCGGCCTCCAGGAGAGCTTGACGGGTGGCGGCGGCTGATTCGACCCGGGTGACCATGCCTCCAGCTTACTGTTGACAATGTCATCTCAGTCGCTAACGTAGGTGAGGTGACAACGTCAACTGAAACTATGATCGTCGTGACCGGCGCTTCGACCGGTATGGGTGCGGCCAGTGCGCGCGAGCTGGCTGGGCGCGGTTTCCATGTGCTGGCCGGGGTTCGCCGGGAACGCGACGGGGAGGCGCTTCGGGCCGACGGCGTCGAGCCGGTGCTCCTCGACATCACCGATTCGGCGCAGATCGCCGCGCTGGCCGCCCGGGTCGACGCCGACCCGCGGCCGCTGCTGGCGCTGGTGAACAACGCCGGGATCGCGGTGAACGCGCCGGTCGAGGCGTTACCGATGGACGAATGGAGGCGCCAGTTCGACGTCAACCTGTTCGGGCACATCGAGGTGACCCAGGCGCTGCTGCCCGCCCTGCTGCGGAGCCGGGGCCGGGTCGTCAACATCAGCTCGATCGGCGGGAAGGTCGCGCTGGCGACGTACGGCGCGTACGCGGGGACGAAGTTCGCGCTGGAAGCGGTCAGCGATGCACTGCGCCGGGAGTTGGCCCCGCACGGGGTGCAGGTGGTCGTGGTCGAGCCGGGTGGGGTGCAGACCGAGATGGCAGCGCGGGGTGTCGAGACGGCGACTCGATTGGCGTCGGGGATGAGCGCGGCTCAGAGGGAGCGGTACGGGGCGTTGATGCAGGCGGTGATGTCGCATGCGGCGGCATTTACGGCGGGAGGGGTGTCGGCCGGGGCGGCGGCGCGGGTGATCGCGCGGGCGGTGACTGATCGGCGTCCGCGGACCAGGTACACGATCGGGCGGGATGCGGCGGTGATGACGCGGTTGACTCGGGTGTTGCCGGATCGGGTGCTGGATCGGGTGGTGGCGGCTGATTTGCGGAAGCACTTTCCGAGTTCGGAGGGGGTGCCGAGTCGGGGGTGAGGTCGCTGTTCTGGGCTTGGAGCTCGCCGCGGAGGGGGTCGTCCCGGGGGCGGGGCCCCGTTCGGAGGGGCGGGGGCTGGGCCCGGAGGGCGGGGGCGCGGCCCGGAGGGCGGGGGCTGGGCCCGGAGGGCGGGGACTGGGCCCGGAGGGCGGGGGCTGGGCCCGGAGGGCGGGGGCTGGGCCCGGAGGGCCGGGCTCGGACCGGAACGCCGGGGCCCGGACCGGAACGCCGGGGCCCGGACCGGAACGCCGGGGCCCGGACCGGAACGCCGGGGCCCGGACCGGAACGCCGGGGCCCGGACCGGAACGCGGGGCGCGGGCGGGCTGGTGTGGCTGGCTGGGACCGGGGGCGGGCGGGATTTAGTAGGGGCGGGCGCCTGGGTAGGGGCCGTCCGGGTCGATCGTGCGCATGATGCGGCCGCAGATGTCGTGGAGCTGCCTGGGCTGGGCCTTGGACAGCGGATCGAGGACCAGACGCCGAACCTCGGCGACGTGGCTCGGCGCGGTCTCGGAGACCTTGGCCTGGCCCTCGTCGGTGAGGATCGCGAGCGTGTAGCGGCCGTCCTCGGGATCGGGGGTGCGGCGCACCCAGCCGCGCTTCTCGAGGCGGCCGATGGCCTGGGAGAGGCGCGGGAGCGAGCCCTCGGAGATGTGCGCGAGCAAGCTCATCCGGAGCCGGCGGTCGGGCGCGTCGGAGAGCCCGGCGAGCAGCATGTACTCGAAGAGGTTGATGCCGGCGTCGCGCTGGAGCTGGGCGTCGAGCGAGCCCGGTAGGCGGACCAGTACGGAGAACAGCGCCAGCCAGGTCCGGAGTTCGTCGGGGTCGAGCCAGCGAGGTTCGTCGGTCACGTCGAGATCCTAGCAGTGACTTGCATGTTTAACTCATAGCGGCCTAGGTTGACTTCACTGTTTAAGTCATCGCTGGGATGTGGAGAGTCGTGAACGTTGTTCTGTGGGTCGTTGCTGGGCTGGTCGCGGCCGCGTTTCTGTTTTCCGGTTCGTTCAAGCTGGCGCTGACGCACGAGAAGTACGTCGCCGCCCAGGCGTGGGCCGCGGATGCGCCGAGCTGGGCGCCGAGGGCCATCGGCGTGCTCGAGGTGCTGGGCGCGATCGGCGTCGTGCTGCCGGCGGCGGTGGACGTGGCGCCGGCTTTGGTGCCGGTGGCGGCGGCCGGCCTGGCCGTGGTGATGCTCGGCGCGGTCGCGATGCATGTGGTGCGTCGTGAGTACGCGGCGCTGGTGCCGAGCGGTGTGCTGCTGGTGCTGGCCCTGGTAGTGGCCTGGGGACGCTTCGGCCCGTACGCGTTCTGACGTCCGCTCAGTTGCTGGGGGTGGGCGTCGGGCGGGCGGGCGGGCGGGCTGGCTGGCTGGAGCGGGGCTTCGTGTGACGGCCCGGCGCGCTGTGCTCGGCTGGCCGGCGGGCTGGCCGGCTGGCCGCCTGGAGCGGGGCGCCGTGTGGCGGCCGGGCGCGCATCTTCGCTGGCCGTGCCCAACGGATCGTGCGGCTTTGCGGGCGACAGCAGCCCGCCAACCGCGATCGGCGCCCGGCCCGGGACGCGGTCCGCGCCGTGCTGGTCGCGGCCGACCGCACGGCCGTGCCGGTGCGACCGGCCGCACTGCCGCGGACACTCCGACCGCGCCGCACCCCGACCGCGCCGCACCCCGACCGCGCCGCACCTCAACCGCGCCGCACTCCGACCGCCCCGCACTCCGACCGCACCGCACTCCGACCGCACCGCACTCCGACCGCACCGCACCTCAACCGGGCTACCGTCGCGCCGATCCGCCGCTACGAATACGACCGCCCGGCGCGTCGGTCGACGTCGGCACGAAGGACCTCAGCACGATTCCCGACGGCGGCCACCGCGCGCCCAACCGTCAGAAGACCGCCAACGCCCGCCACCGCGATGCTCCCCCGCGCCTGGCTGGCACCCGGCCACCCGGCACCCGGCACCCGGCACCCGGCACCCGGCACCCGGCCGGGCCTACAGGACGTGGGTGGCGTTCTCCTCGGCGCGGAGGTCGGTCAGACGGTTCCGGTCGAGATTGGCACAGACCACTACCGAGGCCCCCACCGCCAACGGGGTCAACAACCAGTGGATCGGCTGCTCGAACGACGCCGCATCGACCAGCAAGCGGTCGCCGGCGCGCAGGCCGATCTGGTCGGCCACGCCGGCCGCGATGCTGCCCAGCTCGCGATAGGTCGTACCGCCGACGCTCGCCTCGTCGGTCCAGCGCAGCGGCGCGTAGGAGGGCAGGTCGGGGCTGTACCGCAGCACCTCGACGTCGTAGTCGAGATCGTCGACGACCTCGCGCCCCATCCCCAGCACGAAACAGTGGGTGGCCTCGGGAAGGTTCTCGAGGAAGCTCCGCCGCCGCTCCGCGCTGACGAACCGCGCATCCACCGGAGCGCCGTCGAGCAGGCCCGCGGTGGACCAGCCCTGGTACGACACCGACACCCCGGCGGCCCAGGCCCCGAGCAGCACACCGGCGGTCTGCCAGTGCGGCGGGAGCAGCACGGCCGCGGTGTCACCGACCTGCATCCGGCAGTCTTCGTGCAGCAGGCGGGCAGTGCGGGCGGCCCAGCCGGACAGCTCGCGGACCGACAGCTCGACCCGCTCACCGGTCGCGTCGTCGCGGTAGATCAGCATCGGTTGATCGACGGAAGCGGGTAAGACGGCGTCCGGCACCGCGAGCTCGTTCACGCCAGCAAGTTAGCGCAACGAGCGACGCTCGGCCGCGATATCCACAGCCGTCCGGACGAACGACGCGAGCGCCTTCGAGCGGTGCTGTTCGGGCCAGGCGAGTAGCACCGGCAGCTCGGGGGCGTCCGAGACCGGGACCGCGGCCACGTCCCGGCGCAGGTGGTGACCGGCCGAGATCGGCGCCAGGTGGATCCATCGGCCCAGGGCGACGAGCTGCGGCAACTCCCCCTGGCGAGGCACGGAGCCGTCGCCCGTCCACAGCGGGGTCGGTTGCGCGTGGACCTCGTCCATCGTGATCGACGGGCGTGCGGCCAGCGGGTGATCCTGCGCCACGACGAGGATCTGGCCCTCCCGGAACAGCTCCTCGCTGTCGAGGCCGGCCAGGTCCGGATCCTTCCCGTAGATCAGGGCGACGTCGCCGACGCCCGCGCGCAGCAGCCCGGCGTGCTCGCGGAAGCCGCAGGTGTGGAGGTCGACCGGGACGGCGTCGGGGGCGTGCTCGTACTCGCGGAGGACCTCGGCGAGCATCCCGCCGTCGGCGCCCGGCTTCAATACGAGTACCAGCCGAGGCTGGTCCGATCCGGCGCGACGGGCGCGGGCCACCGCCGCGGTCGACGCCTCGAGCAGCCGGCGCGCGTCCTCCAGCAGCACCTCGCCGGCCGCGGTGAGCAGGACGCCCCGGCTGGTGCGCTCGAACAACGGCACGCCGACGCGGTGCTCGATCGCCTTGATGGCCCGGGACAACGGCGGCTGCGCGATCCCGAGCCGAGCGGCCGCCCGCCCGAAATGACGCTCCTCCGCGACCGCGACGAAGTACGTCAGCTCGCGAACCTCCAGCGTCTCCATACCCCCACGGTAAGCGCCCCTGACCCGCCGTACTAGCGGCTGCTCGCCGACGAGCGTCGAGGCCGGCCCGGCTGCTGCCCGGTAACTCGCGATCTCCGCCGACCCGGTCGACCGCGCTGCTGCTCGGTGACTCCGATGGGCAGCCGGCCGCGACGGCGTCTCAGTCGCCGATCGATGTCAATCCTCCGGTGATGCGCTGGCCGCGGATCAGGCTCGACTGGCGCAGATCCCCAACGACATCGCCACCTAGCCACCCACCGGACTGCGCCAACGGCACAGACGTACCGAACGACCAGTTCACGCCGAGCTGATACCCGTACGGTATCGGCGCAGACCGAGAGTGGCATGGCGTCACCGGCGGCCCCGCACGAGGCTCGACGGCATGACGATCGCACTCATCACCGGCGGCAACAAGGGCCTCGGTAAAGCCGTCGCGGAGCAGTTGGGGCAGCAGAAGATCACCGTGATCCTCGGCTCCCGGGATGCCCGCCGCGGCGAAGAAGCCGCCGCCGACCTACGAACGAACGGCCTCGACGCCCACACCGTCGCGCTCGACGTCACCGACGAGTCCACGGTCCAGAGGGCCGCCGAGCACATCGACCAGACCTTCGGCGTGCTCGACGTCCTGATCAACAACGCCGGCATCTCCGGCTTCCGGGCCGGCCCGCCCAGCCAGGCCGACATGAAAACAGTCCGCGAGGTCTTCGACACGAACTTCCTCGGCGTCATCACGGTCACCAACGCGATGTTGCCGCTGCTGCGCCGCTCCGAGGCCGCCCGCATCGTCAACGTCAGCAGCCGGGTCGGCTCACTGACCCGGCATGCCGATCTGACCGACTACTTCGCCCGCTCCCCCGCCTCGTCGGCGTACGCCCCCTCGAAGACCGCGCTCAACATGCTGACCCTGCAGTACGCCAAGGAGCTGTTCAGCGAGGGCATCCTGGTCAACGCGGCCAACCCGGGCGCGATCGCGACGGATTTCGCGTCCGCCATGGGCTTGAAGCTGGACCGGACCGCCGCGGACGGCGCGCGGGTGATCGTGAAGCTCGCGACCCTCGGTCGCGACGGCTCCACCGGAGCCGTCTGGGACGACGACGGCCGGGTCCCGTGGTGACTCCTCAGCCGGTGAAGCCGGCCAGCGTCCGGAGCGCGGTCAGGAACGCCTCGCGCTGATCCGGCGGCAGGACCGCGAGGTACCGCTCCTCCTGCGCCTGGATCTCGGTCTGGACGGCATCCCGCAGCGACCGGCCGGCCGCGGTGATCGACAGCACCCGCGCCCGCCGGTCAGCGGGGTCCGGGGTCCTCTCGATCAGCCCGGCCGCCTGCAGCTCGTCGAGCACCGGGATCAGCCGGGTCTTGTCCGCGCCGATCGACTCGGCCAGCGCCGCCTGCGCCCGCACCGGCTCGTCGGCCAGGCGCAGCAGCACCGCGTACCCCCACATCGAGACGCCGTGCGCGGCCAGGATCGGCCGCTCGAGGGCGAGCAACCTCCGCCCGAGCGGCCCGAGCATCGCGGCGAGATCCGGGCGAGGCATGCGCCGAACATACCCGTTGACAAATCGTAATCGTCCGTAGATCGTAGGCGCGTGCCTATTAATCTCGAGAACGCCCGCGACTACGACTCCCACGCCGTCCACCTCAGCGTCGAGGTCGTCGACCGCGTCACCGCGGCCGACCTCGGCCGGAAGACCCCGTGCACCGACTGGGACCTCGGCGACCTGCTCGCCCACATGGCCACCCAGCACCGCGGGTTCGCCGCGTCCGTCCAGGGCGTCCCGGCCGACTGGACCGTGAGGCCGATCGGGAGCGACCCGGCCCGCGCCTACCGCACCGCCTCCGGCCAGGTCCTCGCGGCCTTCGCCGCCGTCTCCGACGGCGACCGGCCGTGCTCGCTTCCCGAGGTCTCCCCCGGCCCGCTCCCGGCCGCGCTCGCGATCGCGATCCACGCCGTCGACTACTTCGCCCACTCCTGGGACGTCGCCGCGACGCTGGGCCTCCCCTTCACGCCCGATGAGGACGTGGCCGACGCGCTCCTGCCGTTCGTCTCGTCCATTCCGGACGGCGAGCAGCGCACCGAAGCGGGCAGCGCCTTCGCTCCGGGGCTTCCGCCCGTCGAGGGCGACGCCCCGAGCGACCGCATTCTCCGCCTACTCGGACGCGACCCCGCTTGGCGCCCGTAGCGCTCGGTGGCGCCGGACGGGCTCAGATCCAGGAGTCGAACCACATCCGCGAGTGCCAGGACTCGTACGTGAGCTGCTCGCCGGTGTAGATCGGGTAGAAGTACGCGAACGTGACCGCGACGACCAGCAGATAGCTGGCCACCGCGACCGCGCCGACCAGGCGTCGGTCGCGGTCGGTGACCGGCTCCATCAGACGCACGCGGTCGGGCACCGCCTCGGTGCGCGGCAGCGCGCCCGGGCCGAGCACCATGCCCAGCCCCAGCGTGACCGCG
Source organism: Cryptosporangium phraense (assembly GCF_006912135.1). Taxonomy (NCBI): domain Bacteria; kingdom Bacillati; phylum Actinomycetota; class Actinomycetes; order Cryptosporangiales; family Cryptosporangiaceae; genus Cryptosporangium; species Cryptosporangium phraense. The sequence continues at coordinate 282,930 of NZ_VIRS01000002.1, read as the reverse complement.
AGTACCAGGAACGGCAGCGCGGGCAGCGTGTAGAAGAAGAACATCGTGCGGGTCGGGTAGAACGTCCACGGGATGATGCCGGCGCCCAGGCTCATCAGCAGGATCGCGCCCGCGCGCCAGTCGCGCCGGGCCAGCCAGCGCCAGCCGGTCATCACCAGCGCCGGGATGAACGCCCACCAGATCAGCGGGTTGCCCAGCGCGAGCACCTCGGCCGAGCAGTTCTCGGCGCCGCAGCCGCCGTCGCTGGAGTAGTAGTACGCGACCGGGCGACCGAGGAACAGCCAGCTCCACGGCGTGGACTGGTAGTCGTGCTTGGCGTGCAGGCCGGTGTGGAACTCGTACGCGTGCTTGTGGTACTCCCACAGGTTCCCGAGCGCCGACGGGAGCCAGGCCGGGCCGGGCCACGGGTCGCCGTGCCGGTTCCAGCCGTCGTCGGACAGGAACCAGCCGGTCCAGGTCGAGAGGTAGATCCCCAGCAGCAGCACGCCGCAGAGCACGAACCAGCCGGTCTCGCGGGCCAGCGTGTCGACGAACGGCCGCTCGACCCCGGCGGTGCGCCGCGCCTGCACGGCCCACCAGAACGCGATGCCGAACAGCGCGACGATGTACCAGGTCGCGCTCCACTTGACGCCGAGCGCGCAGGCCGCGCTGACCGCCATCGCGATCCGCCACCAGGGGACGCGGGTGCCCGCGGTGGCGGTGAGATCGGCGCCGGTTTCGGCCTTCCGCAGCAGCCAGGTGCGGGTCGAGTCGCGGTCGAGCAGCGCGCAGCCGAACGCGACGAGCAGCCAGAACATCAGGAAGATGTCGAGCAGCGCGACCCGGCTCATGACGAAGTGCAGCCCGTCGAGCGCCAGCAGCAGACCGGCGACGCAGCCGAGCAGCGTCGAGCCGAACATCCGCCGGGCGATGCGGGCCAGCAGCAGGACCGAGAGCGCTCCGATCAGCGCGGCCGAGATCCGCCAGCCGAGCGCGTTGTAGCCGTAGACGTGCTCACCCAGCGCGATCATCCACTTGCCCAGCGGCGGGTGGACGACGTACCCGGGGCCGTCGCCCTCCTTGTTGAGCTCGACGCCCGCCTGGAGCAGGTCGTGCGCCTCCTTGGCGTAGTAGACCTCGTCGAAGATCTTCGTGCCCGGCGTGCCCAGGCCGACCAGCCGCAACACCAGCGCGAGCAGCGCGACCAGCCCGGTCCACAGCCAGGACCAGGCCTGATCGGTGGGCAGACCCGTCGCCAATCGGTACCGCAGCGACGGCCGGGCAGCGGGCTTCTCGGCTGGCGGGTCAAGCGTTTCGGTCACGGCCACCCGCCGATCGTAGAGCGGCCGTACGACCGGGACGCGTACGGACCGAATACGGCGGGTACCCCAGGCGCTAGAACGGAACGCGATGAAGAGGTCACTAGGAGGAATCGGGTACGTTCTCCGTGAACAACGGCGGCCCGGAAGGGACGGTGCCATGCGGCGTCGCTTGACAGCGTTGATCGTGACGATCGGCGCGCTACTCGCCGTTGCTGCTCCGGCTCACGCCGCACCCGTTGCCGGCGTCAACGCCCAGGATCAGTCGTACTTACGCGGTGCCCACCAGGCCAACCTGGCCGCGATCGCGGCCGCGCGGATCGCGATCCGGAAGGCCACCGAGCAGGACACGCGTGATCTCGCCAACCGCTGGCTGACCGATCACACCAAGCTCGACAACGACCTGCGCCCGGTGGCCAAGAAACTCGGCGTCGACCTGCCCGCCCGTCCCGACACCACCCAGCAGGCGACGCTCAACCGCTATGAGCAGACCAGCGGTTCGTCGTTCGACGGGCTCTGGGTCACCACTCAGCGGCAGGGTCAGGCGTCCTATCGGCGGCTGATCGAGGCCGAGGTCACCAGCGGCCAGAACGCCGAGGTCAAGGCCCTGGCCCGGCAGGCGTCGCCGGTCGTGGCGGCCCACGCCGCTTCGCTCGACGACTCGGCGCCGGCCGTGGGTGCGGCTCCCGGGCAGGTCGACAGTGGGCGGGGCATCTCACCGGGCAACCGGCCGACGATCGCAGCGACGTTGGCGGCGATCGGGCTGGCTTTCCTGGTCGGCTCGGCCTGGCTCTGGCGTCGGCGCTCGGCCGGGCATCTCGAGTGAACGAGCTGCCCTCCCGGCGCTTCGTGTTACCGGAGCGCCCGCGGTTCCGGCTGCCCCGGCGGTTCCGGATTCCCAAGCCCGACCGGACCAGCCGCTGGCCCGCGTACCTGGGCCTCGGCACGGGCGTGGTGTGCCTGGCCGCGGCCGCGATCTACGCGCTCGTCCCGCCGCCGGCGCCGGCTCTGCCGTCCGAGGTCGGCGTCGTGCCCGGCCAGACCGCCGAGGCGCGGCCCGCCCCGTCGCCGCGGAAGGCGTCCGGGCCGGCCGTCGTCGTCCCGGCTGCGCCGGACGTCGCGCACCCCAAGCGTCTGGTGATCCCGGTGCTCGGGGTCGAGGCGAGCGTCGAGTCGGAGAAGCTCGACCCGGTCGGCGGGCTCACGTTGCCCGACAACCCGAAGCGGGTCGGTTGGTGGTCGGCCGGCGCCGGGCCGGGCTCCGGTTTCGGTTCGGTCGTTCTGGCCGGTCATGTGGACGATCGGGAGCTGGGGCCGGGGGCGCTCTACAAGATCGGATCGCTGTCGATCGGGGATCTGATCTGGGTCGACAGCACGGCCGGACGGCGGGCGTACCGCGTGGCGGCGCGGCGCGTCTACAAGAAGGCGCAGTTGCCGGGGGACGTGTTCGCTCAGTCGGTACCGGAGCGGTTGGTGCTGGTCACGTGCACCAGCCCGTACGACCGGAAGACCCAGACGTACGAGGCGAACGTGGTCGTGTACGCGTCCCCGGCGACGCTCTGACGTCGCCCCGCTGAGAGCAGCGAAGGCTTCAGCAGGCCATCGCCACCCTCCCTCGCGCGTTCTACGACTTGCGGTACCGGGCGTCGAAGAAGCAGTAGACGCCATAGCAGACGAACCCCAGCGCAACCAGCCACAGCAACACCGAACCGAACGGCTGCGAGGCGATCGTCTTCATCGCACCGTCCAACCCCGACGCCTTGTCCGGGTCGTAGCTCACCGCCGCCGCCACGACCAACGCCCCCACCACCGCATAAGCCGCCCCGATACCCATGTACCCGACCTGCCCGAACCGCTCGGCGGCGGTGCGCGCCTTGGCGTCGGCGTGGGTCAGATCCAGGTCCTCGCGGAACTTCTTCTTGAAGCCGTGCCAGATCACGAACGCCGCCCCGACGATGATCGCCACGCCGACGATGCCGACCAGCACCTGCCCGAACGGCTCGCCGAGCAGCTTCGCGGTGAAGGACTGCGTCTTGCTGCCGGTCTTGCCGCTACCCATCGCGAACTTGATCGCGTTGAAGGCCAGGAACGCGAACAGCACGCCCTCACCGGCGCTGATCACCCGCTTCTTCAGCCGACGCTTCCCGGCCGACGAGTGTCCCCAGATCGCCTCGGCGAACTGCCAGATCGCCAGCCCGATCAGCGCGACCGCGATGATCCACAGCAGAGCCGGACCGAACGGCTTCTCGGCCACCTCCTGCAGGGCGCCGTTCTTGTTCGCCTGCTCGCCGGAGTCACCGGTCGCGACCTGGATCGCCAGGAACGCGATCAACAGGTTCACGACGCCGTACGCGACCAGTCCGACACGACCGATCCGGGTGATCCAGTCGTTGCGGGCGGCGCGGCGTGCGGTATTGCTGGCGCGGTCTGCGGCTCCGCTCACCGACGCGGTCATGGGGGCCCTCCATCCGTGGCTGATACACAGATCAGTCACCGCTGGGAGCCTGCTCCAAACGCTCGTACACCGGGGGCGTCTCGTTCAACTGCCCCACTAGTTCCTCGAGGAGGTCCTCGAGCGCGACCACGGCCTCGCCCCGTTCGATCCGGACGAGCCCCAGGTGGGCCCCGTCCCGGCGCAGCGCCTCGACCGCGTCGGCGAGCGGCGCGTCGGCCGCGATCTCCGGCATCGTGCGCACGAGACGCTCCGGCAAGGTGCCGTCGAGCTCGTCGCGCGTAGCGTCCAAAAGGTCTTTGGCATGGACGTAGCCGGAGAATCCGGCCTCGCCCTCGACCGGGAACCGGGAGTAACCGGACGTGGCCACCAGTCGCTCGACCTCCCGGACGGTCGCGCCGTTCGGCACGACCTGCACCTGGTCGCCGACGAGCGCCACGTCGCCCGCGGTGCGGGCCTCCGACGAGAGGGTCCGGCTGAGCCGGGCCTCGGCGTCCTCGTCCAGGTATCCCTCGGCGCGCGACTCCGCGACCAGCTCCGTCACCTCTTCTCCGGTGTAGACGGTCTCGATCTCGTCGCGCGGGGTGATGCCGACGAGCCTGAGGACGCCGTTCGCGGTGGCGTTGAGTGCGACGACGAACGGCTTGGTGATCCGGCACCAGCCGACCATCGGCGGGCCGAGGATCAGCGCGGCGCGCACCGGACCGGCCAGCGCGATGTTCTTCGGCACCAGCTCGCCCAGCACCAGGTGCAGGTACGACACGATCGTCAGCGCGATCACGAACGCGATCGGGTGCACCATGCCCTCGGCCAGGCCGACCGCCTCCAGCGGCCCCTCGATGAGGTGCGCGACCGCCGGTTCGCCGGCCGCGCCGAGCCCGAGCGAGCAGAGCGAGACGCCGAGCTGCGCTCCGGCGAGCATCAGCGAGAGGTGTTCGACGCCGTAGAGCGCGGTCTTGGCCGGGCGCGAGCCGCGTTGGGCGAGCGGCTCGAGCTGGTCGCGCCGGGTCGTCACCAGCGCGAACTCGCCGCCGACGAAGAACGCGTTGCCGAGCACCAACGCGAGGGTCAGGAAGACCAGGCCGATGTCCATCGCGTCAGTCCTCCGTCGGCTCGTGCTCGGTTCGGGCCAGCCGCAGGGTGGCGATGCGGTGGGCGTCCATCTTCTCGACGGTCAGTTCCCAGCTCGCCGGGTCGATCGCGTCCTCGACCGTGACCGAGTCGCCCTGGGTCGGCACCTTGCCCGCGCGGTCGAGGAAGAGCCCGGCCAGCGTCTCGTACGGGCCGGACGGGACGTTGAAGCAGATCCGGGCCGCGGCCGCGTCGTCGCGCAGCAGGCCGGAGACCCGCCAGACGTCGTTGCCCAGCTTCACCAGGTCCGGCTCGGCCGGCCGGTCGTGCTCGTCGCGGACCTCGCCGACCAGTTCCTCGATCAGGTCCTCCAGCGTCACCACGCCGGCCAGCCCGCCGTACTCGTCGATCACGCCCGCGACCTGCAGCGGTTCCCGCCGGATCTGGCCCAGCGCCTCGTCCAGCTCCAGGGTCTCGGGGAGGACGCCGAGCGGCTCGATCACCTCCCGGATCGGCGTGTTGGCCCGCTCCTCCTCCGGGTAGCGGAAGACCGATTTCACATGGACGACGCCCAGCAGGTTGTCGAGCTGGTGCTCGAACACCGGGAAGCGCGAGAAGCCCGTGCTCCTGGAGCGTTCGACCAGGTCCTTGACGGTGCTGGTGACCGGGAGGGCCTCGATCTTCGTCCGCGGGGTGAGGACGTCGGCGACCGTGCGGTCGTCGAACGCGAGGGAACGGCGGACCAGCCGGGCCGTGCCGGGCGCGAGCGCACCGCGCTCGGCCGACGTGGTGACCAGCGAGCCGAGCTCGGCCCGGGAGCGGCCGGCGCCGAGTTCGTCGGTGGGTTCGATGCCGACCTTGCGCATCACCCAGTTCGCGGAGCCGTTCAGGGCCAGGATGATCGGCCGGAACGTGGCGCTGAACGCCCGCATGATCGGCGCGATGTAGTGCGCGGTGCGCAGCGGGGTCGCGACGGCCGCGTTCTTGGGGACGAGCTCGCCGAAGACGGTCTGGATCGCGGTGGCCAGGATGAGCGCGATGCCGTAGGAGACCGAGCTCCGCGTGCCTTCGGGCAGGCCGCCGAGCGCGGGCTCGACCAGCGCGCCGATCGCGGGCTCAGCCAGGTAGCCGAGCACCAGCGACGAGACCGTGATGCCGAGCTGGGAGCCCGAGAGCTGGAAGGAGAGCGTGCGCAGCGCCTTGAGAACGCGAACGTCCCGTTCGCTTCCGCCGTCGGCCAGCCGCTGGACGCGGGGCCGGTCGACGCTGGTGAGCGAGAACTCGGCCGCGACGAACACCGCGTTGGCGGCCAGGAAGACCAGAGCGGCGACCAGGGCGAGCGCGGTCACCGGCGGAAGTTTTCGGGGCTCATGGCTTCAGATGTTGCCGCATCCTGCGGTTCCACACCCGGGACGATGCGGGTCACAGTGACGCGGGACAACCTGTGCGCCACCTAGCCTGCCGACACGCCGGTCGGCCTGAGAGACTTGTTCGGTGGCCGCTGTCAGTTCGTTCTCCGATCGAGGAGGCAACCCGCAGGACGTGTTCGTCCGGCTCGGCGTCGCACTCCCCGGACTCGACCTGTTGTTCCGGACCGGCACCGGGGTGCCGGTGTGGTCGTACCCGGTGGATGCCGGCGAGGGTTTCGACCACTGGTTACGGCTGCGCCGCCTGCACGAACGCACCGGGCTCTACCCGTTCCTGGTCGGCCCGGGCGACGAGACCGCGGATCTGGCCTTCATGGCCGAGAACGACTGCGACCCCACCGCGGTGGAGCGGGGCCTGGCCATGGACGCCGGCCGCCGGCTCGCCGAACTGGCCGCGATGCAGAACACGATGTCGGTCGACGACGTAGTGAACTCGCCCGATCTCGACACGCAGCCGGCCGCGGAGCCCGAGTTCGTCTGGGACAAGCAGGAGACGCTGGTCGGCCTGATCCCGGCCCGGGCCGGGTACGAGGTGCCGGGTCTGCTGTCCTGGCAGGGTGCGGTGAACTGTGACCTGGACGGCGCCGATCACGTGGCCGTCCTGAAGCGTTGGCATGATCTGTTCGGGGCCCAGCTGGTGACGTTGTCGTTCGACATGCTGGAGCTGCTGGTGCCGTCGCCGCCGATGGATCCCCGGCAGGCGGCGGAGACGGCAGTGGAGCAGTACGCGTATTGCCCGGATGCCGTCGACCAGGGCGTGGGCTCGTTAGCGGCCCTGGCCGCGGGCCAGGTGCGCAGCCCGAGCTGGTACTTCTGGTGGGACTGACGCCCGCCTGTGGATGACACGGACGGGGCCGGTGAGCTCGGTTGTCCGGTGGTGGCGATAGCGCCGCCCGGAACCCGGAGCAGCGCGGTGCCTGGCCTTCGGCTACGTCGGGCGGAGGTGGCGGCGGACGAGATTCGTCCGGACCGGATCCCGACGACCGTGCCTCTCCGCACGGCCTGGGAGATCGCTCGCGAGCCGGAGCTCGTCGAGGCGGTCGTAGGCCTGGACGTTCTGCTCAGGCACCGCTACGTGCGTGCGTTGGATCTGGCGGCGCTGGCCGCCCGCCGGCCACGCAGCCGCGGGGCTCGCGCGATCGGGCTCGCCGACGGGCGGGCCGAGTCGCCCCAGGAGACCCGGACCCGGGTGCGGCTCGTTCTGGCCGGCCTGCCGAAGCCCGTCTCCCAATGCGTGATCCGCCGCGGAGGCACCTTCCTCGACAAACGGCGTTCAGGCTACTCGGCGGCGGAGGTTCCACCAGGTCATCAGCGGGTCCAGGGCGGCCAGCACGTTCGGGTACGTGCGCGACCAGGGCAGGATCTCGCCCACCGGTAGCACTCGCCACTCGTCGGAGTGGAGCCAGGTCAACTCACCGACGAGCACGGCCGACGCACGGGACGGGCCTCGCTCCCGGTGCGGGCCGTAGAGCAGCCAGCGGTCGTGGGCGACGCGCAGCGTCATCCAGCCCGGGGGCAGGAAGCCCGAGAACGGATCGGGCGGAGGGCTGGCCGACTCGGGGACAGGGAGGAAGTTGGCCGCGACGTCCATGCCCCTGATACGGACGCGGAACGTCCGCGGATCGACCAACCATCGCACAGTGGCACGAACCTCGAAGTCAGTCGAGCCAGTCCAGGATCACCGCCGCGGTCCACGACTGCTTGCGCGAGCCCAGGGCCTCGCCGGTCACCGGCTCGTAGTACTCGCTGAACGCGCCGTCGCCGACCAGCTTCAGCGTCTCGGCCCGCAGCCGCTCGGACTCGGCCGCGTACCCGTGCCGGGCGTGCGCCCAGCCGAACAGCCACGAGACGACCGGCCACTGCGGCCCGCGCCAGTACTCGCGCGACTTGAAGCCCTCGGAGTCCGGCGACACGGTCGGCGGCACCTTCGCCACCAGCGACGGGTGCCCGGCCCAGCGCGGCCCGTGCAGCTCGTCCAACAGCGCTCGCTCAGCGTCCGGAGAAAGACCGCCGGAGATCAACGGCGCGAAACCGGCGAGGGTCTCGACGTCGATCCAGGTGTTGGTGCGCCGGTCGAAGTCCCGGGCCAGCCCGGTCTCCGGCGAGCAGGACGCGGCGACGGCCGCGCGGGAGCGGGCCGCCCACATCCGCAGGTCAGCAACCTCGGATGCAGGCGCGCCGAAATCCGACCCGAGGTCCGCGAGCACGTCGGACGCGACCGCGAAGATCGCGCTGACGAACACGTCCGCGACCAGGAAGCTGCACGTGTCGTACACCTTGGCCGGGTCGTAGGACGCGCGGCGCATCTCCTCGATCAGCCACAGGTACCGGTCGTACTCGACATCCGTAGGACGCTCGGCGCCGTCCCGGACCAGCTCGCGGTCCAGGCGGACGTACGACGGCAGGTCGGGGCCGGGGACGACCGCGGAGTACGGGCGGTCCCAGCGCGGCGAGTTGTCCATCCCGGACTCCCAGCCGTGCACGACACCGATCAGCCCGGTGCCGGACGGGTCGCGGTACTCCGACAGCCAGGCGTGCCAGCGGTAGAGCGAGTCCCAGCAGTCGCGCACCAGCTGCTCACCGGCGAGACGGTCGGCCTCCGAGCCGCGACGCGCGACCTCGAGGATGCGCCCGACCGCGATCGCGTGCACCGGCGGCTGGCAGATGCCCGACGTGAGCGGGGCCGACGGCGCGGCCGACGACAGCTCAGCGGTCCCCCACCGGCCCGGACCGGGGAAGTACCCGCCCCGGTCGCCGTAGACGATGTGCGGGATCATGCCGTCGGCCCACTGGGCGGCCAGCAGCGTCCGGATCTCCTGGCCCGCCCGCTCGACGCCGAGGTGCGCGAGGCCGATCGAGATGAACGCGGCGTCCCAGCTCCACATGTGCGGGTAGAGCGCCGGCGCGGCGGTGACCATCGTGCCGATGTCGTTGCCGCGGAGCACGTCGGCGGCGCCCATGGCCAGGTCGGCTACGTCGAACGAGCGAGGGCGACGGAGGACTCGGGCCGTCGAGGCGGCGTCCGCTACGCCGAGGTTCTCGAGGGTGCCGCCCGCCCGGTTGTGGGCAGACAGCAGGGCAGGCAGGGCAGAAGGCCCGGCGGTCATGACAATCTCCAACGCGACGTCGATCGTTGTGGGCATCCCGGCCGACCCGGCGCATGGTTCGCGCAGGCACGGGGCAGCGGGCGTCGCGAACGACGCCGTGGCCGGATGTCGGGGGGCTCGTCCGGGGTTAGCCGGCTGCGGATGGAGCCACTCCCTTGCGTCGACGCGCAAGCCACTTGGTTGACATGTGGTGTTCGCGGTCGAGCAACAAGAACGTTACAGAGTTCGGGGCGCGCATGGCACGTCGGGCGTGTCCGTCAGCAGGTCGGACCGCACCAGCCTTTTTCCGTCGCGGGTTCGTCCGGCTGGTCATCTCCGCTGGACGGTCGGGTGGCTACCCGACGCCGTCCGCGTCGCCGGCGTTGCGCGGACGTGTCGCAGATCACTGTCATTCGACCGACCGCGTTCCACGCAGTGGACCGATCCGTCCTCGGACGGGGCCGCTGATCAGGACGAAGACCGTGGTCATGATCGCCAGGCAGTGGACGAACACCCACAGCGGGTGATCCGGCGCGGTGCCCGCGTCGAGGACCTGTTTGACGCAGTAGGCCTCGTAGCCGCTGATGCTGACCAGCAGCACGACCGGGACGAGGTTCGCGCCCCGCCAGATCCGGTAGACCAGGAACATCTGGAGCAGGTAACAGACCAGGGCGACGACCGAGTCGCGGGTGTCGGACGCGTAGTAGGCCAGCGAGTCGGCGCCGACGATGAGCAGGAGCAGCGTCCCGGGGCGCCGGAGCACCGCCATTGGTGCCGTCTGCATCGTCATGTCCTGCTTATCGGGGCGGGACGGGTGGATCAGAGGAACTCGCGCCGCTCGCAACGGTTCCGCAACCAGGCCGTCGCGATGGCCGCCTCGGCGAGCTGGAACCGCCGCACCTCGGGCGCGTACCACGGGGGCTCCTCGAGCCCGACCGTCACCAGGAACCCGGCGATCGCGGCCACCGTCGCGGTGATCGTCGCTGGGGCGACGTCCCTGGTCAGGGGATGTTTGCCGACGACGACGTCGAGGTCGGCGCCGGTCACCGTCGGGAGGAAGAAGAGGACGTCGAGCCAGGGCGCGCCGACGCTGGCGGACGGCCAGTCGACGAACCACACCCGGTCGTCGGTGAGCAGGATGTTGTCGGCGCGCAGGTCGCCGTGGAGCAGCGAGTCGCCGTCGGCGGCCACCGACCAGCCGGCCTCCAGGTTGGCGATCTCGTCCAGGTGTTCGATCGCCCAGTCGGCGAGATCGGCCGGGAGCGCGGCTCGAATACCCTCGCCGGCCCCGGCGGCCAGCGTTCGCCAGCCGGTGAGGTCGAACGCCCAGTCGGTCACGAACCGAGGTTCGCTCAGCGGGCTGGGGATGTCGGTCAGGGCGGCCAGCACCCGGTCGAGCTCGGGGCGCTTCCACGGCAGTGACGGCGGCCGGCCGCCCACGTCCGTGCTCGCCACCGCGACCCATCGGCCGTCGTCGTAGAAGCCGAGCAGACGCGGGGCCGGGACGCTCTCCGGAAGCACCGCGAGCACGCGGGCCTCGCGGCGCAACTTCTCGACCGTCCCGGCGCCGCGGTGAGCCCCGGCGGCCTTCAGGAACACCCGCCGGCCGTCGTCGAGCTGGACCCGGGACGCGAGCCCGGGCGTCAGTCCGAGCGGCGCGCTCCGGGCCTGCACGACGCGGGCACCGAGCGTCGCCTCGATGCCGGCCCGCACGTCGGCGGGGAGTTCGGACCAGGTCGGTCGCGGGCGGCTACGGCTGCCGGGGCCGGTGGCGGTCACCGCGCCATTCTCGCTGTAATACGGTTCGAGGGTGCCTCCCACCGGGACCGTCCCCCGCGCCCCGCAGATCGAGCCCGACGACCTCGAGCCGGCCGACAGCGCGCTCGACGACGAGATCGATCTCTACCGCAACCGCGTGACCGGCTCGTACGTCGGTGCGGCGGGCCGCGGCGAGATCGCCCAGGTGCACGCCGACGGCGCCGACTTCACCGGGACGAAGTTCGAGCCGATCGACCTGTCCGACGTCCGGATCGAGCGGTCGGACCTGGCCGGGGCGCGCTGGGAAGGCGCCTCGGCGCGCCGGGTCGAGATCAGCGATTCGCGGCTGATGGGGTTCCGGCTGATCGCGACGTTCGTCGAGGACGTGCTGATCACCGGCTGCCGGTGGGACGATGGCGGGCTGTACGTCCGGCGGGGCAAGGGCTCGGTGGTGTTCCGCGACTGCACGTTCTCCGGCACGACGCTGCGCGGAGACCTGTCCGGGGTCGTGTTCGACGGGTGCGACCTGAACGGCGCCGAGTTCGGCGCGGACGCGGCCCGCAAATGCGACCTGCGCACGTCCCGGATGATGGGCGCCCGCGGCCTGACCACGCTGCGGGGCGCGATCATCACCCCTGATCAGGCGCTGTCGATCGCCGACCTCCTGGCCGCCGAGCTGGGCTTCACGTTGGCCTAGGTCGCTAGGGTGTGCTGGTGACACAGCGAGGGCTCGTCATCGGGGAGGCCGTCGAGGTCGAGCTCCCGGTCGCCCGGCTGGCCACCCGGGCGGCCGCGATCGCGATCGACGCGACGATCCAGATCGTGATGGTGTTCTCGCTGGCCACGTTGCTCAGCGCCACCACGTCCCGGGCCAACGCGGCGGTGCAGGACACGCTCTCGGTGCTCCTGGTCGTGTTCGTCTTCGTGTTCTGGCCGATCGCGTTCGAGACGTTCAGCCGTGGTCGCAGCCCGGGCAAGTTCGCGCTCGGCCTGCGGGTGGTGCGCGACGACGGCGGCCCGATCCGGTTCCGGCACGCGGTGACCCGCGGGCTGATCGGCGTCGCGATCGAGTGGCCAGGGCTGTTGCTGCCGCCGCTGACCTGGATCTTCGGGTCGACGTGCATGCTGTTCTCGGCCCGCGGGAAGCGTCTGGGCGACCTCGCGGCCGGCACGATCGTCCTGGTGGAACGGCTGCCCGACCTGAGCAGGCGGCCGATCTTCATGCCCCCGGAGCTCGAGCGCTGGGCCCGCGACCTCGATCTGGCCGGCGTCGACGACGCGCTCGCGATGACGCTGCGCCAGTTCATCACCCGGGCACCGGGGATGCGCGCCGAGGCCCGGACCTCGCTCGAGCGGCGGCTGGCCGCCGAGGTGTACCGCAGCACGACGCCACCGCCTCCGCCGGGCACCCAGCCGCCGGCCTACCTGAAGGCGGTCGTCGCCGAGCGGCGCCGTCGCGAGGCCGAGCGCCTGGCCGCCCGCCGGGCGCTCGTCGCGCTCGGCGCCCCGGGCCTGCCGACGGGTGTGCCCGGTCAGGCGAACAGCGTGTCGCCCCAGTAACCGTCCCGGCTCAGCCCCGGCGGGCAGGCGAAGACCGCGCTGCCGACATGCTTCACGTACTCGTTCATCGCGTCGACGCGGGCCAGGTTCTGCTGGATCGGGATGAACTGCTTGCGCGGATCGCGCTGGTAGGCCAGGAAGAACAGCCCGGCGTCCAGGCGGCCGAGCCCGTCCGACCCGTCGACGAAGTTGTAGCCCCGGCGCAGCAGCCGGGCGCCCTGGTTGAAGTCCGGGTGAGCCAGGCGGGTGTGGGCGTTGTCGGCGATGACCGGCTCGGACGCGCCGGTCACGGTGTCGAACTCGAAGTCGTCGAATTCGGCGCTGTCGGCGTCCGCGCTCGTCTTGGGGGCGCCGGTGCCCTTGAAGCGGCCGAAGATCGCCTGCTGTTCGTCGAGCGAGGTGCGGTCCCAGGTCTCGATGTGCATCCGGATGCGCCGGGCGACCAGGTACGAGCCGTTGGCCATCCACGGCGTGCCGTCGGCGGCCCCGGCCCAGAGCTGCTGCTCGAGGAGCGAGGCGTCTTCTGCCTTCAGGTTCGCGGTGCCGTCCTTGAAGCCGAACAGGTTCCGCGGGGTGGCCTGGCCGCGGCTGGTGGAGGACGTGCGTCCGAAGCCCAGCTGGGACCAGCGGACGGCGACCGCGCCGAACCCGATCCGGGCCAGGTTGCGGACCGCGTGCACGGCCACCTGCGGGTCGTTCGCGCAGGCCTGGATCGCGATGTCCCCGCCCGACCGGGCCGCTTCCAGGTCGTCGCCCGGGAAGGCCGGAAGGTCGACGAGGGCGGCCGGACGCTTGGCGGCCAGGCCGAACCGGCGGTCGAACAGCGAGGGGCCGAACCCGATCGTCAGCGTCAGCTGGGAGGCGGGCAGGCCGAGCGCCTCGCCGGTGTCCTGCGGCGGCGCCTCGATCGGCCCGTCCACCGCGCCGAGCGCGCCCGCGGCTTCACCCGCGGTCATCCGCTCCGCGGCCTTCGTCCACTCCCGGAGCAGGTCGACGAGGTCCGCGCGGCTCTCGGTCGTGACGTCGAAGCTGACGAAGTGCAGCCGGTCCTGCGCCGGGGTGACGATGCCGGCCTGGTGGGTGCCCCGGAACGGGATCGCCGCGGCCGTGTCGCTGCCGCCCGACCGTGCGCCGGAGCGGGCGTCCGACACGACGTAGCCACCGGCCGCGGCCGCGCCGAGACCGGCGATTCCCACCGCACCGGCGCCCAGCAACCGTCGCCGGGAGAAGCCGCGCCGCGGCGGAGCGTCCGCAGGAGGCTTGATCGGGGGCGCCTCCGACGGCGGGGCCGCCGCCTCGCTGACCTCAGCGGCCGGACCGGCCGCACCGCGGCCTTCGGACGCGTCCATGCGCTCAGCCTCCGTTCGATCAGGCCGACGCCCCGGGCCGGTGGCCCGGGGCGTCGTGGTTCCTACTTCTGGGCGACGACCGCCGCGACCTGGCTCAGCGGCTCACTCAGCGCGTCGACCGCGGTCGCGAACTGCTTGATCTCGGCCTGGGTCAGGTCGGTGTAGAGCTTGAACCCGTCGTCGGTCGTCTGGGCGTCCAGGAGCTTCTGCACCGCGGCGAACCGGGTGTCGAGCTCCTTCACCAACGCGGGGTTCCGGTCCTCCAGCGTAGGCCGGAGCGCGGCGATCGCCGCCTTCGAGCCCTCGACGTTGGCCTGGAAGTCCCACAGGTCGGTGTGCGAGTAGCGGTCCTCCTCGCCGGTGATCTTGCCGGTCGCGACCTCGTCCAGCAGGCCCTTGGCGCCGTTGGCCAGCTCCAGCGGGGACAGCTTCACCGAGTTGGACTTGGTGACGACCTCCTGGACGTCCTTCAGCAGCTGGTCGGCGAGCGCGCCGTCCTTCGAGACGTCCTTGGTGACCCAGAGGTCCTTCTCGATGCGGTGGAACCCGGTCCACTCGGTACCCGGCTCGACGTCGTTCTCGCGGGCGTCGGTGCGCGGATCGAGGTCACCGAAGCTCTCGGCGACCGGCTCGATCCGCTCCCAGTAGGTGCGGGCGACCGGGAACAGCGCCTTGGCCTTCTCGATGTCGTTGGCCTTGACCGCGGCGACGAACTCGGTCGTCTTCGCGATCAGCGCGGTGGTCTGCGACTTCACGTACCGCTGGTAGCTCGCGGTGGCCTCGGCGAGCTGGGCGTCGGTGCCCAGCGACTCGCTGGCCCCGGTGACCTTGAGCGCCGTGCGCAGGCCGTCGCCCTTCATGCCCGGCTTGCAGGCTCCCTGGTACGAGCCGGCCGGCAGCTCGACGATCAGCTTGCGGGTCAGACCGGGGCCGATGTTCTCGACCTCGCCCATGATCCGGTCGCCCTCGGCGTACACGTAGAACTCGGTGACCTTCGAGCCGGTGTTCTTGATCTCGAACGTGCTGGTGCCGGCGTCGAGCTCGGTGTCTCCGAGCTTGCAGGACGTGTCGGTGGCGGCCACCGAGACCGGTCCGCCCTTCTTGTCGCCGGACGCCTTGTCGTCGGACGACGAGCCGCAGCCGGCCAGCGTGACGCCCACCAGGGCCAGGACGAGCACGGTGGAGGGTCTGGAAATCCGCATGTGGGGGTTGTCTCCTCGTTGGTCCGGCGGAGGCGCCGGCGGGGGGTGGGGGGTGCGGGGAGCGTCAGGAGGCGGGCGCGGGTTCGGGCGTCCGTTGCGCGGGCGTTTTCGCGCTGGGCCAGAGGAAGAACGTCAGCACGGGGACGAGGTACGCGACCCAGGCGATCGCCTGCAGCACCGTCGTCTGCGGCTGGAAGTTGAAGATGCCCTTGAGCAGGGTGCCGTACCAGGAGTCCGGCGGGATCTGCGCGCTGACGTCGAACGCCAGCGTGTTCAGGCCGGGCAGGATCTCGGCCTCCTGCAGGTCGTGGAAGCCGTAGGCGAAGATGCCCGCGGCGACGACGACCAGCAGCGCGCCGGTCCAGGTGAAGAACGTGCCGAGGTTGATGCGGACCGCGCCCTGGTAGAGCGCGAACGCGAGCACGACCGCGATCGCGATGCCGACCAGGAACCCGAGCAGCGGGCCGAGTTCGCTGTCGGCCTGCTGGGCGGCGCTGAAGAAGAACAGCGTGGTCTCGAGGCCCTCGCGGGCGACCGCGAGGAACGCCATGAACGCGACCGCGCCCGCGCCCATCGCGATCGCGGCCTCGAGCTTGTCGGTGAGCTCGGCCTTGAGGTGCCGGGCCGTACGCCGCATCCAGAAGATCATCCAGGTCACGAGCCCGACCGCGATGATCGAGAGGAACCCGCCTGCGAGTTCCTGCTGCTTGAACGTGTCGAGGCCGGTCACCGCGTAGGTGAGCAGCGCGCCGAACGCGACCGCGAGTACCACCGCGGCGCCGACGCCGACCCAGACCAGTGGGAGCCGGTTCCGACGGTCGGTCTTCACCAGGTAGGCGACGAGAATGCTGACGACGAGCGCCGCCTCGAGCCCCTCGCGGAGCCCGATCAGCAGGTTCGGGAAGAAGTAATCAAGCATCCTGACCTCACACCAAGGCAAGCCTTACCAGAGCACGGTAAGCCTTACCTAGGTGCATCCGTCAACCGGGTGTCCCCCCAGATGGTTGATTCTGTACGGCGTGGCGACGCGTTCTGGCCCGTGACGTGCGACGGAGGGTGCCGTTGGTCTGCGTGTGACCGAGACCTCGACACCCTCCTGACCGCACGCCCTGCTGTAGGCCGGACGGCGCCCAGCTGCCGATCCCGGCCTACCGCAACCCCGGCCAAACCCTTCCGGCAAACACGATGCCGCGTCGTCGAGGACTGTTGGTCGCTGTGGCGGGCCGCTGAGCCGTTCCCGGTCTCTCACACCACCGCCGCCCGCTGGGCCTCTCGCTACCGCCGGCTCGGTGCGGCCGGGATCGGCCGCGCCGCCGCCGGCGATTTGATCCACGTCGACATCAAGAAACTCGGCCGGATCCCCGACGGCGACGGGCACCGGGATCACTCACAAACGCCCCCGGCCCTACCGACGCGGCGCGTTCGCGCCCTGGCTGCACTTCTCCGATCACCGCCGCGGCCACACCGCCCTCGGCGGCCTGCCACCCGTCAGCTGCTCCACGAAGTGAGGTACGCGAGCTGGGTTTCGGTGAGTATGTCGAGGTTGACGTCTAGGGCGGCGAGTTTGAGGCGGGCTATTTCCCGGTCGATTCCCGGCGGAACCTCGAGGACCGCCGCCGGGAGCGCGCCGGGCTCGTTGCGCAGCAGCCACTCGGCCGAGAGCGCCTGGATGCCGAACGCGACGTCCATCACCGCCGCCGGGTGCCCCTCGGCCCCGGCCAGGTTGGCCACCCGCCCCTCGGCGACCAGCAGCAGCCGCCGCCCGTCTTCCTGCACGTACTCGTCGACGTGCGGACGCACCTCGAGGTGCCGGTCGATCGCGTTGGCGGCGAGCCAGGCGACGTCGATCTCGAGGTCGAAGTGCCCGGCGTTGGCCAGCACCGCGCCGTCTTTCATCAGCGCGAAGTGCTCGGCCCGGATCACGTCCCGGTTGCCGGTGACCGTGATGAAGACGTCGCCCAGCGGCGCGGCCTCGGCCATCGTCATCACGAGGTAGCCGGAGAGCGTCGCGTCCAGGGCCCGGCCCGGGTCGACCTCGGTGACGATGACCCGGGCACCGAGCCCGGTGAGCCGGGCGGCGACGCCCTGACCGCCGTACCCGAAGCCGGCCACGACGACGTTCGCGCCCGCCAGCAGCGTGTTCGTGCTGCGCAGCAACGCGTCGATCGTGGACTGGCCGGTGCCGATCCGGTTGTCGACGAGGTTCTTCGTCGGGGTGTCGGTGACCGCGACGACCGGGTACCGCAGCCCACCGGCGGACGCCATCGCCCGCAGCCGGACCACGCCGCTGGTCGTCTCCTCGCAGCCGCCCCGCAGCCCGGCGATCAGGTCCTGGTAGTCGGTGTGCAGCGCGGTGGCGAGGTCGCAGGCGTCGTCGAGGACCAGCTCCGGCGGGCGGGCCAGTACCGCGTCCAGGTGCTGGCGGTACGTGACGACGTCGGAGCGGTGCCGGGCGAACACGCTGACGCCGAACTCCGAGACGAGTGCGGCCGCCGTGTCGTCCTGGGTGGAGAGCGGGTTCGACGCGCAGAGCCGGATCTCGGCGCCACCGGCCTGCAGCGTGCGGACCAGGTTCGCGGTCTCGGCGGTGATGTTCAGGCAGGCGGCGATGCGGACGCCCTCGAACGGACGCTGGGCGGTGAACCGGTCGCGGATCGCGCGCAGGACCGGCATCGAGCGGTCGGCCCACTCGATGCGGTTGTGGCCGTGGGCGGCCAGCCCGAGGTCGGCGACGTCGTGCTGGATTCTCGGAGCGCTCACTGCGCGACCGCCTCGTCCGGCCGCCGCGAGCTGGCCGGAGACGCGACCTGGGCCGGTGGGGCAGGCGCGACGGAGTCCCCAGCCGGAGCCTCGGCCTCAGCCGGGCCTTCGGCCCGGGTGGGACCCTCGGCCGGAGCAGGGTCGAGCGGGACGGTGTCGGGACGCGTTCCGGGCCGGCGGACCAGCCAGAACGCCAGAACGGCGAGCAGCGCGACGCCGACCAGCTCGGTGAGCAGCGGGGCGAACGCCCCGAGCGGCGGCTTCCAACTCCCGCCGCGGATGTTGAAGCCGGACCCCAGCCCGTACTGGAACCGCGTCTGGACGAGCAGCAGCGCCCACAGGTGGAGCACCCCGGTCACGACCGCGACCCCGGGCACGACCCGGCCGACGCCGGTGTTCCCCAGCGCCCGATCGACGCGACGCAGCGCCACCGCCGCGAGCACCAGGCCGACCCCGAACGGCATGACGTACCGGCCGTGCTGCGACCAGCCGATGTTGCGCAGGTACGCGAACTCCAGCGCGGTCAGCGACAGGAACGACACCGCCAGAATGCCGACGAGCACCAGCGCGTGCCGACGCTTCACGACCAGCAGCGCCAGCCCGACGAGCGCGCCGACCAGCAGGTACCAGCTGATGATCGTCCAGCTCGGCAGCGTCGTCTCGCCGTAGCTGAACTGGCCGACGATCTGGTTGACCCAGAACGACATCCGGGTCAGCGAGAGCTGGCGCACCGCGTCCGACCAGGGAATCGACGAGGCGTCGTTGCCGACCGCCCCCTCGCTGTCGGACAGGCCGGCCAGCAGCATCCAGGCGATCGCGTACAGCCCGACGACCGCGCCGACCCCGAGCACCCACCAGACGTCGGGCCGGCGGACCAGCGACATCACCGCCACCCGCCGGGACAGCAGCAGGCAGGCGGCGAGGATCAGGATCAGCCAGATCGGCCCGAGCGCCCGCAGCACGAGCAGCAACGAGCCGGCCACCCCGGCCAGCACGACGAGCTGCCGGGTGAAGCGTTCGGTCAGCTCACCCTCGCGGGCCCGGAACAGCGTCAGCAGCGTCGTCCAGAGCAGGACGCCGGCCGCGATCTCCCAGCCGTTCGGGTTGATCGCGCCGTCGAGGTCGATCGCCATCGGCGTCGAGACGACGACGATGCCCGCGACCAGCAGCGGACGACGGCGGCGGACCGCGACCCAGACCGCGAGGCCGAGCATCACCGCGGCGCCGAGCGACGAGACGAGCCGGGCCGCGACGATGCCGGTGAGGTCGGGCGAGGCGACGAGCGGTAGGCCGACGATCGCGTAGTAGACCGGGTTGTACCGGCCGGCCGCGCTGGCGACCCGCTCGGACGTGCGGTCGTCGGGGGCGGGCGTCTGGCAGCTGGCCGCCGTGCGCTGTTTCCAGGCGCAGTCGAGGTCGCCGGGCAGGAGGCTGCGCGGTACGTCGAACCAGGCGCCGCCGCCGCGGATGGCGTCGGCCGGTTTCGCGTAGATCTGACCGCTGGCCGCGCCGTACGCGCGGACCAGGTGCTGGGACTCGTCGTAGGTGCCGTTGACCGGCAGCGCGAAGGCCCAACCGGCGCCCATCAAGAAGAACGAAGCCACGGCGAGGAGCAGTGCCCACCGGCCAGGGCCGGCCGCCTCCGAGCGTGGGGCGACCGCCGTTCCGGACCCGGCCACGACCTCATCCTCTCCGGCGAAGAACCCCTGCCCCGCCTCGTCTCGGACACACTAGTGGTCCGGTGCGACAGCCTCGCGCGCGGCGCGGCCTGTCGGTGCGGCGGGGCGGCTCTGAACCGGTTACGAGCGCGCCGTAGGCACGGTGGGCACCGTCGTCAGCGAGGACGCGTCCGACTCGACGGTGATCTCCTCGACCGCGGCGCGCGGCGTCCGCGTCAAGACGACCAGAGCGACGAGGAGGACGCCGCCGACGGCGGCGATCAACAGCGGGAGCTCCGGCCCGACCGCGGGCTGCCAGGAGCCGCGCAGCGCGCTGAGCGACTTCGTGCCCTGACCGACCTGGAAGCGGGTCATGACGACGGCGAGAGCCCAGACGTGCATCACGCCGGCGCCCGCCGCACAGATCATGACGAACCGTCGCGTGGCGACCTCACCCAGGCGCTGCTCCCAGCGGCGCAGACACCCGGCGAACAGCAGCACGCCGACGCCGAACGGCAGCACGTACCGGCTCTGCTGGCCCCAGCCGATGTGCGGGTAGTACAGCACCTCGAACCCGACCAGGAAAACGACGCTGGTGACGAACACGCCGAGGATCAGCGTCACCTGGCGCTTGGTGGCGAACAGCAGCGTCGGCACGATGATCAGGAACGCGAGCGCGTACCAGGCCACGATCAGGCTGTTCGGCGCCTGCACCTCGCCGTAGCTGAACCGCCCGATGATCTGGGCGGTCCACTGGGTCAGCCGGTCGCCGAGGATGTAGCTGATCCGGGCGACGACCGAGAGGTCCGGCGGGGTCGGTTCGGCCTCCGGGTTGTTGAGCACGCCGGAGACGAGCGTCCAGATGACGCCGTAGACGCCGGCGATCGCCACCCCGATGCCCACCGGCCGGAAGTCCCGGCGGCCGAGCAGCTCCTTCGTCCGGCCGGGGCGGGCCGCGGCCATGCAGGCGAGCACGGTGAGCCCGAGCAGCAGCGGGCCGAGCGTCCGGATCGAGACCAGGGTCGCGGCGCCGATCCCGGCCGCGATCAGCAACTGACCGGTGTAGCGGTCGCTGAGCTCACCGGCCCGGGCCCGGACCAGCGTCAGCAGGGCGGTCCAGGTCAGCACGCCGGCGGCGAGCTCCAGGCCGCTCGGGTTGATCGAGCCGGCCAGGTTCAGCATGTTCGGGGTGGCCGCGACGATCAGCGCGGCCAGCAACAGCGGGCTGCGACGGCGGACCGCGATCGTGACCGACGCCGCGAGCATCGCGGACACCAGCGCGCCGGAGATCAGCCGGCCGAGGACGATGCCGGCCATGTTCGGGCTGATCACCATCGGGAGGCCGACCGGCACGTAGTACAGCGGGTTGTACCGGCCCGCCGCGGTGGCCATCTCGGTCCGGCTCGGGTCGTCCGGCGGCCGCTGCAGGCAGGACGCCGGGAGCTCCCAGCGCTGCGCGCAGTCGGCGTTCACCGGCAGCAGGCTGCGCGGGACGCTGTACCAGGCCCCGCCGCCCCGGGCGGCCGCGACCGGCGCCGAGTACAGCTGCCCGCTGGCCGCGCCGTAGGCCCGGATGATGTGCTCGTCCTCGTCGTTCGTGCCGTTGGCCGGGAGCGCGAGCGCCCAACCGGCACTGACCAGGAAGAAAGCGGAGAAAGCCAACAGGAAGACGAGTCGGGAGCGGACCGGCCGGACGAGCCGGGGCGACCAGTTGTCTACGGATCCGAGCGACACAGAACCTCCTGGCGCTTCCGCGCCCGGTTACCCGTCGTCGGGACACCTCTTCTGAGATGCCCCGACGACGTTTTGAATGCTCATACCCCGGTACGGGGCACGTCATGCACCCGGTTCAGTACCGGTAGTGCTCCGGCTTGTACGGGCCCTCGACCGGGACGCCGATGTAGTCGGCCTGCTCCTTGTTCAGCTCGGTGAGCTTCACGCCGAGGGCGGCCAGGTGCAACCGGGCCACCTTCTCGTCCAGGTGCTTCGGGAGGACGTACACCTGCTTGTCGTACTCCGACGTCTTGGTGAACAGCTCGATCTGGGCGATCGTCTGGTTCGAGAAGCTGTTCGACATCACGAAGCTCGGGTGACCGGTCGCGTTGCCGAGGTTCAGCAGGCGCCCCTCGGACAGGACGATGATCGAGTGGCCGTCCTCGAAGACCCACTCGTCGACCTGCGGCTTGATGTTGTTCTTGACGACGCCCGGGGTCTTGGCCAGGCCGGCCATATCGATCTCGTTGTCGAAGTGGCCGATGTTGCCGACGATCGCCTGGTGCTTCATCTTGGCCATGTCGTCCGCCATGATGATGTCCTTGTTGCCGGTCGTCGTGACGAAGATGTCGGCGATGCCGACGACCTCGTCGAGCGTGGTGACCTGGTAGCCGTCCATCGCCGCCTGCAGCGCGCAGATCGGGTCGATCTCGGTGACGATGACCCGGGCGCCCTGGCCGCGGAGCGACTCGGCGCAGCCCTTGCCCACGTCGCCGTAGCCGAAGACGACCGCGACCTTGCCGCCGATCAGCACGTCGGTGGCCCGGTTGATGCCGTCGATCAGCGAGTGGCGGCAGCCGTACTTGTTGTCGAACTTGCTCTTGGTGACCGAGTCGTTGACGTTGATCGCCGGGAAGAGCAGCGTGCCGGCCTTGGCGAACTCGTACAGGCGGTGGACGCCGGTCGTGGTCTCCTCGGTGACGCCCTTGATGTCCTTGGCGACGTTCGTCCAGCGCTGCGGGTCTTCGGCCAGCGTGCGGTTGAGCAGCGTCAGGATGACGCCGAACTCCTCGCTCTCAGCGGTGGCCGGGTCGGGCGCGGAGCCGACCTTCTCGAACTCGACGCCCTTGTGCACGAGCAGCGTCACGTCGCCGCCGTCGTCCAGGATCATGTTCGGGCCCTGGCCGCCGGGCCAGGTGAGGATCTGCTCGGTGCACCACCAGTACTCCTCGAGCGTCTCGCCCTTCCAGGCGAAGACCGGGACGCCCTGCGGGTTCTCCGGGGTGCCGTTCGGGCCCACCGCGATGGCGGCGGCGGCGTGGTCCTGCGTCGAGAAGATGTTGCAGGAGGCCCAGCGCACCTCGGCGCCGAGCGCGACCAGCGTCTCGATGAGGACGGCGGTCTGGATCGTCATGTGCAGCGATCCGGTGACGCGCGCGCCGCGCAGCGGCTGCTCCGCTGCGAATTCCTTACGGATCGACATCAGGCCGGGCATCTCGTGCTCGGCGAGCTGGATCTCCTTGCGGCCGAACGCGGCCAGGGAGAGGTCGGCGACCTTGAACGGGAGCGTTCCCGCCGGGGCGTCGGTGACGGCTGTCATCAGTTCTCCTCGTGGTTCCGGTGCGCTCCAGGGCGCCTTTCGACGTCCTGGAGATCGACGACCGGGTACGTCCCAGTGTCGTCCGGTATGTCGACTATCGGGTAGGCCCCTGTAGGGGCGTCAACCGGGGCCGGGCGTGAGCGTTGGGCGACCGGGATCTCGGCCAGCAACTTCTGGTGCTTGTCGTATTCCCAGCGCAACCAGTCGTCAGCGGGGATGTCCGCCGGGGGAGCCGGCCGGGCCTCGAACCACTCGTCCAACGCCGCCCGCAGTTCCTCGTCGCGGCGCAGCCGCAGCGCGAAGCCGACGTCGGTGAGCCCGATGTCGAAGCTCTGCAGCAGCTCGCGCAGCGTCCGGAGACGTTGGAGCTCGGCCGGTCCGTACAGGCGGTACCCGCCGGCCGACCGCGGCGCGGCCACCAGCCCGACCTGTTCGATGTAGCGGAGCATCCGCGGTGACCACCCGGTGGTCTCCGCCGCCTCCTGGATCGTGAGCGTACTCATGGCCTTTTGAGGTTAGCAGTGTTCTGTGAAGGTTTCCGAATCGGCCGCAAAACGCAACCGAAGCGACGCGACAGACGTCAATAGACCGTCGGATGAGTCTGTTTCATGACAACGGCGGGGAACGTCCTCGGGCATCTGGCCCAAGGGTGAGAGACTCGAGGGGCGACCGGAGGCGAGGAACTGCATGTCCACGATCAGCGACGCCCTTCCGTATGGCTTACGGGACGACGCGTCGGTGCTCGCGGCCCTGCGCCAGGGTGACTCCCCCGCTGCGCCCGGTACCCGGGCCAGCTGGGCCGGCGGCTTCCGCCGCCACTCCAACGATGAGACCGACGGTATCTCGCGCGCCGGACTCGATGCCCTCTTCGACCGCTACCACCGTTGGCTGTTCGGTCTTTTCATGCGGACGCTCCGCGACGGCTCGCAGGCCACTTACGCGTTGGGGCAGACGCTCGGCAGCGTCGCGTCGGCCCGGCTGACCAGGCCGGAGCAACTGCGCACGGCGGTCGCCAGGGCCGCCTACGAGAGCGGGCTGCGAGCCGGCGGGCGAGCCCGCCGAGACTCCTCCACCGCGATTCTGGTCGGGATCATGGACTCCGGCAGCGATGGTGAGCTCCGGCGCCTGGTGTGGCGAGCGATGGAGTCGCTGAGCCACCGCGAGCGCCTGCTGTTCGAGCTCGAGTGGCACGACCTGCTGGCCGAGCGCGACCTACTCACCGTGATCGGTGGGCGTCATCCGCTCACGGTGCTGAATCGTTCGAGGGACCGCATCCGGGCGACGCTGACCACCGCGGTGGCGGTCTGGTACGGGTCGGAGAGGTGCACCGACCTGCGTCGTCTCGTCCGGCATGCGGGCGCCGCGGAGGGCCGTCCGGGCGCGATGCGCGGGGTGATCGAGAGGCATTTGTACGGGTCGCGGTCGGAGCCGCCGTGTGAGGTCTGCCGGGACAATCAGGACACGTATGCGCTGACCGTGCTCGGCGAGGCGTTGCCGGTTTTCGGGGTGCCTTCGGGGTTGCGGGCCGAGGTGGTGGAGGTTGCTCTCGAGTACCGGCGGGGGTTGCGGCCGGGGTATGGGGCGGTGGCTCGGGTGGGGTCGGTGTCTCTGGCCGCGGGGGCCGATGCCGCCGGAGCCGGATCCGTGGCTGCCTTGGGAAGCGAGATAGGCGTCGGGGGAATCGGGGCGGCCGGATCCGAGTCGGCCGCCGGGACGGCTGCAGGCGCCGACTCGGGTGCCGCCGCGCGGGCGGGTGCCGTTGCGCAGGCGGGTGATGCCGCGCAGGCCGGTGGTGCCGCGCAGGCGGGTGCCGTTGTGCAGGCGGATGGCGCCGCTTCGTCGGATGGCGGTCACGCGGATGCCGCCGATCGGGCGGATGCCGCAGGTCCGATCGTGGCCGCCGACGATGCTGCCGCTCCGGCGCGCGCGGCGGAGATCGCCGCTGCCGCGCTGGCCGCCGCCGCGGCCTATGCCGCAGACACCGCGGCCGCCGCCCGGCTGGCTGCCGCGGAGGCCGCGGCAGCGCGAGCAGCTGCAGCCGAGGCCGCAGCGAAACGGGCAAAGGTGGCCCGTGGCGGCCGGCGTCGCCCGGCAGGCGCGAGCATCACAGACGAGTTCGCCACGACCCAGCCGCGGATCCCAGCAGAAGAGCCGGCCGCCCCCACAGACTTCGCGACGACGCAGCCCCGCGCTTCCGCCGCAGAACCGGCCGCGGGCGCAAACGCTGCCAAGACACAGCCGCGCATCCCCGCGAGCGATCCGGCTGCGGAAGCAGACCTCGCCACCACACAACCGAGCGTCTCCGCAGGCGAGCTGATCGCGGACGCAGATTCGAGACCGGCCTCCGCCGCGGACCGTGCACCCACAGCCGGCGGCCCGCCCGTCGCCGAAGATGCGCCGCCCGCGCCAGACGACGGCAAGACCGGACCCACACCGGCACCGATCAGCAGCCTCGCCGCAGCCTTGATGAACGGCCGCACCGGCGCCACAGCCGACGACCTCGGCCTGGTCAGCAGCACGCCGAACACCAGCGCCGCCACCCAGGCAGCCGAAATGAGCTCGGTAGCGGGAACCGACGCACCAACCGAAACGAGCGAGGTAGCCAGCCTCGGCGCCGACGCCAATGGCGCGAACGCGGGCGCCACCGCGACGGGCGCCACCGCGACGGGCGCCACCGCGACGGGCGTCAAAGCGCCGGGCGGCGCAGCGGCGAGCAGTGCAGCGGCGAGCGGTGCAGCGGTAGGCGACTCCGAGGCAGACAGCTCGATCGCCAGCGAACGCAACATCGGCGAGGCTGGATCTGCGCTCGACACCGCTGGCGCAGTCGGTACGGCCGGGGCCGACCCAGGCCCGGCCGCACCAGCCTTCAGCACCCCTGACGCGGGTGCCCTCGCCGGGAGCAACCCCGACGCGGCCGGATCAGCCATCGGCACCCCCGACCCGGTCGGCGCCGCCGACGCTTCCGCAGGCAGCGGCGCCAGGCGTTCTGCGGGCAGCGCCGCCAGTGTTTCCGCAGGCAGCGGCGCTAGTAGTTCCGCGGGCAGCGGCAGGGCCACAAGCGCGCCTGGCACGGGTGGAAGCGCTACGCACGACCCCGACGCAGGCAAGGTGGCCGGAAGCGACCCCGCCGCGGCCGGATCGACGCTCGCCGGGCCCAGCGCGGCCACGAGCAGCGCCGGTGGCTCGGCAGAAAGCGGCGCGGGCGGCCCGGGAATGGGCATGGTCAGCGGCGCTGGCATAGGCGCAGCAGCCGGGAACGAGCCCGGCGCGGCCGGGTCGACACTCGACGGTCCTGGCACAGCCGGATCGACACTCGGCGAGCCCGGCGCGGCCGGATCGACACTCGGCGAGCCCGGCGCGGCCGGATCGACACTCGGCGGGCCCAGCGCGGCCGCGAGCGGCGCCGGAGGTTCGGCCGGCACCGGTAGCGGCGCGGGCGGCGCTGGGATCGGCGGCGTCGGCAGCGGGCCGAACACGGGAGCTAGCGCGCCCGGCATGGGCGGAAACGCTGCCGGCGGGCCCGGCGCGAATGGGATGGTCGGGGGCGATCTCGGCGCGGCCGGGGTGGCGCTCGGTGGGCCCGGCGTCGGCGGAGGCAGCGCTGCTGGGCACGCGGCCGGCGGCTCGAGTGGTTCGGGGATCGGCGGCTCCGCCGGCGAGCCCGGCGCGGGCGGAATGGCAGGGGGCGACCCCGGCGCGGTCGGCACAGCGCTCGGTGGGTCCGGCGTGGGCGGAGGCAGCGCTGGCGGGCACGCGGCCGGCGGCCCGAGTGGTCCAGGGATCGGCGGCTCCGCCGGCGAGCCCGGCGCGGGTGGGGTGGTCGGGAGTGACCCCGGTGCGATGGGATCGGCGCTGGGTGGGCTTGGGGGCGGCGGACATGCTGCCGGTGGGTCCGGCTCGGGCGTGAGCGGTGGGGCCGGCATCGCTGGGGGTGGCCCCGGGATAGGTGGCGGCTCGGTCGCGAGCTTGCCTGGGATCAGTGGTAGCTCTGCGAGTGGGTCCGGCGGGGGCGGGGTCAGCGGGCCTGGCATCGACGGCTCGGCCGGTAGTGCGCCCGGTGCGGCCGGTGGCGCAACCGGTGCGCCTGGGATGGGTGGCTCCGCGGTCGGCACGTCTGGTGCAAGCGGATCCTCCGTCGGCGCATCCGGTGCGGGCGGCTCTGCGGCCAGCGCGTCCGGTGCGGGCGGCTCTGCGGCCAGCGCGCCGCAGGGCGTCGGCTTCGCGCTGGGCGTCGGCTCTGCGGACGGTGCTGCGGGCGGGGCAGCGGCTGGTCATGGCGCTCGGGGTGCGCAGGGCTCTGGCGGTGAGTCTGCTGAGTCGGGCGGCTCCTTGGCTTCCGAGGGCTTGGGTGACGGGGCGGAGGAGATCACGGCTTCGCACGGGGTGCTTTCATTTGGCACTCCGGGTCCCGAGCGGGCTCATGCGGACTTCTCCAACGGGGCGCGGTCGGGGTCTCCCTGGGGGGCTCCCGAGGAACTGCCGCCGGTGCGGACGTTCGCTTCGGTTGTGCCTGCGGCGCCTTCTCGGCGGCGGCGTCTTGCCGCCTACGCTTCCGCGGCCGCTGCTGCTTTGATCTTCGGGTTCGGCGCGGTTTGGGTGATCGAGAACCAAGCCGCTGAGGACCACACCGACGTGCTGGCCGCCGTGAGTCCGTCTACCAGCGACGGGACCACCGTGGGCGGGCCTTCTCGGAAAGCTACCGCTCCGGGTAGCAACACCGGGGGGAACGACCAGGGCAACTATGCGGTCGACCTGGACGGGAACAACGAGCCGGCTCCTATGCCTCGGCCTACTACTCCGTCGGCGTCGCCCAAGCCCTCGGCGTCTAGCCCTAGTCCTTCGGCGTCCAAGCCCTCGTCGGCTCCGCCGAGCAGTGACTCTCCCGAGCCGACCGAGTCTCCGGACGATCCGACCGACGTTCCTACCGACAAGCCGACTACGCCGCAGGACGATCCGACTCCGCCGACGCAGGAACCGCCGCCGTCACCGACGGTCCCTCGGTCCAGCCCGGCGACGATCCTGATCCCGGCCTAACACCCTCCAGGCCGCCACCGCGCCATCCGGCCACGCCACCGCGCCACCCGGCCACGCCCACCGCGCCACCCGGCCACGCCATCTCCGCCCCGGGCGCCCGACCACTGGCCGCCACCGTGGCCCGGCCCGTGCTCCGGCCCGGCCCGTGCTCCGGCCCCGACCCAGGCCCGGCTCAGGCCCAGGCCCGGCCCAGGCCCGGCCCAGGCCCGGCCCAGGCCCGGCCCGGGCGCCGGCCCCGGCACTCCCGCCCGTCCCGAACTCCCAGCCAGCCAGAACCAAGCCCACCGAAACCCCGGCCGCCGAGCCCCCCGGCCGACCCACCACCCCGGCCACCCCAAAAAAGAAAAACCCCTACAACCCCGTCGTCGCCTGAAAAACGGTCCCGGTCCCGGTCAGCCTCACCGTCGGGTGGCCAGCCGACACATACCCCGCCTGCCCCCCACCCAACGAAACGACCTCTCCCCCGTCCGAGACCTCAACCGCCCCCTCGAGCACGAAAACGATCCGCGGCCCGGACCCGCTCAACTCCGCCTCCCCGCCCGCCTCCGAGAGCACGACCTGCGTCAGCGAGAACTCCGGCACCGGCGGGCTCCACGTCCGCACCCCCGGCGACGGCGACGAGAACGGGAACGGTTCCGCCGCAGACGCCTCGAACCGCACCACCCGCAACAACTCCGGCACGTCGATGTGCTTCGGCGTCAACCCTCCGCGCAGGACGTTGTCCGAGCACGCCATGATCTCGACGCCCACCCCGTGCAGATACGCGTGCAGCACCCCGGCCGGCAGGAAAACAGCCTCCCCCGGCACCAGCGACAACTGGTTCAGCAGCAGCGCCAGCACGACGCCGATGTCCCCCGGGTACTGCGCCGCCAGCGACACCGCCAACGAGTAGTCGTCCCCCGACGCCGACCCGCACGCGGCCGCGAACGAGTCGGCCACCTGCGAAGCGTCCGCAAGAGAAAAGAGGCCGGCCACGAACGCACGCAGGTCGCCGTCGGCCCGGAGGGAATCGACGAGCGCGCGCAGCGCGGGAATGTCCTGCACCACCGGGGCGAGCACCTCGACCGACCGGGCCACCGGCCGGAACCCGCACAACGCGGAGAACGGGGTCACCGCGCAGATCAGTTCCGGCTTGTGGTGCGGGTCGACGTAGCTGCGGCGGGGGTCACCGACCGGAACACCGGACTCCTCGGCCAGGGCAAACCCGGCCCGGGCCTGCTCCTCCGACGGATGCGCCTGCAGAGACAGGGGCGTCTCCGCGGCCAGCAGCTTCATCAGGAACGGCAGCCGCGCGCCGAGCGCGTCGGCCACCTCCGACCCCAGCTCACCGGCCGGGTCAGCCGCGACGACCTCGTCCAGCGGGCCCCGGAAAACCCGGGACGGCGCGGACGGGTGACCGCCCATCCACAGCTCGGCCTCCGGCTCCGGACTCGGAACCGGCCGACCCTGCACCCCGGCGATCGCCGACGTCGAACCCCAGGCGTAGTTCCGGACGGGGTTAGTGAGCAGCTCCATGATCCTCCGACAGAGCCTTCGCCTTGCTCGCGTGGTAGATGTCGGGTTCCAGGTAGATCACCCGGGCGATCGGCACCGCTTCGCGGATGCGCGACTCGGCCGCGTCGATCGCGTCGGCGACCTTGGCCGCGGTGTCGTCGTGGTGCACCGCGATCTTGGCCGCGACCAGGAGTTCTTCCGGCCCGAGGTAGAGCGTCTTCATGTGGATGATGCCCTCGACCGTGTCCCGGTCGGACCGGATCGCGGTCTCGATCCGCTGCAAATCCTCCGGATTCGCTCCCTCGCCGAGCAGCAGGCTCTGCGTCTCCATCGCCAGGAAGACGGCGACGACGACGAGCAGCAGGCCGATCGCGAGCGTGCCGATGCCGTCCCACACGCCGTTGTCGGTGAAGAGCGTGAGCACGACGCCGAACAGCGCGAACACCAGACCGAGCAGGGCCGCCGTGTCTTCCAGCAGCACCACCGGCAGCTCGGGCGCCTTGGCCCGGCGGATGAACCGGATCAGCGAGGCCGACCCGCGTGTCTTGTTCGTCTCGCGCATCGCGGTCATGAATGAGTAGCCCTCGAGGCAGATCGCGATCACCAGGACGGTGACCGGGACCCACTGCCAGGACTCGATCGCCTCCGGGTGCCTGATCTTGTGGTAGCCCTCGTACAGCGCGAACAACCCGCCGACGCTGAACAGCACGATCGAGACGATGAACGCGTAGATGTAGCGCTCGCGGCCGTACCCGAACGGGTGCTCGGGCGTCGCCGGCTTCTTGGCCCGACGTCCGCCGATGAGCAGCAGCAGCTGGTTGCCGGAGTCGGCCACCGAGTGGATCGACTCGGCCAGCATCGACGACGAGCCGGTGAGCAGCCAGGCCACCAGCTTCGTCAGGGCGATGCCGAGGTTCGCGGTGAGCGCCGCGATGATCGCCCTGGTACCGCCTTCAGCGCTCACGCGTTCGTCCGTTCCTTCAGCTCGGAGACGGCGCGGACCGCGATCGGGTCGAGGCCGTGCAGCAGGGCCAGGTAGACCGACGCGAAGTCGGGCACGGCGATCAGCGATGCGAGCCGCTCGAGCTCGGAACCGCCCTCGGCGGTCAGCACGCTGACGCCGATCCCGCGCTCGCGGGCCAGGTCTTCGATCGCGTTCGCGCGGGCCGCGTCCACCTCGGACTCGCTGTCGTCGCGCAGCAGCACCAACCGCAGCTTGGTCGAGCCGGCCGAGTCGACCCGGTCGGCGAAGAAGTCGTCGGCGTCGTCGGCGAGCGAGCCGAACACGCCGTCGATCAGACCGACCCGGCCCCGACCGGCCTCGATCAGGTTGCCGGCGATGGCGGGGTACCTGGCGTTGGCGGCGAGCTGGTCGGCGAACCGGTTCGCGGCCACGGTGGCCAGCGCCGACGTGCCCCACACGACCGGGATCGTGTTCGCGAGCTCGATCGCCAGCGACTTGCCTTCGTTGACGAACGACTCGGCGGTCGGGCGGCAGCGGTCGGCGTCGTTGTCGAGCCGGGTCGCGGTCTCGGCGAAGTCGGCCTCGGCGACCTGGCACATCCCGAGCGCGCGCCCGGCCAGCAGCACCGGCGCGGCCAGCGACCAGAACGCCACCCGGGCCGGGCGTCGCCTGGGCACCGGCACGAACAGCGCGCGAGCGCGCTCGGCCATCGACTGCAGCTCGCTGTCGGGTGCACCGATTGCGACCAGGCGCGCTCCGCGGTGCATGGCCGCCTCGGCGGCGGCCAGCGCCTCCGGGCTTCGTCCGGACGCCGAGACGGCGATGACGACGTCGGCCGCGCCGACCCAGCCCGGGACGCCCCGGCTGCGGTGCAGGATCACGGGGACGGGGCAGCGCGGACCGGCGACGGCGTTGAGCACGTCTCCGGTGCGGGCCGCGGTGCCGACGCCGGCCACCACCAGCGCGCGCGGCCGGATCTCCTCGGAGAGGACGTGCAGACCGGCCTCGGCGGCCAGCGACACGGCCTCACGCAGCTGCGGGCCCGCGCCGGCCGCGGCCCGGAGCATCTCGGCCGGGTCGGCGTCGGAGAGGACGTCGGTGTCGTCGAGGCGGGTCTCGTCGATCTGAGCGGTCACTGCGATTCCCCCCGGTGACGAGCCTCGTCCAGCAGCAGCACCGGGATGCCGTCCCGGATCGGATACGACCGGTCGCAGACCGTGCAGGCCAGCTCGCCCGCCTCCTCGTCCAGGCGCAGCGGTGCGTGGTCGTCGCTGGGGCAGGCCAGGATCTCGAGAAGTGCCGAATCGACGGTCACGATGCCTCCGGGGTAGAGCGGACCAGTGCCAACACCTGGTCGCGGATCTCGGCCATGCGTTCTTCGGTGGCCGCTTCGACGTTCAAGCGGAGCAGGGGCTCGGTGTTGGACGCCCGTAGGTTGAACCAGGAGCCGTCGCCGAGACTCAGCGTCGTGCCGTCGAGTTCATCGAGCTCGGCCTCCGGGAAAGCCGCCACGACCTGCGCGACGGCGGCTCCCTGGTCGTCCACAACGGAGTTGATCTCGCCCGACGCGACGTACCGCTCGTAGTCGGCTCCGAGCGACGACAGTGGCTGGTCGCTCTCGCCCAGCGCGGCCAGGACGTGCATCGCGGCCAGCATGCCGGTGTCGGCGCGCCAGAAATCGCGGAAGTAGTAGTGCGCCGAGTGCTCGCCGCCGAACACCGCGCCGGTCTCGGCCATCTGGGCCTTGATGAACGAGTGCCCCACCCGGGTGCGCACCGGGTTGCCGCCGTGCTCGCGGACGATCTCCGGCACCGCGCGTGACGTGATCAGGTTGTGGATGATCGTCGCGCCCGGGTTCTTGGCCAGTTCGCGCACGGCCACCAGCGCGGTGATCGCGCTCGGGCTGACCGGTGCGCCTCGCTCGTCCACCACGAAGCAGCGGTCGGCGTCGCCGTCGAACGCGAGGCCGATGTCGGCCTTGTGCTCGACGACCGCCTTCTGCAGGTCGACGAGGTTGGCCGGGTCGAGCGGGTTGGCCTCGTGGTTCGGGAAGTCGCCGTCGAGCTCGAAGTAGAGCGGGACGATCTCGAGCGGCAGCCCTTCGCCCAGCACCACCGGCACCGTGTAGCCACCCATGCCGTTGCCGGCGTCGACGACGACCTTCAACGGCCGGATACCGCGCAGATCGACGAGCGAGCGCAGGTAGTGCGCGTACTCGCTCAGCAGATCGACCGAGGAGATGTCACCGGTGGTCTCCGCTGCGGGCGCGCCCGCAGCGAGAATGCGCTCGGCCGACTCCCGGATCGCGGCCAACCCGGTCGCCTGCCCGATCGGCGACGCCCCGGCCCGGCACATCTTGATCCCGTTGTATTTGGCCGGATTGTGGCTCGCGGTGAACATCGCACCCGGCAGGTTCAGGTGCCCGGACGCGAAGTAGAGCAGGTCGGTGGAGCCGAGACCGGCCTCGACGACCGAGACGCCCTGGCTCATCGCCCCCTCGGCGAACGCCCGGGACAGCGGCACCGAGCTCTCGCGCATGTCGTAGGCGGTGACCAGCCGGGAACCGCCCTCGTCCGCGATCAGCCCGGCGAACGCGGCCCCCAATGCCCGGGCCACGTCCTCACTGAACGGATCCGGCACCACGCCCCGGACGTCGTATGCCTTGACCAGGCCGGACAGGTCATGGGAAGACACGGCGCCCGCTCCTTCGATGTGATGCGTTGGAGAGGAGCCTAGCCGGGGCCTGCTCAGCGCGGATTGGGTAGGGCGCGCAGATGACCCCGCCGCCCGGCCGGGGGCGAACCCTCGCTCGGGTTGGGCGCGGCCGGGCGTGCCGCCTCGCGCACCGCGTCGGCCAGCGCGGCCAGGTCGTCGCTGCTCGGCGGGGGTGCGGCCCAGTCGCCCTCGGCCCGGACGAGGTCCCAGCCCTTGGGGGCGGTGAGCCGCTCGGCGTGACCGTCGCACAGGTCGTAGGTGTGCGGTTCGTGCGAGACGGCGAGCGGACCGATCACCGCGGTGGACTCCGCGTAGACGTAGGTCAACGTCGCCACCGCAGGCTGAGAGCAGCCATTCTTCGAGCAGCGCCGTTGAGACCTCACGGCGGAACGGTATCGGGCGGCGGGCTCCTGCGCCAACGGTCGGGGCCGGTGTCGAGGGTGTGTCGCGCTACGAACGCATTATTCTGCTGCCATGGCCACCCCCGCCGAGCACCGGCGCCGACCCGGTACGTCCCGCCGTGATCGGCGCGGGCGAGGCATGCGCGGTCGCCTGGTGCCGGCCACCGTCCCGCTCTCCCGCAGCCGGGCGCAGATCTTCGACGACCTGGTGCTGGACGCGGTCGAGCACCTGGAGCCCCGGTGGGCCACCCAGTTGCGTGACGTCGAGTTCGCGGTGGAGGACGTGCCGCCGGAGCTGCCGTCGTACGACTCCGACGTGCTCGAGGACGGCAACGTGCCGCTCGCCCGGTTGCTGCCGGGGCGCGACGGCGGCCGGGGACGCAGCACTCCCCCGCGGATCGTCGTGTACCGGCGTCCGCTCGAGGCCCGGGCCTACGACCGCGACGATCTCGCCGATCTGGTGCACGACGTCGTCGTCGAGCAGGTCGCGAACCTGCTCGGCCTCGACCCGGACGACGTGGACCCGCCCGGCCACTGACCCCGAACAGGGGTCTTGCGGCGATCTCGCCCACACCCCGGTCCCGCGGGTTTCATCATGTAACTCGCTGGGGGACCGCTTTTCGAAGTACCGGGGGTCAGGCATGGCTTCGGCGCCGTATCACGGGCGGCACGAGGTGGCACGGCGGACGGTCGCGTCCCGTCGTCGTCCGCGCCGCTGGCCGATGGTGGCGCTGATCGTCGCGTCGGGCGCGCTGGCCTACCTGGGTGCGCGGCTGGCCGGGCCGTTCGCGTCGCCGGCTCCGGACCGGTTCGAGTCGGCGCTGATCGCCGACGGCTACTCGGCCACCCCGAACGCGGTCGCGTCGATCCAGGTCGCGGCCTGGACCGCGGTGCGCGGGACGTCCGGCGTCGTGGCCGCGCGCGAGCTGATGGTGCTGACCTCGGTCGTGACCGTGCTGCTGACCGCGGCGCTGGTCCGCCGGTTCGGGCTGAGCGTCCCGGCGACCGTGCTGGCCGCGGTGGTGACGGCCGCGCTGCCCTGGGCGCTCGACGCCCACCGGCTGGTCGCGCCGGTGAACCTGGCCGTGCCCTGGCTGCTCGGGGCGGCGCTGTTCGCCAGCCCGAACGCCCGCCGCCGGGTGGCCGCCGCGCCCGCGCTGCTCTGCCTGGTGATCGCCGCGCTGACCGCGCCGCTGGTCGTCCCGTTCGCGGTGACCGCGGTCGCGGTGCTGCTGGCCGGCCGGGACATCGGCATCGGCTGGCCCCGGGCGGCCCGGGTGGTCGCGGTCGCGCTGCTCGCGGTCTTCGCGGTGGCGACGCTGGTCGCGTCGCTCGGGCGCCAGCCCGCGGGCGAGATCGAGCCGACCGCCGTGGACCTGGTCGCGGTGGCCGCGGTCGCGGTCGGCGCCGGGTTCGGCACGGTGGCGCGCTGGCTCCGGCCGTTCTCGCTGGTCGTGTTCCTGAGCGTCGTCGCCGCCGTGCTCTCGGCTCCGAACCGGACCCCGCTGCTGCTGATCGCGCTGCCCGCCGCGGCCGTCGTCCTCGGGGCCGCGTTCGACGCCGCCGCCGAGGCGGTCGGCGTCCTCCGGCGCGGGTTCCGGACCGCGGCCGCGGCCACGGTGCTGGTCCTCGTCGGTGGATCGCTGATGCTCGCGGTGCCGTCCGCCCAGGCGCGCACGCCGGACGGTCCGGCCGAGGCGGTCGCCTGGGCCCGCGGCCAGGCCGGTTCGGCGTTGCTGCTGGTCGACGACCCGGTCTGGATCGCCGCCCGCGACGGCCTTCCGGATCCGGCGCGCGTCCTGCGCTACCGGGACGCCGACCGGGTCGGTGGTGCGACGACCGCGCTGCTGCTCGGGTCGCCTCCGGCGCCCGGCTCGCCCCCGGCCGCCGAGGCCGCCTGGCGCCGGTCGGTGCCGCTCGCCCGCTTCGACCGGACCGAGGTCCGGCTCCTCGTGACGTCGGTCCCCGCCTACGAGCACGCTTTCGCGGACGACCTCCAGAGCCGACGTGCGGCCGCGCGCGCGTTGCTGGCGTCACGCGCGATCGTCGCCCCGGCCGGTCTGGCGAACGGCGACGTCGACGGGCGCCTGCTGACCGTGCTGACGTACCTGGCCGGCGGGCACCGCTTCACGCTGGCCGAGCTGCCGTCGGTGCCCGGCGAGATCGGCCCGTACAGCGTGCGCCGGTACGCGCGGATCACCGCGTTCGACGGCGACCGGGTCGCGGCCGGCACACCGGGAGCCGGAGCGCTGCGTCAGTGGGTGCAGGCGCAGTTGCCGCCGTTCCGCCCCGAGGTCACAGCCGACGCGGACGGGATGACGCTGGGGTATCCGGCGCCGAGCCCGCTCGGGCTGCTGTCTTAGCGGGCGATCCGCTCCATCAGCTGGGCGGCGATCTCCAGGAGGCCCAGCTCGGCGTCGGTGAGGTCGTCGAGGGCGGCTTCGAGCCAGGCGTCGCGGTGGGCCATGTCGGCGCGGAGCGCCTCCCGGCCTTCGACGGTGAGGTGCAGCACCCAGGCCCGGCGGTCGGTCTCGCTTCGGACGCGGAGGACGAGACCGTCGGCCTCGAGGTCGGCGAAGACGCGGGTGAGGGACTGGGGTTGCTGGTGCTCGGCGGCGGCGATCGCGCCCGGGGTGGTGGGGCCGTTGCGGTACAGGGAAGCGAGCACGGCGATCTTGTTGCCGCTGAGGGCGGAGGGTGGGCGTTCGACTCGCAGGCGCCGGGCCAGGCGGGTGACGCCCCGCCGGATCGTGACGATCTGGTCCTGGGTCGGGTTGGCCATTTTCGTACGCTATCACTTAGCGAAATTGCTGCTGGTCGCATAAAGCTCGCCTAAACTCCTAAGGGATGCGTATCAAGTCTGCGGTCGTGTTGCTCGGCGGAGCGCTGGGGGCGTTCGCGTCGGCGTTGCCGATCGATGCGGCGGTCGGGACGCACGGGGCGTTGCCGGTGCTCGCGGTCGTGCTCGCGCTGTCGTTCGGCCGGGCCGAGCGGGGTGCGGATCTTCGGCGGCGGCTCGTGGGGATCGCCGCGGTTCCGGTCGTGGCGGTGGTGGCCGGGGCGGTCGGGGCCCTGCTCCGGGTGGTGCCGGTGGTGGGAGCGGCGCTGTTCGTGGGAGGGCTGGCCGGGGCGGTCTGGCTCCGGCGGTACGGCCCGCGCGGTGCCCTGGCCGGCCGGCTGCTGACGCTCCCCCTGGTAGCGATGATCGTCGTCCCGGTGCCATTGGCCGTCCCGCCCGGACGACCGCTCTGGCCGACCGCCCTGGCCGCCGCCGCGGTCGCCCTCCTGGCCGCCGCCTGGGCCACGGCCACGTCGCTGGCCGCCGACCGGCTGGCCGAGCGGCGCCGCCGCCCGCCGGCCCCAGCGACCGCCGTCGGCGCGAGCCTGGCCACCGGCCCCATCGCGGGCCCGGCCACCGGCCCCACCGGCGGGGCGGGGCCCGCGCGCGGGCGTCGGAGCGAGATGCGGCCGATCCCGTCGACCCGGATGGCGATCCAGTTGGCGGTCGCGCTGGTCGGGGCCTTCGTGCTGGGGCGCGTGCTCACGCCCGGACACGGCACCTGGGCCGTGCTGACGGCGTTCCTCGTCAGCAGCGGCAACCGCGGCCGGGGTGACGTCGTCTGGAAAGGCATCCTGCGCCTCGGCGGCGCAGCCGGCGGCACCATCCTCGCCACGCTCCTGAGCCAGGCCTTCTCCCCCGGCGACCCGCTCGCGATCGCCGCGATCTTCGCGCTGCTCGGCGTCGCCGCCTGGCTCCGCGACTACAGCTACGCCTACTGGGCCGCCGGCGTCACCGGCGCCCTGGCGATCCTCTACGCCTACTACGGCGAATCCGGTCCGGAGGTGCTGGCCGCCCGGCTGATCGGCATCCTCGCCGGCGCGCTGCTGGCGATCGGAGCGGCCTGGTTCGTCCTCCCGGTCCGGACGTCCGCCGTCGCCCGCCGCCGCACCGCCGACGCACTGGCCGCCCTCGGCGAGACCATGGCCGCCCTCCGTAGCGACCCCAGAACTCCCCACGCCAACTGGGAAGAGGCGCTGGACGGCCTGAACGCCCTGGCCCCACCGCTCAGAGCCCTGCGGACCCTCCGACCCACCCCGCTGGCCGACGCGATCGACGCCCTGAACGCCTGCCGGGAACCGGTGCGCACGCTCGTCGACGCGGCCGGAGACGTGTACGACCGAGCACCGCTCCGGCGGGAGGTCGGAGCGGTGCGGTCGTCGATCGGTGGTGTCCGGCGCACTCTCGCCGGACGTCCGGACCCGGACGCGGCCCCCACACCCCCTGGTGGCCCGTCACACCCGGTCGAGACTCTCGAACTCGGCGCCGCGCTCGCAGCGCTCGGCGCACACCTCGGAACGATCAGAGCCGTCTGGAGCCAGGGCTCCCTACGACGCGCACTCTGACGGAAGAGGCGAAGCGGTCAGACGACCCGCTTCTTCAGCTTGCGTCGCTCGCGCTCCGACAGACCGCCCCAGATGCCGAAGCGTTCGTCGTGCGCCAACGCGTATTCCAAGCACTCCGCCTTGACCTCGCACCCGGTGCAGATGCGCTTGGCCTCGCGGGTCGAACCGCCCTTCTCCGGAAAGAACGCTTCCGGATCCGTCTGCGCGCAGAGCGCGCGGTCCTGCCACTCCGGTGCCTCACCGACCTCAAGACCGGTGATCACTTCTGCGGCCACTTCCGTGCCTCCTCCACTCGTACGCCGGCCGCGCGGCTGGCGCGTCGAACCCCCTGTGGAAGGCGATATGAGCTATCCCCAATGGGAATTACACGCGTGTAATGCCGGTCGCGTCAAGAGACAAATTGACCTGATATGCGTATTTTTATCACGTGTCAGGCTGGGTGAGCGAACCCACCCCGGCAAAAAGGGTCGAAGTATCGCCGAGCGGGAACACCCGTTACCGCAATTTGCAGGGATCTCTTCCCCCTCCAGCGTCCCAACCGTGGGCAACCGGCTAACCGCGACCGCCGTTTACCAAATCTGGCAAACAGGGATATTGTGCCCCTATCGCCAGCATGGGGGGTGCGGGGTGGATCGTCCGACAAGTGGCTACTGGCCCAGCGGGGAGACCGCGCTGGCCGCGCCCGACCGGATCGCCGCCGTCGAGCGGGCGGCCGCGTCGGCGTCCCGGTGCCTGGCCGACCAGCTCGCCCGGCTCGTGGCCGAGGCCTGCGGCGCTCCGAACGCGCTGATCTCGCTGGTCGGGGTGCAGCGCCAGGCCGTGCTCGGGTCGTTCGGGGCCGGCCGTACCGGAGCCGGTCCGGCCCAGATCGCCGCCGAGCGGTCGCTCTGCGAGGCCGTGGTCGCGGCCGGGATCCCGATCATCGTCGGCGACGCCACCCAGGACCGCCGGTTCGCCGAGACGGCCGCGGTCCGCAAGCACGGGCTGGGGTCGTACGTCGGATTCCCGATCCGTGACGCGGACGAGATGGTCGTCGGCGTTCTCGCGATCGGTGACCACCTCCCCCGCGAGTGGTCGGCCCGGCAGCTGACGGTCATCGACGACGCCGCCCAGCTCTTCACCGCCGGGCTGGCGGGCGAGATCGACCGGCACAGCCGTACCACTGCCGCCGCACCGGAGACGATCCCCGACACGATCGAGGAGATCGACGAGCTCACCGACGGCCTCGGCGAGCTGCACGCGTTCACCGGCGCCCTGCTCACCAGCCTGCAGACCGGGGTCGCGGCCTGCGACCGGGACGGCAACCTGATCGTCTTCAACCAGGCGATGCGCCAGATGCTCGGGCACACCGACGACGACTCCGCGCTGCAGCCGGACGACTGGCCGTCGGCGATGCACCTCTACCACCCCGATCGCCGCCCGTTCGCCGCCGACGACGTCCCGCTGCGCCGGGCCCTGCGCGGCGAGCGCCTCCGCGACGTCGACGTGCTCGTGCTGGCGCCCGGGCGACGTCCCCGGGTGCTGTCGGTCAACGGCCAGCCGATCGTGGACGCGGCCGGCGACCGGGTCGGGGCGGTGATCACCGCCGAGGACATCACGCACCGGCGCCGGGCCGAGCAGCTCCAGGCCTGCGAACTGGCCGCTGCCCAGGCCCTGGTCGACACGCCCTCGCTGCCGGTCGCGGCGGGCAACGCGCTGGCCGCGATCGGCGAGTGCCTGCACTGGCCGCACGCCGAGCTGTGGCTGGCCGACGAGCTGTCGGGTTCGCTGACCGCGACCGCCCGCTGGGACCAGCCCGGTCGGGCCCCGATCCCGCGACTTCCGGACTCCGTCGTCGACACGGATGCCGGGCTCGTCCACACGGTCTGGAAGACCGGCGCACCGCTCTGGGTGGCCGACATCGCGTCCGGGCCGCTGGCCGACCCGATGGCGGCCGGCTGCGGGCTGCACGCGGCGCTGGCCGTGCCGGTGCGCAGCGGCGAGCGGACGACCGGCGTCCTGACGTTCTTCTCGGCCCACGCCGAGGAGCCGGAGAGCTCGCTGATCTCGGTCCTGATCGGCATCGCGGCCCAGATCGGCCAGCACCTCGAGCGCCGTCGCGCGGAGAGCTACGCGGCCCGCCTGGCGCGCTCCGAGGAGGAGTACATCGCGCTGGTCGGCCACGAGCTGCGCACCCCGCTCACGTCGATCTCGGCCTACACCGAGCTGCTCAAGGAGTCCGAGGAGGACGAGACGATCGGCAGCGTCCGCCCGCTGCTCGACGTCGTCGAACGCAACACCCGGCTGCTGCTGAACATCGTCGAGAACCTGCTCGACCTGGCCGCGCTGGACTCCGGGCACACGATGCTCGAGCTGGTGCCCACCGACCTGGCCACGATCGTCCGGGAGGCGATCGAGGCCTACCGGCCGATGGCCGACGAGCAGGGGGTCACGCTGCGGTCCGACCTGCCCACCGAGGCGCCGCTGGTCGCCGACCCGGAACGCCTGCGCCAGGCCGTCGACCATCTCGTCGACAACGCGGTGCGGTACAGCCCCGATGGCGGGCAGGTCGACGTCGGACTGGACCTGGGCGGCGGAGCGCTCGCGCTGAGCGTGGCCGACAGCGGGATCGGGATCCCGGTCAGCGAGCTGGAGCTGGTGACGCGGCGGCTGCGCCGCGGAACGCGGAGCACCGAGCGGAAGATCCGCGGCACCGGGCTGGGCCTGGCCATCGCGACGACGGTGCTGGCCAGGCACGGCGGGACGCTGACCCTGCAGTCGCAGGGCGAGCAGGGCACCACGGCCACTGCTCGCCTGCCGCTACGTCCGCCGCCGGCCGCTACGCCAGAGTGAGCGTCGGGCGGGACGGCACCTCGCCGTAGGTGGTGGTCCGCTGCCG
Organism: Cryptosporangium phraense; assembly: GCF_006912135.1. Lineage (NCBI taxonomy): Bacteria > Bacillati > Actinomycetota > Actinomycetes > Cryptosporangiales > Cryptosporangiaceae > Cryptosporangium > Cryptosporangium phraense. Next base: position 242,106 of record NZ_VIRS01000002.1, on the reverse strand, counting down.
GACCGGCCGGCCGGCCGCCGCGGCCATCGCGGTGAGTTCCTCGACGCTGCGCTCGCTGCCGTTCTCCGACCCGGCCATCCGGCTGATCGTCTCCTCCATCAGCGTGCCGCCGACGTCGTCCGCACCACCCTGGAGGATCTGGGTCGCGCCGGTGTCGCCGAGCTTCACCCACGAGCACTGGATGTGGTCGATCCGGCCGTGGAACGCCAGCCGGGCCAGCGCGTGCACCGCGCGGTTCTGGGCCGCGGTCGGCCCCGGCCGGGCGATGCCGGCCAGGTAGATCGGCGCGTTGTGGTGGACGAACGGCAGCGGCACGAACTCGGTGAATCCGCCGGTCTCGTCCTGGATGGCGGCCAGCGTGCGGAAGTGGCCGAGCCAGTGCCCGGAGTGGTCGACGTGCCCGTACATCATCGTCGACGAAGAGCGGATGCCCAGCTTGTGCGCGGTCTTGACGATCTCGATCCACTCGGCCGCGGGCAGCTTGCCCTTGGTGAGCACCCAGCGGACCTCGTCGTCGAGGATCTCGGCCGCGGTGCCGGGGATCGTGTCGAGCCCGGCCTCCTTCATCATGACCAGCCAGTCGTGCACCGACAGGTTGGCCTTGGCCGACGCGGTGGCGATCTCCATCGGCGAGAACGCGTGCACGTGCATGCCCGGCACCCGCTGCTTGACCGCGCGGACCAGGTCGGCGTAGCCGCGTCCGGACAGCTCCGGGTCGATTCCGCCCTGCATGCACACCTCGGTCGCGCCGACCGTCCAGGCCTCGGCGGCCCGGTCGGCGACCTCCTCGTGGGAGAGGCGGTAGGCGTCGGCGTCGGTCCGGCGCTGGGCGAACGCGCAGAACCGGCAGCCGACGTAGCAGACGTTGGTGAAGTTGATGTTCCGGTTCACCACGTAGGTGATCGCGTCACCGTTGACCTCCCTGCGCAGGTCGTCGGCGAGCTTGGTCAGGGTGTCGAGGGCTGCGCCCTCGGCCGCGAACAGCGCCAGCATCGCGTCGGTGTTGGCCTCGTCGAGCAGTGCCGCCGGGTTCTCGGCGGCGATGCTCAAGCCCTTGCGGACGTCGTCCCGCAGGCGCTCCGGCGCGCGCTGTGGGCCTTTCTCGACGTGTTCGGCGACGGCCTCCCAGTCGCCGTAGACGGTCGAGAAGTCGGTGCGGCGATCGTCGGTGCGGCCGGTCGTGTCGATCGTCGTGCCCAGGTCGGCCCGGCCCATCGTCTCCAGCAGGGCCGGGTCGGGCTCCTGCCAGGGACGGCCCTCGGGCACGGCGTCCTCGTTGGCCAGGCCGGTCTCCGGGTCCATCAGGGCCCGGACGTGCCCGGCCACCCGGGGGTCGATCCAGGGCTCGCCGGCCAGCGCGTACTTGGCGTGGGCGGTGAGCCGTTCCCTGAGCGTGAACCCGGCGTTCTGCGTCCGGCGGGCGAGCTCGTCGATCTGCGGCCAGGGGCGCTCGGGGTTGACGTGGTCCGGGGTCACCGGCGAGACGCCACCCCAGTCGTCGATGCCGGCCCGGAGCAGCAGCGCGTACTCGTCGGTCGTGCCGGCCGCCTCGGGGGTGTGCAGGTCGTCGATGAGGTTCGGCGGGGCCTGCAGGCGCATCTTCGGGCCGAGCACCAACCGGGCGGTGGCCACGGTGGCCAGGAAGTCCTCGAAGTCGGCGTCGGGCTCGTTGCGCATCGCGGTGTCGGGCTTGGCACGGAAGTTCTGGATGATGACTTCCTGGATGTGCCCGTACTCGCGGGCCGACGCCCGGATCGCGAACAGCGACTCGGCCCGCTCCTGGTGGGTCTCGCCGATGCCGACCAGGATGCCGGTCGTGAACGGGACGCCGACCCGGCCGGCGTCGGTGAGGGCCCGGAGGCGGACCGCGGGCTCCTTGTCGGGCGAGCCGTAGTGCGGACCGCCCGGCTCGCTCCACAGCCGGGTGGCGGTGGTCTCGAGCATCATGCCCATGCTCGGCGCGACCGGCTTGAGCCGCTGCAGCTCGGCCCAGCTCATCACGCCCGGATTGAGGTGCGGGAGCAGGCCGGTCTCTTCCAGCACCGCGATCGCGCAGGCCCGGACGTAGTCGAGTGTGGACGCGTACCCGCGCGAATCGAGCCACTCGCGGGCGGCCGGCCAGCGCTCCTCGGGCCGGTCGCCCAGCGTGAACAGGGCTTCCTTGCAGCCCTGCTCGGCACCCGCCTTCGCGATCGCCACCACTTCGTCGCGATCGAGGAACGTGTGCGGAACCTTGTGCGGGACCGTCGCGAAGGTGCAGTAGTGACAGCGGTCGCGGCAGAGCCGCGTGACCGGGATGAAGACCTTGCGGGAGTACGTGACGATTCCCGGACGCCCGGCGTCGACCAGGCCCGCGTCGCGGACCCGGGACGCGATCGTCAGGAGCTCGTCCAGGTGCTCGCCCCGGGCCGAGAGCAGCGTGGCGGCCTCGCCCGGGTCGAGGCTGACGCCGTCCCGGGCGCGGCGCAGCGCGCGCTTGAGTCCTCGGTCGTCGGGAGTGGTAGCGACGCGCGTGACCTCGACCATGACGGCCACCTTATGTCGCTGCGCAGCCGGTTGAACCGGAGGCTGTTGTGGCGCGGGTTACCTCTCGTCGGTGCGGTGACGGCCCTGGTCGGGCGGGAGGAGGTCGTTGACGTTCACGACGTTGGTCTCCTGGGCGTCCGGGCTGCCGGCCGGCGGGGTCGGGTAGCCGCTCGTCGGGTGGGCCGCGCCCGGGTAGCCGCCCGGCTGACCGGGGGCGGACTGGTAGCCGCCGTAGGGCGCGCCGGAGGCGGGCTGGCTCGGAGCTGCGGGGCCGGACGTCGGGGCCGGGTTCGGCCACTGCCCGGGCTGGGGCTGAGCGGGCTGGCCGGGTTGGCCGGGCCAGGCGGGCTGGGCGGACCAGCTGTTCGTGGGCTGGCCGGGCTGGGTCACGCCCGGCTGGCCCGGCTGGCCCGGCTGGCCCGGCTGGCCCGGCTGGGGCGAGCCGGGCTGACCCCAGCTGCCGCCCGGCTGCGGCCAGCTCGGCTGACCGCCGTGGGGTGCTTCGGAACCGGGCTGGCCGTAGCCGGGCTGACCGCCGTAGGGGACGCCGGAGCTCGGCTGGCCGCCGTAGGGCACGCCCGATGCGGGCTGGGCCGGGGCGCCGTACGGGCCGCCGGAGCTCGGCTGGGCCGGCTGGCCGTAGGTGCCGGGCTGAGGCTGGCCGGGCTGGCCGGGCTGGGGCTGGCCGGGCTGGCCGGGCTGGCCGGGCTGGGGCTGGCCGGGCTGGCCCGGGTAGGCGCCGGGCTGGCCGTAGGGCGCGGCCGGACGGGAGCCGGTGTCGCTGCCGTCGCCGGGGGCCTCACCGTACGGCCCGCCCGGGTAGCCGCCGGGACCGTAGCCGGCCGGGCCGGCGGCCGGGCGGGGAGCCGGGCGCGTGACCAGCATCGTCCGCACCGCGTAGAACAAGCCGCCGACGACGAGGATCTCCCACCCGACGCCGTCGAGGAAGTTGATGAACCGGGACTCCCAGCCGAACCCGGCGACGAACCCGCCCAGGATCGAGATCAGCCCGAAGAGCGCGGAGAACCCGAGCTCGACGACCGCGGCGAGCGTCACCATCGGCGCGAGCGACTCGCGCGCCGGCTGCAGCACCACGACCAGCAGGATCGCCAGCACCGGCAGCAGGAACGGGACGATCCCGATGAAACCGCCGCGAGCCGCGGACAGTCGATCGGAGAAGTCACCGCCCAGGATCACGACGGCGAGCAGCTGGACCAGCAGCAGGAAACCGTTGACCCCAACGAGCAGCAGCGCGAGCGGCCCACGTAGCTGCTGGAACAGAGTCCGGGCAGGCGTTTCGGCCTCGGTGGACGACACGGTCCCTCCTTCATCGGGCGTGGTCTCCGTTTACCCACTTGTGCGTCCGTCAGCCTGGCACATCCCGGCCACGACGTGCGAGGGGGCGCCGGGCCGGGGCCTGGGCGGATCTTGTCGGGCCGGTGCGCAACGATGGGGTCATGCGCATCGTCGTACTCGCCGGGGGCATCGGCGGAGCCCGCTTCCTGCAGGGCGTCCGGGCCTGGGACCAGAACGCCGAGATCACCGCGGTGGTGAACACCGCGGACGACGTCACCCTGCACGGCCTGCGGATCTGTACCGACCTCGACAGCGTCATGTACACGCTCGGCGGTGGTCACGACGAGGAACGCGGCTGGGGTCGCACCGGCGAGACCTGGGCGGTCAAGGACGAGCTGGCCGAGTACGGCGCGGAACCGACCTGGTTCGGGCTCGGCGACAAGGACATCGCCACCCACCTCGTGCGCACCCGGATGCTCGACGCGGGCTATCCGCTGTCCGCGGTCACCGACGCGCTGTGCGACCGCTGGAAGCCCGGCGTCCGGCTGCTGCCGATGACCGACGACCGGGTCGAGACGCACGTGGTGCTGGCCGAGGAGCTCGAGGGCGCCGGGGTGCGGCGGCGGGCGGTGCACTTCCAGGAGTGGTGGGTGCGGTACCGGGCGTCGTTGAAGGCCGATCGGTTCGTGCAGGTGGGGATCGAGGACGCCAAGCCGGCGCCGGGTGTGCTCGAGGCGATCGCGGCCGCGGATCTGATTCTGTTCGCGCCGAGCAACCCGGTGGTGAGCATCGACACGATCCTCGGGGTGCCGGGCATCCGGGCCGGGCTGGCGGCCGCGTCGGCGAAGGTCGTGGGGGTGTCGCCGATCATCGGCGGGGCGCCGGTGCGGGGGATGGCCGAGAAGTGTCTGCCGGTGGTGGGGGTCGAGGTGTCGGCGTCCGGGGTCGGGGCGCACTACGGGGCCCGGGCGTACGGGGGGTTGCTCGACGGCTGGCTGGTCGACGAGACCGACGCGGGAACCGTTCTGTTCGGCGCCGACGTGCGGGCGGTGCCGCTCTGGATGACTGATCCCGAGACCACGGCCCGAACGATGGTGTCCGAAGCCGCCGCGATCGGAGGAATCGGCCGTGAGTGACGCCGGGGCGGGGGCGGCCGGGGCCGGGCAGCCGGGTGCCGGGCAGCCGGGGGCCTCCTTGGGCTCCGGCGTCGGGCCGGCGCCGATGGCGCCGCCGGCCGGTGGTGCCGGGGCGCGGGCGGACGACGTTCGGGTCCTTCCGGTGCCCGGGCTGCCCGAGGTGACTCCCGGCACCGACCTCGCGGCGCTCCTCGCTGGGGCGGCTCCGTGGTTGGTGGACGGAGACGTGCTGGTCGTGACCAGCAAGATCGTCAGCAAGGCGGAGGGGCGCCTGGTCCCGGTCGGCGCCGACCGCGAGGCGACCCGCGAGGCCGCGATCGCCGCCGAGACCACGGCCGTGGTAGCCACCCGCGGCCGCACCCAGATCGTCCGCACCCGCCAGGGCCTGGTGCTGGCCTCGGCCGGCGTCGATACGTCCAACGTGCACCAGGACGTCGTCGCGCTATTGCCGGAAGACTCCGACGCCTCCGCCCGCGCGCTCCGGGCCGGGTTGAAGCGCCGCCTCGGCGTCGACGTCGGCGTCATCGTCAGCGACACGATGGGCCGCCCGTGGCGGGTCGGCGTCGCCGACGTGGCGATCGGCGCGGCCGGCCTGCGCCCGCTTCGCGACCTCCGCGGACAGACCGACGGCCACGGCAACGACCTGGCGATGACCGTCGTCGCCGACTCCGACCAGATCGCCGCCGCGGCCGAACTCGTCAAGGGCAAGAGCGGCGGGGTGCCGGTCGCGGTGGTCCGCGGGGTCGCGTCGCTGGTCGACGTCGGCGGCGACGACGGCCCGGGCGCGGCCGCGCTGGTCCGGGTGCTCGAGGAAGACATGTTCGCGCTCGGCACCGCCGAGGCCAGGGCACTGGGCCGCAGTGAGGCGATCGCGATGCGCCGCTCGGTCCGGGCGTTCACCACCGACCCGGTCGACCCGGCCGCGATCGCCCGCGCGGTGGCCACCGCGGTCACCGCGCCGGCCCCGCACCACACCACCCCGTGGCGGTTCGTCCACGTCGCGTCGGAAGACGTCCGCAAGAGGCTGTTGACCGGGATGCGCGAGGCGTGGGCTGCCGACCTGCGCAACGACGGGTTCGACGAGGCGGCCATCGGCCGCCGTCTGCGCCGCGGCGACCTCCTCTGGGAGGCGCCCGCCCTGGTGGTGCCGGTGCTGGCCCTCGACGGCGCACACGCGTATCCGGACGCCCGGCGGGCGGCCAGCGAGCGGGCGATGTTCCAGGTGGCGATGGGCGCGGGCGTGCAGAACTTCCTCGTCGCGCTGGCGACCGAGGGCATCGGCTCGTGCTGGGTGTCGTCGACGATGTTCTGCGCCGACCTGGTGCGGGCCGAGCTCGATCTGCCGGAGAACTGGCACCCGATGGGCTCGGTGGCCGTCGGTTACGCGGCCGAGGAGCCCCGCCCGCGCCCACCCCGGGACGCCAGCTCGTTCCTGCTCACGCGCTAAAACGACCGGTAGTCGCGGGGCGAGAAGCGCGGGCCCCGGCGCGGTGGGCGGGCCGCCGGGCCCACCTCCACCAGGCGGATCGCCCGGGCCCGATGGGGCGCGTAGGGGGCCAGCACCTCGAGCATCCCGGCGTCGTCGAGCTTGCGGCCGACCAACGCCCAGCCGACCACGTTGGGCAGGTGGTAGTCGCCGACGCTGACCGCGTCGGCGCCGGACATCGCCCGCTGCACCGCCTCGGCGGCCGTCCACGGACCGATCCCGGGCAGCGTGCACAGGATCCGCACGGCCTCCGCCACCGAGCCGGTGACCAGCTGGTCGAGCCGAGCGGCCACCGTCGCCGCGGCCCGGATCGCCCGCCGCCGGGACACGTCGACGCCGGCCTTGTGCCACTCCCAGTCAGGGATCGCCAGCCAGTCGGCCGGGTACGGGGCCACCGCCATCCCGGCCGGAGCCGGCCCCGGGGCCGGCGACCCGAACCGCCAGACCAGCTCCCGCCACGAGCGCCGGGCCTCGATGCCGGTCACCTTCTGCTCCAGCACAGCCACCGAGACCTGGTCGAACAGCAGATGCGTGGCCGGGAACCGGAGCCCGCCACCGCAGATCCGCCAGGCCTCCGACAGCACCGGGTGCGGCGCCGCTTCCAGGACGTCCAGGAAGTCGTCGACCACATCGGAGGCGCAGAGCAGCGACGGCAGGTGTTCGAGCAGCCAGGCCGCGCCCGGGCCCCAGGCCTCGGCCTCGACCCGGTCGGTGCGGCGCAGCCGCAGGGTGCCCGGGCCGTCGGGAGTGGGGGCGGTGCGCCAGAGCGCGCCGTCGGCCAGCCGCTGGGTCGGGTCACCCTTCCCGCGGGCCAGGTGCCCGAGCGACCGGCGGATGTCGAGCGGGAAGTCCGGCCGCCACTCACGGGTGAGTGGGGCCGGACCGACCACGGAATCAGCAGAGATTGCCGGCACCCTTGCTCTTCAACGCCTCGACCAGCGACTTGACCTCCTGGGCGCGGTCGCGCGGGCACACCAGGAGCGCGTCCGGGGTGTCGACGACGACGACGTCACGCATGCCGAGCAGCGCGACCGTGCGACTCGAGCCCGGCACGATCATCGCGCCGCTGGTGTCGATCGTGATGATGCGGTCGTGCGCGCCGACCACCGTGTTGCCCTCGTCGTCCGGCTCCAGCACCGCGCCGAGCGTGTCCCAGTCGCCGAGGTCGTTCCAGCCGAACGCGGCCGGGACGACCGCGACGTTGCCGCGGGCGGCCGCGCCCTCCATCACGCCGTGGTCGACCGAGATCTTCGGCAGCCGGGGCCAGACCTCGGCCAGCACCTCGTCGCGGCGGGGCAGGTCCCACGACTCGCAGATCTTCATCAGCCCGCTGTGCAGGTCGGGCAGCTGCCGTTCGACCTCGCCGAGCAGCGCGTCGGCCCGCCAGACGAACATGCCGGCGTTCCAGACGTACTCGCCGGAGTCGAGGTAACCCTGGGCCACCTCGGCCGACGGCTTCTCCTTGAACTCCAGCACCGCGCGGGCCCCGGTGGCCAGGTGATCGCCGCAGCGGATGTAGCCGTAGCCGACCTCGGGGCCGGTCGGCGTGATGCCGATGCAGACCAGCTTGCCGTCCGCGGCCGTCTCGATCGCGGTGCGAACGGTGTTCACGAAAGTGCGCACGTCACGGACCACGTGGTCGGCGGCGAACGACCCCATGACCGCGTCGGGGTCCTTGCGGTGGATCAGCGCGGCGGCCAGCGCGATCGCGGGCCCGGACTCGCGCGGGCCGGGCTCGACGACGATGTTCGACGCCGGCACCTCGGGAAGTTGGCGGGCGACGGCGGCCGCGTGGGCGGCACCGGTGACCACGAACGTGTCACCGGGCAGCGAGACGTACTTCAGCCGGTCGACGGTCTCCTGGATCAGCGTGCGGTCGCCGCCGGTCAACGGGTGGAGGAACTTGGGGTGGCCTGCGCGGGACAGCGGCCAGAGCCGCGTACCGCTACCGCCTGCGGGGATGACGGGGTAGAAAGCGCTCATCAGGCAACCTCCGGGTGGGGGTCGTCGATGGCAGCCATCATGCGCTGGCTGCCACAGCTCTGGTGAAGCTGGCCAGGTGCGCCTCGGCCGAGGCGTCCCAGGAGAACTCCAGCGATCGGGTACGCCCCGCCTCACCGAGGTGCGCACGTCGGTCATGGTCGTCGAGCAGAGCGGCCAGGTCGGTGCCGATCTGGTCGGCGTCCTCGCTGGTGTAGGCGACCGCCTCACCGCCGACCTCGGGCAGCGAGAGGCGGGGCGTCGTCAGGACGCAGGCGCCGCAGGCCATCGCCTCCAGCACCGGCAGGCCGAAGCCCTCGCCGTGGCTGGGGTAGGCGACGACGATCGCCCCGCCGAGGTAGCCGGGCAGGTCGGCGTAGCGCAGGTAGCCGGGGCGGATCAGCCGCAGGTGCGGCGGGATCTCCTCGATCGCGGTGTCGATCTCTTCGTCGTGCCCCGAGCCGCCGGCGATGACCAGCGCGGGCGGTGCCTCGCGGTGCTCGCAGGCCCGGGCCCAGCCGCGGATCAGGTTCGGGACGTTCTTGCGGGGCTCCTGCGCCCCGAGGAACGCGACGTAGCTGGCCTGGCCGATGCCGAGGCGGGCGCGCACCCGCGCGCACTCCGCCTCGTCGGGCACGTGGAAGATCCGCGGGTCGACGCCGTGGTAGGCGACGTCGAGCTTGGTGGGGTCGGCGTCGAGCAGGCGGATCAGCTCGTCCCGGGTCGCCTTGCTCGGCACGATCACCCGCGACGCCCGGCGCATGGCCGTGCGGGTGGCCGACCGGAAGAACGCGCCCTTGCCCTTGTCGTAGTGACGGGGGTCGGTGAAGAACGTGGCGTCGTGCACGGTGACGACCACCGGGCACGAGACCCGCAGCGGCTGGGTGTAGTGCGGCGAGTGCACGACGTCGGCGTTCACGTGCTGGGCAACCAGCGGCAGGCCGGTCTGCTCCCAGGCCAGCCGGGCCGGGCGGTGGGCCACCGCGGCCGGGGCCGGGATCACCGTGGCGGCCGGAACGAGCCGGCCGTAACGCTCCGCATCGGCCCGCTGGCAGACGACTGCCAGATCGGCACCGGCTCGCCCGAGGGCTGGTAGCAGCCCGTCGACGTACCGACCGACGCCGCCGCGGTCCGCGGGGACCGCCGTGGCGTCGACAAGGACTCGGGGGCCGTTGCCACCTGTCACCAGTTGTCTCCTCGTCGACCTGTTCGTCACACCAGGTTGCCGACTTGCGCCTGTTAGCCGGGGTCGGCCGTGACCCCGTTCACGGAGGACCTACCCGGCCGCCCGCGCTGTAGAGCGTACGCCCGAGTGGCACCCGTCACCGCACGGTCGGCCCCGTCCGGCTGGGCGGATGAGGGCGCCCCGTCCGGATAGTGACACGTTCCTCCGCTGTCCGGTTACGGAGCGACTGGATCAATTCATCACACCGTTGCCGGACGGTTTCCTGGGGCTTCACCCAAATGCGGACGGTGACCGCCGGGGGTTCCCCGACGGCCACCGTATCGAAGTCGCTTACTTCGTGAACCCGATGTAGGTGCTCTTCAGGTTGAGGTTCACGCGGAACTGCGTACCGGTGACGGTCACCGTCGTCGACTTGCCGCCGGCGACCGTGCCGTACAGCTTGATCGACTCGGCCCGGCCGCCCCACTTGCCCGCTCCGGTGCGGTCGGTGACCTGGATCGCGGTGACCGCGGTCAGGCCGGCCGAGCCGTCCGCCGCCGCCAGCTGGGCCGGCGTCAGCACGACGCTCCAGTTCGTGGCCGACGACGCAGCGGCCAGCGTGTACGGGTCGGCCTTGGCCGGCAGGTAGCTGACGTTGCCGGACGCGGTGTACCCGCCGCTGTCGGACGAGAACTCGGCGCTGATGACCTTGCCGCCGACCGTCAGGACCTGGCCCGCGGTGGCCGCGATCGCCGCGTTGGTGGCGGCGGTCTCCGAGAGCGCGCCGTCCCAGCACTGGTTGGCCTGGGTGTCGATCACGTCGTAGTAGCGGCTCGAGCTGATCTTCGCGGTCGCGTAGGTCCGCGCGGCCAGCGTCTGCGCCTGCAGGGCCGCGGCCGGCCAGCTCGACGGCATCTCCGAGGCGACGACGCCCTGAAGGTACGTGTCGATCGGCATGTTCGCCGTGTAGTGCGCGGTGTTGTCGGCGACCGAGGCGGTCAGCGACCCGGTGAACGTGACGCTGCTGCCGCCCCGGCAGTCGGTCTTGGGCGTGCTGTAGTTGAGCTTGAGCGTCTTCGGACCGCTGAACGTCACCGGGGCGGCGAGCGTGTAGGTGGTCTTCCAGACCGAGCCGACCTTCTCACCGATCAGGTAGTTCGCGCCGCTGCGGGCGACCCGCCAGGCCGCCTTGGCCGGCAGCGCGACCTTGGTGCCCTTGGCGTCGGTCGCGACGACGCCGCTGACCGTGGTGCCGGTCGTCGGGACGAGCGCGAAGAAGCCGTTGTCGATCGCCGACAGGCGGACCCGCAGCGACGGGTTGCCCTTGGCGGTCAGCGTCGAGCCCGGGTAGTAGAAGCCGACGATCTGGGCCGCGGTGAGGCCCTGGAGGGCGGCGCCCTTCGCTCCGTACTGGCTCAGGCCGCGGCCGTGGCCGCTGCCCGCGCCGAAGATCGTGAGGCCGGCGGCCGGCACCGCGGTGGCGCCGACCGGCAGCGCCGGGGTGACGGGAGCGGTGACGGCGGCGACCGGCTTCGCCGTCGTGGTCGGCGTCGGCTTCGGGGTGGTGGGCTTGGCCACCGGCTTGGTGGGCTTGGCCACCGGCTTGGTGGGCTTGGCTACCGGCTTGGTGGACGTGGTGGGCTTGGCGACCACCGGGTTGGCGACGACGGCGCCGAGCTTGTACGACGAGACCAGGGCCTTGGCCCGGGTACGGACCCAGTCCAGGATCGCCAGGCCGTACGTACCGGGGCACGCGGTCGAGCTGGTGCTCTGGTGCGGGTAGATCGTCGGGAGCGTGACCGTGACCTTGGTCTTGAACTTCGTCGACGGGCCGCCGGTCAGCGCGGTCGTGCCGACCGGGCTCACCTTGGCGGTGCCGAGCTTGAACGCGGAGTAACGGGCGACGGCCTCCTTGGCCGCGGCCGACACGGCGACCTTGGTGTGGTCGCCGATGATGCCGATCCCGCTGGTCCCGGTGTTGAAGCCGCCGGCGTGCGCGCCGACGACCGCCCGGGTGAGGCCGCCGTAGCGTCCCTCCCAGACCCGGCCGAAACGGTCGATCAGCACGTTGTAGCCCACGTCGCCGTACTTCTCGGTGACGGCCATGTAGTAGTAGATCGAGCGGATGATCGCCGGGACCTGCTCGGCCGTGTAGCCGTTCGCGGTCGCGGTGTGGTGCACGACGATCGCGTTCACCTTCGGCGCGTAGGCCGGCGTCCACTTCATGTACGCGGGGTCCGCGCCCCAGGCGGCGCGGCTGTAGATCTTGACGACGCCGTTGCCGTACGCGGTCGGGGCGGGCACCGCGGTCGTGGCCGGAGCACCGGCCGGGGTCAGCGGGTCGGACTGGGCCACCTCGCCGGACTGGGCGACCTCGTCGCCGGACGGAACGGCGGCCGCGGCGGCGTCGGACGCGACCGTGCCCGGGTCGATCAGATCGACCTTGACGTCGACCGGCTGACGGCCGGAGACCGTGGTGACGACGACCTCGGCGGTCACCGCCTCGCCGGTCCAGATCAGGCCAGGGCCCTCCCGGACGTCCAGCGGCACCGCGTTGGTGCCGTTGCGGTCGTCGTTCTCGCCGTTGCCCGCCGTCGTCCACGTCGACCAGGCGGCGGACGCCGACGAACGGGTGCGGACCGCGACGCTGACCTTGCCGAGCGACGGGTCGCGCTCCCAGGTGACGCCGACGGCGGAGAACGAACCGGAGACGATCCGGCGCAGCACGCGCGGCTCGTCGGTGGCGTCGACCGCAGCGGCCGCGGCGGCGGCGGTGAACGCCAGCGGGACGCCGGCGGGCTGGATCGAGGCGACGGACGCACCCGGGGCGGGCCGGTCGGCGCTGCCGAGCGCGAGCGTGCGGACCGCGACCTTGGCCGGGGTGCCGGAGCCCTGGACCGTGCTGCCGTCGGCGACCGCGGCGGCGGTCTGCTGAGCGGCCGACGGAGCAGCCGGCGCAGCCGGAGCGGCCGGACCGGCCGGGGCCGCCGGGGCCACGGCGGCGGAGGCGTGCTCGGCAGCCGAGCCGGCCTGCGGGAGCGCGGTGGCCGGGGCCAGAGCGAAGCCGCCGGCGACCGCCGCGACGACCGTGGCCGGAAGGGCCAGGGCCCACCGGCGCGCTGTCGTGTGTCGAGCCATGAAGCTGATCCCCCGCGTTGTCTGAGCTACGGCCTGAGGCGTGGATTTCGCGTCCACGACCACGCCGTCGGCGGGTTCGGTTGCGGGTTGAGTGGGGGTGCCGCCGCGCAACCCGGGCCCTCCCGGCGTGCAACGATGCGGCAACCAACCGAGCGAGAAGGGCCGGATTCAGGCATGGAGACACCCGATGGGGCGCTGCGGAAGGCGCTCGCCGACGACCCCGGTCGGCCGCTGATCACGATGTACGACGACCGCACCGGGGAGCGGGTCGAGCTCTCGGTGGCGACCGTCGACAACTGGGTGTCGAAGACCGCGAACCTCCTCCAGGAGGCCGACGCCGCCACCGCCGCGGTGCTGCTGCCCGCGCACTGGCAGACCGCCGTCGTCCTGCTCGGCTGCTGGCGGGCCGGGGTCGCGGTCGGGTACTCCCCGGTGCCCGGGAACGGTCCCGATGCGGACGTCGTCTTCGTCGCCGCCGATCGCGCCGACGAAGCCCCGGCGGCGGACGAGGTGTGGGCGCTGTCGCTGGCCCCGCTGGCCGCGCCGCTCCGCGAGGTGCCGCCGGGCGCGCTGGACTACGCGGTCGAGGTGCGCGGGCACGGCGACCGGTTCACGCCGTACGCCCCGCTCGATCCGGGCGCGCCGGGCCTGATCGCGGGCGACTCGCTGGCCGAGCTCGGGGCCGCGGGACGCGCCCGGGCCGCCGACCTGGGACTGGAGCCCGGCGGGCGGCTGCTGGTCACCACCGACGAGAAGGACCAGCCGTCGCCGGTCGACTGGCTGCTCGCGCCGGTGGTCGCCGGGGCCGGCCTGGTGCTGGTGCGCCACCCCGACCCGGCCCGGATCGACCATCTGGCCGAGACCGAGCGGGTGACCGTCCGCCTCTGAACGACAGAACCCCGGCTCGCGGTTGCGAGCCGGGGTCCCTGTGCTGGATTTGAAGGAGGCGCCGGGGGCTCCACCCCCTGGGGAGGATCGAGTGGAGTATCCGACACCCCTCCGAACCGTGTCGCCGAAGCGTCTACCGCGTGCCGCGGTTACTGCCTCCGGCAGAACCGGCTAATAAGTCGCCGTCGCGGACCCGGGTGATCCCGGATCGTGAACGGCGCCTCCTCGAGCCGGCGTCGTGCTCCGTCGTGCACGACGGGCGGGACCGGACGTTGCGTACGGAGGTCTCGCCCGCAAGACGTCCCCGGGGACCGGAAACATCGGCGGAGCCCGGCATCACGGCACGTCGGTGCCGCGTGGCCGATGGCGCTGGCGACTCAGCCATCGACAACGTTGCGACCAACGGCTGTGCCATGCCACCCCCTTCCGTGCGTCCAGATATATGGACATAACGTGTCTATCACGTTCAGATGCCGCAATGGAAGTTTTGGGGCACTCTGCACCCAATTGCAACTCTAGAACTCATTGGCACCTGCGCTGGGTGGCCCGGCGTCCCTAGACTCAGCGCGTGAAGCTCTCGGTGCTGATGCCCGTCTTCAACGAGGAACGCACGGTCGCGGCCGCGGTCAAGCGGGTCCTCGACGTGCAGTACCCGTGCGAGGTCGAACTCGTCGTCGTCGACGACGGTAGCCGCGACCGCACGGCGGCCGCACTGGCCGGGCTCAGCGACCAGCGCCTGGTCGTGAGCTCGCACCCGCTCAACCGCGGGAAGGGCGCCGCCGTCCGCACCGCGGCCGGCCTGGCCACCGGCGACTACGTCGTCGTCTGCGACGCCGACCTGGAGTACGCCCCGGAAGACATTCCCAAGCTCGTGCAACCGGTGCTCGCCGGCGACGCCGACGTCGTGTTCGGCACCCGGACGTTCGGCTCGCACGCGTCGTACTCGTACTGGTACGTGCTGGGCAACCGCGGCGTCACGACGGCCTGCAACGTGCTGTTCAACTGCTACCTGACCGACCTCGAGACCGGCTTCAAGCTGATGCCGAGGTCGCTCTACCTCTCGCTCGACATCCGCGAGCCGGGCTTCGGCATGGAGGCCGAGGTCGCGGCCAAGCTGCTCAAGCGCGGTATCCGCCCGTACGAGGTGCCGGTCAACTACCGCGCCCGGGGGCGGGCCGAGGGCAAGAAGATCACCTGGCGGGACGGCGTCGAGGCGGTCTGGATCCTCGGCAAGATCCGCGCCGGCGGCCGGTGACGTTCTCGGTTCTCGGCCGGGACCCGGTGACCGGGGAACTGGGCGTCGGGGTGGCGTCCTGCGTGCTCGCGGTCGGGCGGGCGGTGCCGTGGGGCCGGGCCGGCGTCGGGGTCGTCGTCACCCAGTCGCAGCCGCGCCGCGGCTACGGCCCGCACGCGCTGGCCGGCCTCGAGGCCGGGGTGCCGGTGCGTACGGTGCTCTCGACGTTGCTCGGACGCGACTCCGGGGCGGCCGGGCGCCAGGTGGCGGTGCTGGCCGGGGACGGTTCGGTCGCGGTCCACACCGGCGACGACTGCCTGGCCACCGCGGGCGACCGCTACGGCGACGGCTGGAGCGTCCAGGGCAACCTGCTCCGCTCCCCCGGCGTCCTGGACGCGATGGCGGACGCGTGGGTCCGGAGCGCGGCCCCGGTGGCCGAGCGGCTGCTGACCGTGCTGGAGGCCGGCGAGGCCGCCGGTGGTGACCTGCGCGGCCGCCAGTCGGCGTCGCTGCTGGTCGTCGGCGGACGGCGGGTGGCCGAGCCGTGGGACGCGGTCACCGTCGATCTGCGGGTCGATCACGCCGAGAACCCGCTGGCCCAGCTCCGGCAGTTGCTGGCGATGCAGCGCGCGTACGAGGACGGCGACAGCGCGGCGCTGGCCGAACTGGCCCCGGACAGCACCCGGGCCGTCCACGCCGCCCTCGACGCGGCCCGGCGCGGCGACCTCGACGGCGCCCGGGCCGCGCTGGCCGAGCTGCGCCGGAATCCGGAATGGGAGCGATGGTTGCGCTCTGGGGCAATGGCCGGGCGATTTCCGCACCTCACGCAGTTGCTCGACTGAGCCGGGTCCCTTGACCCACGTTCGGCCATCGACAACGCTGATGGTGCTGACGTGACCTGATGGCCCGGCCCCGGGGAGACCTGATGCGGCACTTCGGAAGCCTGGTTCTCGCCCTGGTGCTCGCGCCGCTGGCCTGGGTCGCGATCGGGTTCGGTACCAATCATCTGATTCGCGGCACCGTGGCGTTACAGAACTCCACCGACAGTGACAAATACATCGGTGTGGGGCTGCTGGCGTTCGCTGGTATCGCGCTGGGCGTGCTGCTCGTGACGCGGCTGTCGCCGGTCGGTCCGTTGATCGCCGGCATCGGATATCTGGCCGCGTCGGCGCTGGGGCTGTCGGCGACCTCGCCGATCTACGACCTGGGCAAGGGGACGCTCAGCGCGGCGAACCAGCAGGCGCTGGTGTTCCCGGTGGCCAGCGGTTATCTGTGGCTCGCCGGGGTGCTGCTGGTGATGACCGTGGTGGTGCCGTCGCGGTGGAGGAAGAAGACCCCGCCGCCGCCCCCGGTTCCGTCGCCCGACCGTCGCCTTCCGCTGGGGACCCAGCCCGGCCAGCCGCCGTACGGACCGGGCGGGCCAGGCGGACCTGGAGCCCCGGGCGGACCGGGTGCGCCGGGTGGGCCCGGCGGACCGGGTGGGCCTGGCGGACCGGGTGGGCCTGGCGCGCCCGGGGCGCCGGTGGGAGCGGGTGCGCCCGGCCAGCAGCCGCCCGGGGTGTACGGGTCGCCGCCGAACTACGACCCGCCGCCCAGCTACGACCCTCCGCCGAGCTACCACGCGCCCTCGGCCCCGAACTTCGACGACACCCCGGCGCCGCAGCAGACGAAGCCGTTCCCGGCGAACTACGGGCCGTCGACGTACGGCAGCAGCCAGTACTCCGACCGGGCCCCGGAGACTCCCGGCTCGGCCCAGTTCCCGTCGGCGTCGCCCTACCCCGGCAGCCCGGGCAACGTCGGCACGCAGTATCCGGCGTCGACCTACCCGTCGGCCTACTCCGCACCGGAGGCGCCGCAGGCGCCCCAGCCACCGCAGTCCCAGCAGCCGGGCCCGACGAGCTACGCCCCGACGGTCTACGGCCGCACCCGCACCCCGGACGACGAGCCACCGGACGCCGAGGACCCGCAGGAGACCCGGCGGCTCTAGCCGGCCGACCCCGGGAGCCACTCGCCGAGCTTCGCGCGGACCTGCGGGTCCGAGAAGAACGCGGTGTGCACGACCGCGTCGGCCGACGGCACCAGGTACGGGTCGCTCACCCGGTAGGCGTCGGCGTCGTAGACGCCCTGGGTGGGCACGACCAGGTCGTTCCCGGCGCCGAAGAACGGGTCGACGAGCGCGTTGAGCGCGGCCAGCTTCAGGTTGCCGCCCGCCGGCGTGAAGTCGGACGCGATCGCCCGCACGGCGCCCGCCCGGCCCTGCGCACCGGCCCCGAACGACCGGTTGGCCGCGGCGACCGCCGGGTTGCCGGGATCCATCGCGGTCAGGCCGGACAGCCCGGAGAAGACGCCGGTCGCGATCTGCTTCACGAGCTCGATCACCGCCTGCACGGTGGCCGTGGCGGGCTCGTCGGGCAGCAGCGAGAACAGGTTGCTGAAGACGTCGATCAGCGTCGTCCAGCGCTTCGGCGAGGCCAGCACCGTGCCGTTGTTCGGGGTCCCGACGTGAATCAAGCGCCGGACGTCGGGAGCCGGGACCCCCGCCGCCGCGGCGACGTCGGGGTCGGCGATCTGCCTCCCCACCAACCCACCCCGGGAATGCGTCAGCAAGTCGAGCGTCACCGGCCGGTCACGCGGTAACCGGTCGAGGAACCAGGACGCGTTGACAGCCGGGTCGACGTGCAGGGTCGGGTGGTCGAAGCCGAGCACCCGCCCGTCGTAGCGGGCGATCAGCTCGGGGAGCCCGGGACCGCCGACGCCGGGCCGGGACAACCCGTCGAACCCGCCCCGGATCGTGCTGAACGTGCCGTGCACCAGCACCAGGAACGGCTGGTCGGCGAGTTCGGCCAGCCGGGTGGCGTCCACCCCGCCGGGCTCGGGCACCGACCCGACGTCGTCCGGCGTCAGCAGGCGGAGCGCGTGCGGCCGGTTCCGGTCTTCCCACCAGCCGACCGCGACCTGCCCGGCCGCCGCGGCGGCCGATTCGATCGGGAACCGGATCAGGTGCAGGACCTTGCGGATGCCGATGCCGAGCAGGCCTCGGCGACCGTCGCCGGTACCCGGATCCTCGGTCTGCGGTTCGACCGGGATGCGGAACACCTGATCGAGCCCGCCCCGCGTCGGAGCGACGCCGAGCGTTGCGGCCGGGGGCGGCCCGCCGTCGGCGATCGCGGCCGCGGTGGCCAGCGTGTCGACGTCCACGTGCCAGCGCATCAGCCCGGCCGCGTCGACCTCCAGCACGACCTGGCCCTCGTCCGGATCCGGCGACGGCACCGACATCTCGACGTACGCCGACTCGTCGGTGATGCCCCGGGCCAGTCCGCTCGCGCCGGGCGCGACCGTGACGTCCTCCATCGGGACGGTGAGCACCGGCCGCATGCCTGCGGCCTCGACGACCGGCCCGAGCTTCTCGCCGACCCCGTCGCTCTCGGCCAGCACCGCGGTGAGTCCACCGGGCGCCACCGCACGCACCGGGGCCCCGGCGGTCGCGGCCGGCCGCACGTCCACGGTCGCGCTCAGGCCGACGGATCGCAGCCGCACCCCGTACGGCATCTCCACTTCACCGTCGCGTTCGAGCTCAGGCACCGTCGACCCGTCCTCTCCACACCACCCGTAGCCGAGGATGACCAAAATAGACATAGGCCAGAACCGTCGGGCCGCCGGTGCCGCGCGTCCGGTAGAGGTACTCGGCCGGCGACTCGCCGGACCAGACCGCCGGGTAGAAGCCTTCCGCGACCGTGCGCGCGGCGTCGTCGTCGACCTTCCACAGCGGAGCGACGACCGCCCCCGCGCCGAGGCCGATCAACGCGGCCGCCAAGCCCGCCGGCTCGCCGAGCGCCTGCTGGCCCTGCCCTACCTGGCAGGCGTTGAGGAACGTCAGGCGGATCGGGCTGCGCCCGACCCCGCGCACCGACACCGGGCTGAGCCAGGTCCGGTCCTGCATCAGCAGGCCGTCCTGGCTTCCGTTGACGTCGAACTGACCGTGCAGTGCGACGTGCAGGACGTCGACGCGAGGCCGCCCGGCCAAGGCCTGCAGAATCGGCTGGGCCAGTGCCTCGACCGGAACCGCGGCGTAGCGGGTGACCAGGCCGGCGGACTCGGCCTCGGCCTGGGGCAACCGCAGCCGCCCGTCGTAGCGACCGCCGACCACCGCCATGGCCGAGAGATCGAGCCGGGACGGCGGGGCCGGGGTCCGCTGGTGCTCGGAGTAGGTCCAGCGGCCGAGCACGCTCTGGGCGCCGAGCACGTCCGGGCGGTCGGGGTTCCAGGGGGCGTCGACGATCGCCAGCTCCCACGGGATGTGCGGCTCCCAGCTGGCGAGCAGAACGGTGGGTGGGGAGGGATGGCAGCGGTCGGCGACCGCCCGGAGCGCGGTCCAGAACTCGGGCGGCATCGCGTCTCGGATGAGGTAGCCGATGCCGCGCAGGTACTCGTCCCGGTCGGGAGCGCCCGCCGAGCCGGGCGGGACGCCCGGGCCGGGAGCGGCGGAGCCGGGCGCGGCCGCCGAGCCGGGCGTGGCGGGGCCGGGCGCTGGGGCGGAGCCGGGGGCGAGGCCGGCGGGGGCGGGGGCGGTTCGGTCGTCGATGCCGCGCATCGTCCGGCGGGCCCAGTCGGCGTTGGCCTGGCCGGTCAGTACGCGGATCGGGCCGGGCGGCAGCGGGACACCGTGGTGGGGTGAGCGCAGGTACCAGACCAGCCGGTTGCCCGCGGTGTCGTTGCCCGGGGCGACGATCACTTCGAGGTCGGGCTGAGCGTCCGGGTCGGTCGGCAGCACCCAGTCGACCCCTGGCGCCTGTCCTGCCGGGGGCGCGAGCGGTGCCGAGGGCGGCATCGGGGGTGGCATCGGCGCCCGAGCGCGGGCGGCGGGCGGCGGAACCTGGGCGAAGCCGACGGCGCTCGCCGGGCCGGCCGCGCTAACCGGGCCAGCGGCGCCGGCGGCGCTTGGCGGGGCGGCGGCGTACGGCGGGGCGGAAGGGGCCGGGGGCGGGGTGGAAGGGGCCGGGGGCGGGGTGGAAGGGGCCGGGGGCGGGGTGGCGATGCGGATCGTCCGGGACGCGACGCCGATGATCTGGCCGTCGACGGTGAAGACCGCTTGTAACGCCCGTTCCGGCAGGAAGTCGGGGCCGGCCGCGGCGACCAGCCGCACCAGCGCGTACGGATACGGGTCGCCGTCGTGGACCAGGAGCTGGTGACTCAGCCCCTCACCGAGCACGCGGAAGCCTTCCGCGAAGACCTGGATGCCCAACGTGAACGGGTCCGACGACACCGAGAGCGGGGACGAGATCGCGCCGACCTGGGGTGAGGCGCCGAGCCCGACGAAGACGTGGAACTCGACCTCCGGCGGGACGGTGTCCGGGGCGTCGAGCCGGGCGTACACGGTCCGAGTGCTGTCCGCGACCGGTGACGGCGGCGAGGTCCGGTCCGGAGTGGTGCGAGCCGGCGGCGCGTGGGCCGCGCCAGGCGGAGCCGAGATCGGCGGGACGGAGGTCGGCGGGGCCGAGGTCGGCGGGGCTGAGGTCGGCCGGGCGGACGTCGGCGGGGCGGACGTCGGCGGGGCTGAAGGCGGCGGGGCTGAAGGCGGCGGGGCGGACGTCGGCGGGGCGGACGTCGGCGGGGTGCGGCGCGGCTTGGTCCGGCGGGGCCACCCAAACCGCCGCCGCGGCCGATCCGGGGGCGGCGCTGCGCGCGGCGGCTCCGCGGACGGCGGGCCGAACGGCTGCGAGGGGTAGGCCGGCGGGGCCTGGTACGTCGGCGCCGACGAAGGGGGCGCCGCATACGGCGGCGCGGACGACGGGGGCGCCGCGTTCGGAGGCGCCGCGTTCGGAGGCGCCGCGTTCGGAGGCGCCGCGTTCGGAGGCGCCGCGTTCGGAGGCGCCGCGTTCGGAGGCGCCGCGTTCGGGGGCGCCGCGTTCGGGGGCGCCGCGTTTGGCGGCGCGGAGTACGGCGGCGCGGAGTATGGCGGAGCCGCGTACGGCGGCGCGGCGTACGGCGGCTGCACCGCCGGCGGCGCGGGAGACGACGTCGGCGGCGGGGCGGAATTCGTCCCTCCGCCCCGTTCCCCGTACGGCGAGCCCGTCGTCGGCGTGACCGGGCCGTCTCCGAGCGCGAACAGCCGAGCCAGCGCCGCATAGGGCTCGTCGCGCCGGTCCCCGGTCGGCTCGACATCCGGCGGCACCCCGGTCAGCGCCGGTGCCGCTTCCTGCAGCTGCACCCACGCCACCCGCCCCCGCCGCGGCAGCACCGGCACGATCACGGCCAGCAGGTGCCGCAGCGGCGACTGCGCCAGCTCCCGGCCGACCGCCGCCTCGATGTCCGGCGCCCACGTCGCCGCCAGCGCCTCCGCCACTTCGGCCGGCGACCGCGGTGGCGGCCCGGCGGCGTCCGGCTCAGTGACGTCCGCGACCGGAAGGGAGAGCCCGGACCGGGCCGCAGCCCGGACCACGTCGGGACCGACCGGGACATACCGCAGCACGACAGCCGCGGACTCGCGGACGACCGGGTCGGGATCACCCAACGCGGCGAGCACCATCTCGAGGTCGGAGACCGACAGCACCGAGTCAGTGTGCGACAACCGGACGCGGCCGCGGGATCACTTCAAGAGCTGGCGTGGCCTGACGATTCGGTTGATCCGGTTCGTGATCGTCGACAGTGGCCGCCGGCGGTGCGACCACCTCGTCGGCGCGATGCGGTTCGCGAGATTGCCGCAAGCCGGTAAATACCGAACGAAGCTTCCGTGACGAAAAATCCCATTGGTCCTGGTAAAAGATGAACACGAGCCTTAACGCTCATTAAGTTGTTCTGACTCTAGCGGTCGGGGAGAGTAGTTCAGCGTGCGGCATGGTAGGCACCACCTATGCTCGTACGGTTGAAGCGACCCGGACGGCCCCTGCACCCCGCCCGGCCCCAATAGAGCTGACCCGGTGGGTCTTGCCACAGGAGGAAGCACGCGTGTCGGAATCGATCCCCCAACGACCTCGCCTCACCGTTCTCGGCACGGGTTATCTAGGGGCCACCCACGCCGTCTCGATGGCCGAACTCGGCTACGAAGTGCTCGGTGTCGACGTCGATGAGTCCAAGATCACCAAACTCGCGGACGGCCAGGTGCCGTTCCACGAGCCCGGCCTGGACGAGATGCTCCGTCGCAATCTCTCGACCGGCCGGCTGCGCTTCACGACCTCGTACGCCGAAGCCGCAGAATTCGGCGACGTGCACTTCGTCTGCGTCGGAACGCCCCAGAAGGCGGGTTCGATGGCCGCGGACATGCGGTACGTCGAATCGGCCGTGGTCTCGCTCGCGCCGCACCTGACGCGCAAGGCGCTGGTCGTCGGCAAGTCCACGGTGCCGGTGGGCACCGCGGAATGGGTCGAGGAGCTCGTCGCGCAGCACGCGCCCGCCGGCCTCGGCGTCGAGGTGGCGTGGAACCCGGAGTTCCTGCGCGAGGGCTTCGCGGTCGAGGACACGCTGCGGCCCGACCGGCTCGTGTTCGGCGTCAAGAGCGAGTGGGCCCAGCAGATGCTGGAGGCCACCTACAAGGGCGTCTACGAGCTCGGCGTGGCCGAAGACCGCGAGGTCCCGACCGTCGTCACCGACTTCCCGACCGCGGAGCTGGTGAAGGTCGCGGCCAACTCGTACCTGGCCACGAAGATCTCGTTCATCAACGCGATGGCCGAGGTCTCCGAGGTCGCGGGGGCGGACGTCACCCAGCTCGCCCGGGCGATCGGCTACGACGTCCGGATCGGCAACAAGTTCCTGCGGGCCGGCGTCGGCTTCGGCGGCGGCTGCCTGCCGAAGGACATCCGGGCCTTCCAGGCCCGGGCCGACGAGCTCGGCGTCGGGCACGCGCTGCGGTTCCTCAACGAGGTCGACCAGATCAACGACCGTCGTCGGGAGAAGGCCGTCTCGCTGACGGAGGAGCTCGTCGGCGGTTCGCTCGACGGGGCCCGGGTCGGTGTGCTCGGCGCCACGTTCAAGCCTAATTCGGACGATGTGCGCGACTCGCCGGCCGTGGCGGTCACGCGTCGGCTGGCCGAGGCGGGTGCGCAGGTCACCGTCTACGACCCGCAGGGCATCGACAACGCGCGCCGGGCGCTGCCGACCGTGGCCTACGCCACCTCGGCGCTCGACGCGATCCGGGACGCCGACGCGGTGGTCGTGCTGACCGAGTGGGAAGAGTTCCGGCACGCCGACCCGGTGACGCTGGGCAACGCCGTCGCGCACAAGCGCGTGGTCGATGGTCGCAACTGCCTCGACCCGGCTGTGTGGCGCGCCGCCGGCTGGGAGTACCGGGGCATGGGCCGCGCCTGAGTTCCCCAACGTACGTCGAGGCCCGGGCCGGTGGCCCGGGCCTCGACGTACGTTGGGGGCATGCACAGCTCAGCCGACGACATCCGAAAGCTGTTGGCCGCGAAGACGTGGGCGTTCGTGGGGCTCACCGACACGCCGTACCGCACCGTGTACCAGATGGCGGCGTTCCTGCAGCGCAACGGCGTGAAGATCGTGCCGGTGAACCCGCGGGCGGAAGCCGTGCTGGGTGAAGAGGGCCACACGTCCGTGCCGCCGGGCGTCGACGTGGTCGGTATCTACCGCCGCTCCCAGTTCGTCGGGCCGCACGTCGACGAGGCGATCGAGGCCGGCGCCTCCGGCGTGTGGACGCCGCTCGACGTGGTCGACGAGGAGGCGGCCGGGCGGGCCGTGGACGCCGGGCTCACGGTCGTGATGGACCACTGCCCCAAGATCGAGTGGCCCGCCTACGGTCCCACCGCCTAACGGCGTACTCCCGAATTTGTCGGCGCTCGTGGGGGCAGCGCGTAAGCGCCCCATCGCTAAGATCAGCCGTGCGCTGTTCCTAGCGGGCAAATCTGGCGGTCCTGTTCCGGGTGACGATCGTGCTTTCGCCAAGTCGGCGCAGACACTCATCCAGCATCCGGGGGGATCAAATGCTCCGACGCGTTCCCTTGTTCACCATCATTGCGTTACTGCTGGTCGCAGCCGTAAGAACACCGGCTGACGCCGCAACTGCGCCGAGCGGCGTGCCCGGCGTGGACGTCTCTAATTACCAAGGCTCGGTCAATTGGGCAGCCGTCCGTAATGCGGGCGTCCGATGGACCTATATTCTCGCCACCGACGGTCTCAACACTCCCAATCGACGCTATTTCGCAGGTCAGTACAACGGTGCGTTCAACGCCGGAATCATCCGCGGTTCGTACCACTACGCGCGGTTCAGCGTGTCTGACGGAACCACTCAGGCGCGGTACTTCGTGATGCACGGCGGTGGCTGGTCGCCCGACGGCATGACGCTACCCGGTGCACTCGACCTGGAAGGTCGTTGTGGTGCCGACCCGGCGTCGACCCGGCGGTGGATCGCGCAGTTCCTCAACGAGTACCGCCGTACCACCCGGCGCGATGCGGTCATCTACACCACGCCGAACTGGTGGGCTACCTGTGTCGGGAGCTGGCCGCAGGTCACCTCCCGCTTCCCGCTCTGGATCTCGAACACGAGGACGACCCGGCCCCGCGTTCCGTCCGGCTGGGGCTACTACACGATGTGGCAGTGGGTCCATGGCGAAGACGGCGGCCGCGTCAGTGGGGTAACCGGTGGCGTCGACCAGAACGTGTTCAACGGAACGGTCAACCGGCTGCAGGCCTTCGCCCGCGGCTGAGCCGATCCGGCCATCGGTGGGCGGTCGAGCCGTCCACCGATGGCGATCGTCAGCTGAGTTCCTTCTGCAGGGCCGCGTCCTTGGTGGCGACCAGGGCGCGGAGGTCGTCCTGGAACGTCTGCATCTTCGACCGCAGCTCGTCGTCGGCGGCGGCCAGGATCCGGACGGCCAGGAGCCCGGCGTTGCGGGCGCCGCCGATGCTCACGGTGGCCACCGGGACGCCGGCCGGCATCTGGACGATCGAGAGCAGCGAGTCCATGCCGTCCAGGTGCTTCAGCGGCACCGGGACGCCGATCACCGGCAGCGGCGTCATCGACGCGACCATCCCCGGCAAATGGGCCGCTCCACCGGCCCCGGCGATGATGACGCGAAGGCCCCGGGCGGCCGCTGACTCGGCGTAGTCGAGCATCGCCTTCGGGGTTCGGTGAGCCGAGACGACCCGCACTTCGTGCGAGACCCCGAACTCGGTCAGGGCCTCGGCCGCCGCCTTCATCGTGGGCCAGTCCGAATCGCTGCCCATGATCAAACCGACGGTCACGAATCTTCTCCCTCTCGCAGCCAGTGCACGGCCCGCCGGGCCCGGCGGCGAACCTCGTCCAGATCGTCGCCGAGCGCGGTCACGTGCCCGACCTTCCGCCCGGGGCGGAGTTCCTTGCCGTACAGGTGCACCTTGACGCCCGGCTCGGCCGCCATCATGTGGTGGATCCGCTCGTCCAGCGTCATCTGCGCCGGTGGCTTGTCGTGGCCGCCCTTCGGATACTCGCCGGGCCTCGGGGGCGTCACGTCGCCGCCCAGCAGGTTCGCCATCACGACGTACGGGGCCGTCAGCCCGGTGGCGCCGAGCGGATAGTCGAGGACC
Source organism: Cryptosporangium phraense (assembly GCF_006912135.1). Taxonomy (NCBI): domain Bacteria; kingdom Bacillati; phylum Actinomycetota; class Actinomycetes; order Cryptosporangiales; family Cryptosporangiaceae; genus Cryptosporangium; species Cryptosporangium phraense. The sequence goes on along the minus strand of NZ_VIRS01000002.1, from coordinate 216,742 downwards.
GCCCGCAGGTGCTGCTCGAACTGGGACGTCCGGGAGCCCTCGATCGTCCAGTGCGCCGAGTTGTGCGGACGCATGGCCAGCTCGTTCACGACGATCCCGGACGCCGTCTCGAACAGCTCGACCGCCAACACCCCGACGACGCCCAGCTCGGCGGCGAGCCGGATCGCCAGCTCCTGGGCCTCGATCGCCAGGTCTTCCGACAGCCCCGGCGCCGGCGCGACGACCTCGACGTTGATGCCGTCCCGCTGCACGGTCTCGACGACCGGCCAGGCGGCCACCTGCCCGAACGGCGACCGGGCGACGACCGCGGCCAGCTCCCGCACCAGCGGTACCCGCTCCTCGACGATCAGCGGGGTACCGGCGTTGAGCAGTTCCTGCACCTGGTCCGCGGAGTCGATCATCCAGACGCCACGGCCGTCGTAGCCGCCCCGAGCGGCCTTCAGCACGGCGGGAAACCCGAATCGCTCCACGTCCGCGACCGACGTGACCGGCGCCCAGCGCGGTATCGGCGCGCCCAGCTCGGCCAACCGCGACCGCATCACCTGCTTGTCTTGCGCGTGGATCAGCGCGTCCGGCCCCGGGTAGACCGTGACGCCGTCGGCGACCAGCGCGCGCAGGTGCTCCGGCGGCACGTGCTCGTGGTCGAACGTCACGACCTCGGAGCCGGCCGCGAGCTTGCGGAGCGCGGCCAGGTCGGTGTGGTCGCCGATCAGGACGTCGGACGCGACGAGCGCGGCACCGTCGTCGGGGTGGGCGGCGAGGAGGCGCAGTGACTGCCCGAGGGCGATCGCGGCTTGGTGGGTCATCCGGGCGAGTTGGCCGGCGCCCACCATGCCGACTACCGGGAGTCCGGTACGGGGGTGCATGACCGAAAGGCTAACCGGCGGGCCGGTCGAACCGGGGACGCCCTCCAGCCGTGCCCAGATCATGCACGACCTTGCCCCGCGAGCAGCGCGGAACGACGGCGCATATCCTCGATCGGTGAACTTCGTCCGCCGTCTCCGCGACCGCTGGCACGCGCTGATCAAGGAGCTCACGAAGTTCGGCATCATCGGCGTCGTCAACACCGTGCTGGACTTCGCGGTCTGGAACGCGGTGCTGTCGATCGGCCCGATCAAGGCGCAGGTCGTCTCGACCGTGATCTCGGCCACGTCGTCGTACTTCATGAACCGGCACTGGACGTTCCGGCACCGGGCCCGGTCCGGTCTGCGTCGCGAGTACCTGCTGTTCTTCGTCTTCAACGCGATCGGGCTCGTGATCACCGCGGGCATCCTCGGCATCGCGTCGTACGTGTTCCACGTCGAGCACGTGGCCGCGTTGAACGTGGTCAAGCTGTTCGCGATCGCGGTCGCCACCGCGTTCCGGTTCTGGGCCTACCGGCGCTGGGTGTTCCTGCACCCGGAGGACACGCTCTACGAGCCGGACCGGGCCACCATCTGACCAATGACTCATGGTGACGTGCATCGAGTCTCTATCGTGGCGCACGTGACTTTGTTGGCGAAGGTTCGCGCCGGCCGCGACGGGCTCTTCAAGCAGCTGGCGTCGTTCGGCGTGATCGGCGCGGTGAACTTCGTGGTCGACACCGCGATCTTCAACCTGCTGTTCGTGATCGGTCCGGTGAAGGCGCAGATCGTGGCCACGACCGTGGCGACGACGCTGGCGTACTTCGCGAACCGCCACTGGACGTTCCGCAAGCACGAGCGGTCCGGGCTGCGGCGCGAGTACACGCTGTTCTTCGCGCTCAACGGGGTCGGGCTGGCGATCACCGCGGCGATCGTCGGGGTCGCGAAGTACGGCTTCGATCTGCACGATCAGCTGGCGCTGAACATCGTGCGGCTGTTCGCGGTCGGCGTCGCGACGCTGTTCCGGTTCTGGTCCTACAAGCGCTTCGTGTTCGGCGACGTCGTCGTTCCGGCCGAGGACGTGGCGGTGGCCGCGGTCGCGGCCGCGCCGCCGGAGTCCGCCGAGGCCCTCGTCGACGAGCTGGAGACCACGGCCGAGGCCGCCGTGCCCGCCCCGCGGGAAGACCGCGAGGCGGCCCGCGCCGAGGGCTAGTCGCTCTCGAACTCGTCTTCGAACTCGTCGAGGTCCAGCCGCTCTTCGAGCAGCTCGTAGATCACCGCGTGGACGTGGGCGACGCGCGGGACGTTCTGCACCACGATGACGTCCCGGTCGGCGCCCAGTTCGACGTAGAGCGTGCCGCAGCCCAGCATCCGCTCCAGCAGCGTCTGCTCGAACGACACGTCGTCGATCCGGCCGAGCGGGATGTCCCGTCCGTACCGGGCCAGCACGCCGGAGCGCAGCAGCAGACGCCGATCGGTGACGGTGAGCGTCGTCGTGAGCCAGTGCAGCACCGGCCGGGTCGCCGTCGCCAGCAGCACCACCGCCGCCACCGCGACGACGCCCCACCGGGTCGACGACTGCGACACGACGACGACGAGCAGCCCGGCCAGCCCCACCACGACGACGATGATCACCGCGGGCCGGACCAGCACCCGCACGTGCGGGTGCCGATGGACGAGTACTTCCTCGGACCCGAGCAATGACACTGCCATCGGCGTCTCTCCGGACTAATCCGACAAAACGAATGCGTCGGTACTCGACCTCGCGCCCGGCAGGCTAGAGCATGTCGAGGACCAGCGGGGGGAGCTTCATGCGGCGACACGGCATCACGATCATCGGGGTAGGGCTGGCACTCGTCGGCCTGGTCACGGGCTGCAGCAGTGACGACAGCCCGGAAAGCGCGGCTCCCACGACGTCGGAATCGAGTGCCGTGACCGCGGCCACGACGGCGGCGAGCCCGATGAGCGGAGCCGCGGCCACCGACGCGGCGATCACGCTGAGCGCGCCGGCCAACGGCGCGACCGTCGGTCGCAGCTTCGTCGTCCGTGGGTCGGGCGTGGCGTTCGAAGGGACGCTGCTCTGGAGCCTGGACGGGCCGGGCGAGCCGATCACCGGCTACGCGAGCGCGGGCAGCACCCAGAAGCAGCCGTTCCAGTTCACGGTCGAGGCCCGGGAGGCCGGGACCTACAAGCTCACGGTCTACCGCGAGTCGGCCGCCGACGGCGCCCGCACCGACGTGGTCGAGCACACGATCACGGTCAGGTAGGTTCCCCGGGCCCGTCGACGATCAGGATCAGGCGCTTGGCGACGTCGGCCGGGTCGAGGCGGCCGTCGGCCACCGCGGCGCAGAGCGAGTCGTGGTCGGGCAGGTCGAGCGATCGGGCCAGCATCGAGAGCGGCCGGTCGTGGGCGAGCACGCGGCCCTCGACGGCCAGCGCGGCCGCGATGTCACGCCGGCCGTTCTCGATCGAGACCTCGGAGACGTCTTCGGCGAACCAGCGGCGGATCTGGATCTGGGCCTGCGGGCTCTTCGCGAACCGCAGCCACTCCTCGCTCGGCCCCGAATACTCGGACGGCGACGTGAGGACTTCCACTACGTCGCCGTCGGAGAGGGGCCGGGCCAGCGGTACCAGCTGGCCGTTCACCTTGGTGCCGATGCACCGGTCGCCGAGGTGGGTGGAGACCGCGTAGGCGAAGTCGACCGGGGTCGCGTTCTCGGGCAGGCTGATCGCCCGGCCGTTCGGCGTGAACACCATGACCTCGTGGTCGGCCAGGCCGGAGCGCAGCGAGTCCATGAACTCGCCCGGCTCGGCGGCGTCGCCCTCCCAGTCGAGCACCCGCTGCAGCCACTCGAGCTCGGCCGCCGCGTCGCCGACGCGGTCGCGACCGAAGCGGTGCAGCGCGGCGATGCCGTACTCGGCGACCCGGTTCATGCCCTCGGTGCGGATCAGCACGTCACAGCGGCCGTCGGGCGCGATCACCGTCGTGTGCAACGACTGGTACATGTTGAACTTGGGGACGCCGATGTGGTCCTTGAACCGGCCCGGGATCGGGTGCCAGCGCCCGTGGATGATGCCCAGCGCCGCGTAGCAGTCGGTCGGCTCACCCTCGATGACGACGACGAGCCGGTCGGCGCCGATGAAGTCGTCGGGCGCGTTGGGCGTCTTGTTGATCTGTTTCCAGACCGACTTCAGGTGACGCTCGCGCCAGGTGACCGTGGCCTTGATCCGGGCCCCGCGCAGCTCGGCGGCCGCACCCTCGACCAGGTCGTCGAGGTACTTCCGGCGCTCGGCCATCCGGGATTCGACCCGGCGCTCGACCTCGAGGTAGGCGTCCGGATGCAGGATGCGGAAGACGAGGTCTTCCAGCTCGCGCTTGAGCTTGTGGATGCCCAGCCGGCCGGCCAGCGGGATCAGGACCTCGTTGGTCGCGCGCGCGATGCGCTGCTGCGACGGGCCCGACTTGAAGCCGAGCGTCCGCATGTTGTGGACGCGGTCGGCGAGCTTGATCACCAGGACGCGTGGGTCGCGGCCGGCGGTGACGATCATCTTGCGGTTGGTCTCGGCCTCGGCCGCCGCGGTGCCGAAGCGGACCTTGTCGAGCTTGGTGAGCCCGTCGACCAGGAGCGCGACCTCGTCGCCGAAGTCGGCGCGGAGCTGGTCGAGCGTGTACTGGGTGTCTTCGACCGTGTCGTGCAGGATCGCGGCGACCAGCGCGGTGGTGTCCATGCCCAGCTCGGCGCAGATCTCGGTGACCGCGAGCGGGTGCGTGATGTACGGGTCGCCGCTCTTGCGCATCTGACCGCGGTGAGCACGCTCCGCGATCGTGTAGGCCCGGCGGAGTACCTCGACGTCGGCCTTGGGGTGCACGGTGCGGTGCAGCCCGAGGAGCGTGTGCAGCGGGTCGTCGTCTCGCGGATTTGCTGTTCCGCGCAGGAGAGCCCGGAAGGCTCTGACCGGCCCCCCCGTTACCGTTCCGCCGGTTTCCGCGTCAGTTGACGCGCGCCGACCGAGCGGCTGAGTCGGATTCGACCCGAACGGGGTGGCCTCGGCGCTCATGCCTCGGCCCGCCCAGGACAGCAGCGGCCATTTGACGCCCAGCCGTTGTCAACGAGATGCGTCGACATAGTGAGCGATCACCCCCAGTCGGTCGCCGAGACAGGAAAGCGAGATGTACCGATGGTATGCGGCCAAACAGCCCTTTGGGGCCCCCGGTGGGGCGTCCGATCCGATGCGGCGGCTCCGGATGGGCCGTTAGGCCGAGCCCGGCTAACTAGTTGATCTCGCTGGGGCTTGCGTGTCGATGTGTTTCCGATATATCGTTAGTGCATCGGTACTACATCTACACAGGAGGCACTCATGTACCGCACACCTCATGAGCACCGCGGCCGTGGCCGTGGTCGGCATGGTTTCTTTCCCGGTTTCGGCGGTCCGCCGCCGTTTCCGCCCGGGGGTCCGGGCTTCGGTCCGGGGGGTCCGGGTTTCGGTGGTCCGTTCGGCCCGCACGGCCGGGGCGGGCGTCGGGGCCGGCGTGGCAACGTCCGCGCCGCTGTTCTGGTCCTGCTCCGCGAGCGGCCGATGCACGGTTACGAGATGATCGGCGAGATCGCCGAGCGCAGTAACGGAATGTGGCGGCCGAGCCCGGGCTCGCTCTACCCCGCTCTCCAGCTGATGGAGGACGAGGGGCTGGTCACGATCGAGGAGACCGACGGGAAGCGTCTCGTCTCGCTCACCGACAGTGGCCGCGCCGAGGCCGACGCGCTGGCCGAGCAGCCGGCTCCGTGGGCGCAGGCGTCCGAGGGCGTCGAGCAGAGCGTGATCGACCTGCACCAGGCGATCGGCCCGGTGGTCCAGGCCGCCGGCCAGGTGGCCCAGGTAGGCACGGAGGAGCAGCGGCAGAAGGCGGTGGAGATCCTCACCGAGGCCCGCCGTCGCCTGTACGGCCTGCTCGCCGAGTCGGAGTGATCAGACAGCGAAGGCCCGCGCAGTTGTGCGCGGGCCTTCGTGCTGTTTCAGATGAGCCGCCGGTCGACGGCCCACCTGGAGAGTTCGTAGCGGTTGCTCATCTGGAGTTTGCGGAGGACGGACGACACGTGCGTCTCTACCGTCTTGACGCTGATGAACAGCTCCGACGCGATCTCTTTGTACGCGTAGCCGCGGGCGAGTAAACGGAGCACCTCGCGCTCGCGGTTCGTCAGCAGGTCGAGCTCCGGATCCCGCACCACGGTCTCCGGCCGCTGCGTGAACGCGTCCAGCACGAACCCGGCCAGCCGCGGCGAGAACACCGCGTCCCCGTCGGCGACCCGCTTCACCGCGTCGGCCAGTTCGTCCGCCGCGATCGTCTTGGTCACGTAGCCCCGGGCTCCGGCCCGGATCAGACCGATCACGTCCTCGGCCGCGTCCGACACGCTCAGAGCCAAGAACTTCACCTGCGGCAACGTCGGACGGATGGCCTCGAGGACGGCTCGGCCACCACCATCAGGCATATGGACGTCGAGCAGCACGACGTCGGGGGTGAGCGCGGTGATCACCGACACCGCCTGGGGCACCGTACTGGCCTCCCCCACGACCTCGACCGATCCACCGAGCTCGGCCCGGACCCCGGCCCGGAACATCCCGTGGTCGTCGACCAGGACGACCCGGACCCGGGCGTCAGTTGGCGTCGTCATGTCAGTCACCGTTCGTGCGTTTCATCGTCAGCCGGACCTCGGTACCGCTGCCCGGGCTGCTCCGGATCTCTGCCTTACCACCGTGCCGCTCCATCCGGCCGAGGATCGAGCCGCGCACGCCGTGCCGGTCGTCGTCCACGTCCTTCGGGTCGAAGCCCCGGCCGCGGTCCCGGATGAAAACGCTGACCTGGTCGGGCTCGATCTCGGCGTACAGCGACACGGACGCTACCCCGGCGTGCTTGCCCGCGTTGACCAAAGCCTCGCGGGACGCCTGGACCAGCGCGGTCAGCCCCGGGTCGAGCGCACAGTCGCCGACGACGACCGCGTCGACGCTCACCGCGAACGCGTCCTCGACCTCGGCCGCGGCCTCCTCCAGGGCGGCCCCGATCCGCTCGGCCGCGGACGCGGTCGGCTTGTACAGCCAGTTGCGCAGCGAGCGCTCCTGACCGCGGGCCAGCCGGGCCACCTCGCGCGGGTCGGCCGACCGGCGCTGGATCAGCGCCAGCGTGTGCAGCACCTGGTCGTGGACCATCGCCGCGATCTCGGCCCGCTCCTGCGAGCGGATGCGCTCGCTGCGCTCGGCGCGCAGCTCGATGATGATCTGCGCCAGCCAGGGCGCCAGCACCAGAGCGACGCCGGCCAGCAGCACGCCGCCGAACAGCAGACCGTCGCGGACCGACTCCCACTCGCCGGAGAAGACGAGGAAGCCGACCAGCCCGACCATCACCAGGACGCCGCCACCGAGCAGCCGGACCGCCATCATTCCGCGGCCACCGGCCAGCACCGGCCCGAGCCACGGCACCTGCGGCGCGGCCGCGACCCAGCGCTGCCGCTGGACCGGGTCGGCCCGGCGCCAGACCAGCGCGGCCCCGACCGCGACGACGCCCAGACACCAGACCAGCACCAGCTGGCTGTTCCCGCCGACGCCGAGCAGCACGACGATGATGCCCAGGCCGAACACGACGAACGCGACCAGCTGCCCGGTGTCGCGGCGGCGGCCGCGCTGCTCGGCGGCCGGGTCGATCGCCAGCACGGCCCAGAACACCGCGTAGAGCACCGCACCGAGGCCGCCGAACGCCAGCAGCACGAGGAACACGAGCCGGACGACGAGCGGCCGGGCGCCGACGTGCTCGGCGATACCGGACGCGACTCCGCCGAGCACGCGGTCGTCGGTCCGCCGGTAGAGCCGGCGGATCGGCACGCCGGAGGCCGTCGACAGGCCCGACTCGACGAACCCGGGCGGGGCCGCCGGGGCGCCGGGAACGGTGACGCCGGTGGCCGCGCGGGTCGCGGCGGCGGCCACCTTGCGGGCGGCGGCCGCGGCCCGCTCGGCCGCCGCGCCGTGCGTGGCCAGGTGGCGGGCCGAGGCTTTCTCGGCGTTGCGGCGGGCCGCGTCGGAGTGCTTGGCGGCGATCCGGGCGGCGGCCTCGCGCATCTCTTCCGCGGAGCGGGTGCGCTCGGCGGCGGCCTGCTGGGCCGCGGCGAGGTACTGCGCGGCCAGACGCTGCGCGTCGGCATAGGGCGCGTCGGCGTACGGGGGCTCCGCGTACGGCGCGTCGGCGTACGCGGCAGTGGGCGTGGACTGGGGCGCGGGAGGGGCCTCGGCGGGGCCGGCGCCGGGCCCGCGGTGGGCTGGCGTAGTGATCGTTCCTCCCGGGTTCACAGGTTGACGTCTCCGATCGTCACATCAACCGGGCTCGCTGACCACGGGGAGCTTCCCCGAGATCCCGGCCCCGGGCGAATCAGGGTCCGGTCAGGGTCGTGCCCGATGGTCCGGGAGCCTCCCGGCCGAGAGTATCGATGCCATGGACAGCCTCGACCCCCATCGCGAGCCAACGCCGGAAACCGGCTCCACCTCGCCCAGCGGCTCCGCCGCGGCGTCGGACTCCGCATCAGCCGGGTCGACGCCGTCCGCCGGGCCCACGCCCCCGTCCGCCGGGCCGACTCCGCCCTCGGGACCGACTCCTCCGCCGCCGGGTGGTGGCGCACCGCCGCCTCCGGGCGCGCCCTGGGGCGCCGGGCCCGGGCACGGGTCCGCCTGGAACCGGTACCGGTCGCTGACGCGGACGAAGCAGGGGAAGGTCATCGCCGGGGTGTGCGCCGGACTCGGCCGCACCACCGGGACCGACCCGATCCTGTTCCGGGTCATCCTCACCGTGCTGGTGTTCTTCGGCGGCGTCGGTGCGCTGCTCTACCTGGTGGCGTGGATCGTGTTGCCGGTGGACGACGAGCCCGCTTCGCCGCTGGAGTCGCTGCTCGGACGCGGGCGCTCCGGGACCTCGCCGGCCGCGACCGTCGGGCTGATCGCGCTGGCCGCGATCGTGCTCGTCGCGTCGTTCTCGAACGGGCTCCCGTCGACGCTGCTGCTCGCGGCCTGCCTCATCGGAGGGATGATGCTGCTCCGACGCACCGGCCAGCACCACAGCTACCCGCCGGCCCCGGTCGGCGCGACCGCCGCCGGCCCAGGCAGCTACCCCCCACCCCCCGGCTGGCCCCCCGCCCCCGGCGGCCCGACCGCCCCCGGCGGCCCCGGCGGCCCCGGCGGGGGTGGACCTGGCGGGGGTGGACCTGGCGGGGGCGGATCGCCGACCGCGCCGAGCGGCGCGATCTTCGGTGCTGACCCCGGCAACGCCCCGACCGACCCGACCGTCCCCTCCGCGCCCTCCAGCGCCGACGTGAGCGACCCCACGGCCCCGTCGGGCCCCGAACCGACCGGCACCGCATCCGCGACCACCGGCGCCGCATCCGCGACCACCGGCACCGCATCCACGGCCACCGGCACCGCATCCAAGGCCACCGGCAGCTGGGCCGCCGCCGGCGCCCCGGCCGGCTCCCCGGCCGACGCCCCGGTCACCGCGCCGATCCCCCCGTCGGCTCCCGAGCCCCCGTCCTACGGCCCGTCGGCCGAGGCGCCCGCCTACGGCGCGCCCGCCGGAGCCCCGGGCTACGCCCCCGCCTCCGGAGTCCCGTCGTCCGGAGCCCCGCCCTACGGCCCGGCCGCCTGCGGCGCCCCGAGCCACGGCACCCCGACCTACGGCACCCCGACCTACGGCACCCCCGGCAACAACGGCCCCGCCTACGGCACCCCGAACTACGGCGCCCCGAACTACGGCGCCCCGAACTACGGCACCCCCGGCTACAACGCGACCGCCTACGGCGCCCCGGGCTACGGCACGCAGTACGCCGACCCCTACACGCCCCCGTTCGCGCCCTACGGCCCGTACGGCCCCCAGGGCGGCCCGGCCATGCCCCCGGTCGTCCCGCCGTACCCGCCCACCGGACGCAAGGCCAAGCGCAAGAGGGAGCGCTCGATCCTCGGCCGGCTGACGATCTCCGTAGCCTGCCTGGCGATCGTCGTGCTGCTGATCATCAGCTCGGCCGGCGTACACATCCCGTTCGCCGCGTTCGTCGCCCTCGCCCTGGGGATCATCGCCGCCGGCCTGCTCGTCGGCACCTGGTTCGGGCGGGCCCGCTGGCTGATCCCGATCGGCGTGGTCCTCACCCTCCTGCTGGGCATCGGCGCGGCCGCCGAGAACTCCGACGGCGGCCCGAACGGCCGCCGGGACGTCAGCTACGCGCCGCTCGCGATCGAGCAGGTCCTGCCCCGCTACGAGGTGGGCGCCGGCGACTTCGACCTCGACCTCAGCAACATCGACTTCACCGGCGTCACCCGGACGATCGACATCAACACCGGCTTCGGCGACACGAAGATCACGCTCCCGCCGGACGTCGACGTCACGGTCGACTACGACATGGGCGCCGGCGACGCCCAGATCTTCGACCACCGCGACAACGGTGTGGGCCTGGACGGCAGCTACTCCGACTACGGTGCGAACGGGGCGGACGCCAGCGACCTCAAGCTGGTCATCCACCACGGCGCCGGTGACCTGGAGGTCGTTCGATGAAGCGGCACCCCGTCGACAGCGTCTCGCTGGTCTTCGCGCTGCTGTTCACCGCCGCGGTGGCCTGGTGGGGCGTCGCGATGATCAGCAGCGACCCGCTGCACGTCCCGGCCGCGTGGATCGGCGCCAGCCTGCTGCTGATCATCGGGCTCGTCGGGCTGATCAGCGCGCTGCGTCCGCAACGTCAGCAGGTCGAGTCTCCGCTGACGGTGCCGCCGGCGCCGCAGCCGGCGCTGCACGAGCCGGACCCGTACAACGATCCGTTCCTCGCGTCGATGCAGCTCCCGCGCGTCGACGGCGTCCTCGACGCGGACGCGATCGCCGCGGCCTACCGCGAGGCCGGCTTCGAGGATCCCGCTCACGCCGGCCCGGCTTCGCCGACCGGCACCGCGGTCCTCGACCGTCCGTCCGAATCCACTCCGGACGAGGAGAAGGCGGACGCCGAAGCGTCGGCCATCGAATCCGGCGACGACGAGGCAGCGACCGCGGACCTGCCGGTGCACGAGCCGACGGACGGGAACACGAAGCGGCTGCCGGCCGACCGGGACGGAGGCGCAGCCTCATGATCGCGGTGCTGCTCACCGGCATACTCGGGCTCTGCGCGCTGGCCGCGGTGATCCGCGTCGACACCGCTCCGCCGACCGAGCGCTGACCGACCGACCAGCCGGACGCGGCCTCGGCAATATGCTGGGGCCGCGTCCGGCTGTTGGGGTTCGGACGGAAAAGCCGACACGCAGGGTGAGTTATGGCAGACCACGCAGATTTCCCCCGGCCGGACGCCGGCCCGCTCGCACTGTCCGACCGCGCCGTCGGGCCGGTGGCCGCGAAGGCGCTGACCGCCGAGGTCGCCCGGCACCCCGGGCCGAAGACCGTCCTCGTGGTCGGCGTGACCAGCGGCGATACGGTGGTCGACCGGGTTCTCGGCGTGATCATGCCGAACGACCAGGTCATCGTCGTCGCCGACGGGCCGGTCGACGACCTGCTGGGCAGCGACGAGACGTTCGCCGGCCGGGTGACCGTGCGGAAAGATCTGCCCGCCGAGCTGCCCACGCCGGTCGACGTCGCGGTCGTCGCGCGGCCGGCGCTGCACCCGACCGTCGTCGACCGGATCCGGCCGCTGCTGGCCGCGGACGGCGTCCTGACCGTGGCCACCGACGCGACCGCGAGCGACCCGCTCTCCGGGGTGGTGGACGATCACGCGGTGCGCACCGACCGGGTGTTCCGGTCGTTCCCGCCGCTGCGGGTGCACCAGCTGCGGTTCACGCCGGCGACGCCGCACCTGGCCGCCCGGCTGGGCCCGGCGGAGGTGCCGAGCCACGTCGCGGTCACCAAGCGGATGGGGATCGACTCGAACGGCGTCGCGTTCGGCGGGCTCGCGCTGGGCGCGGCGGCGCTGACGAAGCTGGTGCGTCCGCGGTCGAAGGCCTGGCTGGTGCCGGCCGCGCTGGCGCTGCCGGTGGCCGCGTTCTTCCGCGACCCGCGCCGGATCGTGCCCGACGACCCGCAGGCCGTCGTGTCGTCGGCCGACGGCAAGGTGCTCGCGGTCGAGCGGCTGACCGACACCCGGTTCGGCACCGACGAGTGGCTGCGGATCTCGGTGTTCCTGTCCGTGCTCGACGTGCACGTGAACCGGTCGCCGGTGGCCGGGCGGGTCGTGTCGGTGCTCCGCGAGGAGGGCGGGTACGCGAACGCGATGACCGCGGCCGCGGAGCACAACGTGGCCTGCTACACGGTGCTCGAGACCGTGCACGGGCGGGTCGTCGTGGCCCAGCGGTCGGGGTTGATCGCCCGGCGGATCGTCAACCGGGCCGGGGTCGGGGCGCTGCTCGCCAAGGGCGAGCGGTACGGCCTGATCCGCTTCGGCTCCCGCACCGACGTATACCTCCCGGCCACGGCCGCCGAGCCCCTGGTCTCCCCGGGCGAGCGGGTAGTGGGCGGCGAGACGGTCCTGGCCCGCTGGACCTAGAACACGAAAAGGGCGGCCCCCGTCGAGGGGCCGCCCTTTTTGCTGCCTAGACGGCGGCGATACCGCGCTTCTGGCGGGCCCAGAGTAGGGGGCCGCTGAGCAGGTACGCGCCGACCAGGAGGCCCAGCGTCGTCGTCGGGTCGAGCGCCACCGCAACCGCACCGACCGGCAACAGCCACTTCGGCACCCGCCTGAGCGCCCCGATCTTCAGGTACGGGAACGAGCTCACCATCGCGATCGCCAGCGCGGCCACGAACAGCGGAGCCGCCCACCGGCCGGCGTCCGGGCGCACCAGCACCGCGATCACCGCGATCGCCGCGGCGATCGTCGTCGGCACGCCGGAGAAGAACCGGCCGTTCTTCGGCGACACGTTGAAGCGGGCCAGCCGGATCGCCGCGCACACCGCGATCAGTGCGCACGCCACCCCGGCCACCGCGGTCGGGCTCGGCCCGGTGAGCCACGCGAACACCACGACCGGCGTCGCGATGCCGAACGAGCACATATCGGCGAGCGAGTCCATCTGCGCCCCGAACGGCGTCGAAACGCCGAACAGCCGGGCCAGCGCGCCGTCGGCGCCGTCGAACAGGACGCACCCGAGCAGCACGGCCGCGGCGATGCGCACCTCGCCGTGCAGGACGGCGAAGATCGCGGCCAGGCCGAGCATCAGGCTCGCCAGCGTGCACGACTGCACCAGCGCGAACTGGCAGCGACGGGCGATCGTCTTCTCCCCGGTCAGCAGCGGGGCTGCCTGCGGTGCCTCGGCCGCGAGCCGCTCAGCGGTGGTCTCGGAGGCCGGACGGGTCCGGCGCCGACGAACCGCAACTCCGTGCACCGGGTCACCCACCCGCTGAGACTCCCCATCGGGCCAGGTGAGCGTGGTGTAAGGACCGACCGGCTGCATCTCGTCGGCGCCGGGCGGACCGCCCGCGTCGACCCCGCCGCGCCGCCTCACCAGCACGCGACGAGCGAATGTGCCGCCGCGGCGGAGTCCTCGACTCCACCGACGGCCAGCCGGACGGGGACGGCCTGAACTGCGCCGCCATGGTCTCGCTTGCACCCCGAATTCCTCCTGGGCATCAGCCGGCTTCGAAGGCGCCGCCGATCCGTGCGACGGGCCTAGTCCCGAACTAGCGGACGTACATTCGCATACACGTCTCGCCGCGTTCAGATGTTCGACCAGAAAGTATGTGTTCCCCGTCGAGTCGCCGCCCAAGCGGAAGAGCCCCCAAATGGGGCCACTACGCGATCCGATCCCCCGTACGGACCCTGGACTGAACGGCAGCACCGCAGCTCATCCGTGTGCGGCTCGGTCTACGGTACCCCACCTGAGCCACTTCAGTGAGACTGCTCACAGTCCGCTTCGGGCCCCCCGAACAGGGGTAGTTACTCCCACTCGATCGTGCCCGGGGGCTTGCTCGTCACGTCGAGCACTACCCGGTTGACCTCTGCAACTTCGTTCGTGATGCGGGTGGAGATCCGCGACAGCACGTCGAACGGCACCCGGGCCCAGTCCGCGGTCATCGCGTCCTCGCTGGTGACCGGACGCAGCACGATCGGGTGCCCGTACGTCCGCCCGTCGCCTTGGACGCCGACGCTGCGGACGTCGGCCAGCAGGACCACCGGACACTGCCAGATGCTGCGGTCGAGCCCGGCCGCGGACATCTCCTCGCGGACGATCGCGTCGGCCTGCCGGAGCAGGTCGAGGCGCTCGGCGGTGACCTCGCCGATGATCCGGATCGAGAGCCCGGGGCCCGGGAACGGCTGCCGCCAGACGATCGCCTCGGGCAGGCCGAGCTCCAGGCCGACCTGGCGGACCTCGTCCTTGAACAGCGTCCGCAGCGGCTCGATCAGCGAGAACTGCAGGTCTTCCGGGAGCCCGCCGACGTTGTGGTGGCTCTTGATGTTCGCGGTTCCGGTGCCGCCCCCGGACTCCACCACGTCCGGGTAGAGCGTGCCCTGCACCAGGAACTCGATCGTCTCGCCGTGCTCGCCGGCCTCGGCGATCAGCTCGCGCTCGGCGGCCTCGAACGTCCGGATGAACTCCCGGCCGACGATCTTCCGCTTCTGCTCGGGGTCGGTGACGCCGGCGAGCTCGCGGAGGAACTGCTCCTGCGCGTCGACGACCTTGAGCTTGATGCCGGTGGAGGCGACGTAGTCCTTCTCGACCTGCTCGGCCTCGCCATCGCGCAACAGTCCGTGGTCGACGAAGACGCAGGTCAGCTGGTCGCCGACGGCCTCGTGGACGAGCGCGGCGGCCACCGCGGAGTCGACGCCGCCGGACAGCCCGCAGATCACCCGCTTGGTGCCGACCCGCTGCTTGATGTCGGCGACCTGATCGGCGATGACGTTGCCCATCGTCCAGTCGGGGCTGATCTTCGCGACCTCGTAGAGGAAGCGCTCGAGCATCTTCTGGCCCTGGGCGGTGTGGAGCACCTCGGGGTGGAACTGGACCCCGGCGAAGCCGCGGTCGGTGTTCTCGAACGCGGCGACCGGGGCGCCCGCGGTCGCGGCCGTGACCAGGAAGCCGTCCGGGGCCTGGGAGACCGCGTCGCCGTGGCTCATCCAGACGTCCTGCTCGGTCGGCAGACCGGCGAAGACGACGCCGGGGTCGAGGACCGTGAGCTTGGTGCCGCCGTACTCGCGGTTGCCGGTGTGGGCGACGGTGCCGCCGAGGGCCTGGGCCATGGCCTGGAAGCCGTAGCAGATGCCGAAGACCGGGACGCCGGCGTCGAACATCGTCGAGTCGACGCCCGGAGCGCCGTCGGCGTAGACGCTCGACGGGCCGCCGGACAGGATGATCGCCGCGGGCCGGCGCGCGAGCATCTCCTCGACCGGCATCGTGTGCGGCACGATCTCCGAGTAGACCTTCGCTTCCCGGATCCGGCGGGCGATGAGCTGCGCGTACTGCGCACCGAAGTCGACGACAAGCACCGGGGGCGGAACACTCATAAGACGCAAGCGTAGTGCGCCCCACTACCCCACAGGGAATCGCGCTAGCTAGTGGCCGGTGGGGCATTCCGCGGGAGGCGGAGGGCGGCTTCGGCGTGCGGGGGCACGGACGGGTTCCGGGGCGGGATCGGCTCCAGGCGTCGGTACGGCGCACCCGGCGCCGGACGCGGATCGGGCTCGCCGCGGTTCGGCCAGAACGCCATCGCCCGCTCGGCCTGGGCGGTGATCGACAGCGACGGGTTCACGCCGAGGTTCGCCGACAGCGCCGCCCCGTCCACCACGTGCAGCCCCGGATATCCGTAGACCCGGTGGTACGGGTCCACGACCCCGGTCTCGGGCGAATCGCCGATCGCGCACCCACCGATGAAGTGCGCGGTCATCGGCACGTCGAACGCCTCGACCAGCGTCCCGCCGGCCATGCCCCCGATGCGCTCGGCCGTCCGCCGGGTGGCCTCATGCCCCAGCGGCAGATACGTCGGGTTCGGCGCCCCGTGGCCCTGCCGGGTCGTCATCCGTCGTCGTCCGAACAGACCGCGCTTGGTGTACGTCGTCAGTGAATTGTCGACCGACTGCATCACGAGCAGGATGATCGTCCTCTCCGACCATCGCCTCAGCCACAGGATGTGGCGCGCCTTCCCGACGTTGCGCACCATCTCCCGGAGCCACCCGACCCACCGGGGCTTCCCCGGCGGCGGGAGCACGGTCGTGAGCAGGCCCATGAAGTTGCTCCCCCGGCCGTACCGGACCGGCTCGATGTGCGTCTGGGAGTCGGGGTGGAACGACGACGTGATCGCGACCCCGTCGGCGAAGTTCTCCCCCTCCTCCACGCGCAGACGATTCGCTCCGAGCAACGCCTCCGAATTGGTCCGGGCCAGCACCCCGAGCCGGGGCGACAACCCCGGCAGATGGCCGGCGTCCCGGGAGAAGTGGAGCAGCCGCTGGGTCCCCAGCGCCGACGCGGCCACGACCACCTGCGACGCCGTGAACGTCCGCCGCTCCCGACGTCCGGTCCGTACCGTGTCGACGGCGTAGCCGCCGGTCGGCAGGGGCCGGATCGCCGTCGCCGTGGTGAGCGGGAAGACGACCGCCCCGCCGGCCTCGGCCAGATGCAGGTAGTTCTTGACCAGCGTGTTCTTCGCGTTGTGCCGGCATCCGGTCATGCACTCGCCGCAATGCGTGCACCCGGTCCGCACCGGCCCGGCCCCGCCGAAGTACGGATCCGGCACCGACACACCGGGCGTCCCCAGGAACACCCCCACCGGCGTCGGGTGGAACGTGTCCTCCACCCCCATTTCGGATGCCACCGCCTGCATCACCCGGTCGGCCGGGGTCATCCGCGGGTACCGGACGACGCCCAGCATGCGCGACGCCTGGTCGTAGAACGGCGCCAGCTCGGCCTTCCAGTCGGTGATGTGCCGCCACTGGGGATCGTCGTAGAAGGCCTGCGGCGGCTCGTACAGCGTGTTCGCGTACACCAGCGAACCCCCGCCGACCCCGGCCCCGGCCAGCACCAGCACGTCGCGGAGCAGCGTGATCCGCTGGATCCCGTAGCACCCGAGCCACGGCGCCCACAGATACCGGCGCACGTCCCACGACGACCGCGGGAACTCGTCGTCGGCGAACCGGCGTCCGGCCTCGAGGACCGCGACCCGGTACCCCTTCTCGGTCAGCCGCAGCGCGCTGACGCTACCGCCGAACCCGGACCCCACCACCACGACGTCGAAGTGATCCACTCCGGAACCGTGACATCAGCCAATGGTGGAGTCAACCCTAGATGCACCGCCGGGACGTCCTGGGCCTCCAGAGCGCCGAAGAACCGCCCGATCAGCGCCCGTCCGTATCCCTGGCCCTGATGTGACGGCAGCAGGTCGATGTGGAAGTGCGCCGGGTACGGCTCGAGCTCCGGCAGCAGCATCCGCTCGGGGTCGTGCAGGATCCGCACCAGCGGGTCGTCGGTGAGCGGCCAGCGCTCGGCCACCGACGGCAGCCACTCGCCCCGGAACCGCTTCACGAACGCCGGCGTGTCGGCCGTCCCGATGACGTACCCGACGGCCCGCTCGCCGTCGTCCAGGACGAACGCCAGCGTCGGGTCGAACGCGACGTACGGATCGGCGAACGCGGTCGGGAAGATCGACGGATCGGGGTACCTGCCCCGCGCGTCACCGCCCGCGTCCGCCGTGCGGACGCAGACGTCACGCAGCGCGTCCAGATCGGCGTCCCCCTAGGGACGGATCTCAGCGTGCGACAACCAGATCGACCTTCTGGAAGGCCTTCACGTCCGAATAGCCGGTCTTGGCCATCGCGCGGCGGAGGCCGCCGAACAGGTTCAGCGACCCGTTCGGGTCGTCGGCCGGGCCGTCGACGACGGTCGCCAGGCTTCCCAGCGGCCACTCCGACGGCGAGGGGACGTAGGCGCCGCGGGGCAGCTTCGGGTGCGACGCCATCGGGTGCCACCAGGCACCACCGGCGGGCGCCTCGGCCGCCACCGACAGCGGCTGGCCGAGCATCACCGCGTCGGCGCCGCAGGCGATCGCCCGGGCGATGTCACCCGAGGTCTGGAGCTCGCCGTCGGCGATCACGTGGACGTACCGGCCGCCGGTCTCGTCCAGGTAGTCGCGCCGGGCGGCGGCCGCGTCGGAGATCGCGGTGGCCATCGGCACCCGGATGCCGAGCACCTGGTCTTCGGTGGCCCACTTGTCGGCCCCGGTGCCGACGATGACGCCGGCCGCGCCGGTGCGCATCAGGTGCAGCGCGGTCTGGTAGTTCGCGCAGCCGCCGACGATCACCGGCACGTCGAGGTCGGCGATGAACTGCTTGAGGTTCAGCGTCGGCCCGGACGTGGTGACGTGCTCGGCCGAGACGACCGCGCCCTGGATGACCAGCAGATCGACGCCGGCCGCGATCGCCTCGAGCGCGAGCTCCAGCGTGTGCTGGGGCGAGATTCGGATCGCGGTGGTGACGCCGCCGTCGCGCATCACCCGGATCCGCTCGCTGATCAGCTCGTGCTTGATCGGCTCCGCGTACGCCTCCTGCAGACGCCGGGTGCGGCGCGACGCGTCCGGGAGCGAGGCCAGCTCCTCGAGGATCTTGGTCGGGTCGTCGTAGCGGCTCCAGAGCCCCTCGGCGTTCAGGACTCCGAGCCCGCCGAGCCGGCCCACCTCGACCGCGGTCTGCGGGCTCATCGTCGCGTCGGAGGGGCTCGCGACCAGGGGCAGGTCGAACCGGAACGCGTCGATCTGCCAGGCCAGCGACGTGTCGTTCACGTCCCTGGTGCGGCGCGATGGCACGATCGCGACCTCGTCCAGGTGGTAGGCGCGGCGGGCGTTCTTGCCCATCCCGATCTCGACCGACATGTTCAAAGCGAGCCCCTTAGCCGCGCCGTCAAAACACCAACCTTATTCGGAGCTACTTGCGGCTCGCGTAGTTGGGCGCCTCGACCGTCATCTGGATGTCGTGCGGGTGGCTCTCTTTGAGGCCCGCCGACGTGATGCGGACGAAGCGGCCACGCTGCTGCAGATCCGGCACCGTGCGCGCGCCGACGTAGAACATCGACTGACGCAGGCCACCGACCAGCTGGTGCGCCACCGCGGCCAGCGGGCCCCGGTAGGGCACCTGGCCCTCGATGCCCTCGGGCACCAGCTTCTCGTCGGAGGCGACGTCGTCCTGGAAGTACCGGTCCTTGGAGAACGACTGCTGCCGGCCCCGGCTCTGCATCGCGCCCAGCGAGCCCATGCCCCGGTACGTCTTGAACTGCTTGCCGTTGATGAACTGCAGCTCGCCCGGGCTCTCCTCGACGCCGGCCAGCAGCGAGCCGAGCATCACCGTGTCGGCCCCGGCCACCAGCGCCTTGGCGATGTCACCGGAGTACTGCAGGCCGCCGTCGCCGATCACCGGGACGCCGGCCGCCCTGCCCGCCCTGGCCGCCTCGAAGATCGCGGTCACCTGCGGGACGCCGACCCCGGCCACCACCCGGGTGGTGCAGATCGAGCCCGGCCCGACGCCGACCTTGATCGCGTCCGCGCCCGCGTCGATGAGCGCCTGCGCGCCCTCCTTGGTGGCGACGTTGCCGCCGATGACCTGGGCCCGGGTGTCGGCCTTGACCCGCCGGATCATCTCGCTGACCGCCCGGTTGTGACCGTGCGCGGTGTCGACGACGATGATGTCGCAGCCCGCGTCGACCAGCGACCGCGCCCGCTTGTAGGCGTCTTCCCCGACGCCCACCGCCGCCGCCACCACGAGCCGGCCGTCCGCGTCCTTGGTGGACAGCGGGAACTGGTCTTTCTTGACGAAGTCCTTGTGCGTGATCAGCCCGCAGAGCCGGTTCTCCGAGTCGACCAGCGGCAGCTTCTCGACCTTGTTCGCGCGCAGCAGCCGCAGGGCCTCGTCCGGGTCGACGCCGACCGGGGCGGTGATCAGCGGCATCGCGGTCATCACGTCACGGACGCGACGGCCCGGGTCGGTCTCGAAGCGCATGTCACGGTTGGTGACGATGCCGACGAGGATCCCGTCGGCGTCCACGACCGGCAGACCGGAGATGCGGTACCGGCCGCAGGCCCGGTCGACGTCGGCCAGCGTGTCGTCCGGCGAGCAGGTCACCGGGTTGGAGACCATGCCGGACTCCGACCGCTTGACCTTGTCGACCTCGGCCGTCTGATCGTCGATCGAGAGGTTGCGGTGCAGCACCCCGACGCCACCCTGGCGGGCCATCGCGACCGCCATCCGGGCCTCGGTGACCGTGTCCATCGCGCTGGAGAGCAGCGGGATCCGGACCGAGATCTCCCGGGTCAACCGGGCTGTGGTGTCGACCTCGCTGGGCATCATGTCCGACTCGCCGGGCAGCAGCAGCACGTCGTCGAACGTCAGCGCGGTGGGGGCAAAGAGTTCGGCCAGGGAGTCCGGTACGGCAAAGACATCAACCTCAGGCAGCATGCCTCATCGTAGCCGCCGGGCGCGGTCACCCGATGTCCCCGTCCGGGGCACGCGTGGGGCTGCTGAGACCAGGGCAAACTCCCGAGAAATGCTGAATCGGTGCTGCTCGCGCCGGTTCGGAGCATTGGAGTACACGCGGCACATCGAGTGGTAGACCTCACGTCCGTGACCCCCGTATCGGTACGGCGCGTGTTCGGAGCACTTCTCGCTGTCGGCCTCGCCCTCGGGTTGTCCGCGCCGGTTTCGGCCGCGCCCGTGACGGGCGTCCGCACTGTGACGATCACCTCGTTCGACGGCACGCCGATCGTCGTCAACCTCTTCCCGGCCACCGGCCGGAGAGCACCGTCGGTGCTCGTCGGTCCGGGCTGGGGGTCGCCCGGGGAGACGAACCCGGCCTCGCCGACGGTCGCCGGGCTGACCGGCGCCGGGTACAACGTCGTCACCTGGGATCCGCGCGGCTTCGGCCGGTCCGGCGGGTCGGCCTCGGTGGACTACTACCGGTACGAGGGCCGGGACATGCAGGTGCTGATCAGCTGGCTCGCGAAGCAGCCCGAGGCCCAACTCGACCGACCCGGCGACCCGCGCGTCGGCATGGCCGGTGGCAGCTACGGCGGTGGCATCCAGTTCGTCACCGCGGCCCTCGACCGCCGGGTCGACGCGATCGTCCCCACGATCGCCTGGAACTCGCTGGTCGACAGCCTGTACCCGAACCGGACGTCGAAGACCGGCTGGGGCAACCTGCTCTGCGCGGCCGGCTCCGCCGGCACCAACCGGCTCGCCCCCGAGGTGCAGCGGACGTGCGCGCTGGGCCTGACCGGCAGCCTGCCGGACGCCTCGCTGGAGGCCTGGTGGCGTGACCACGGCCCGGCCGGCCGCCTGATCGGCCGCGTCCGCGTCCCCACGATGATCGTGCAGGGCACGGTCGACACGCTCTTCCCGCTGCGGGAGGGCATCGCCAACTACAACGCCATTCGGACGTCCGGCACGCCGGTGAAGATGGTGTGGTTCTGTGGTGGGCACGGCGTGTGCAACACCCCGTCCGGGGCCGCCGGTCACGTCGAGGCGCTGACCGTGGCCTGGTTCGACCGGTACCTGAAGCGGGTTCGGTCGGCGAAGACCGGGCCGGGCTTCGAGTACGTGGACGAGTCCGGGGTCTGGCGGGGGGCGCCGTCCTACCCGCTGCGTGGGGCGCGTTCGGTGTCTTCGTCCGGATCGGGGACGCTGGCGTTCAGCCCGGCCGACACGTCCGGCACCGACATCGCGGCGGCGCCGGCGGTGAACGCGGTGCGGATCGCCGGGCCGGCCGCCACCGGACGTCAGGTGGTCGGATCCCCGGCGTTGTCGCTGACGTACCGGGCCACCGGCGACGCCCCGCGGACGTCGCTCTACGCGCAGGTCGTCGACACCGGGCGGAAGCTGGTCGCGGGCAACTTCGCGACGGCCGTGCCGATCGCCCTGGACGGCCGGACGCACACGGTGTCGGTGCCGCTCGGAGCACTGGCCTGGGACGCCGGCGCCCTGACCCTGGAGATCACCGGCGGTTCGCGTCTCTATTTCCCGCAACGGGCCACCGGCACCGTGACGCTCCGCGCCCGAGTGACCTATCTGGTAACGGTGCCTGCACACAGCGTTAGTTCTTGAGTCAGGTGATCGAAAACCCCTCCCAGCGTCGTGTCAAGGGGGAAGGCGCGGGGAAGGTCGTACGGCTACGGTGGGATCGTGCAGGACGAACCGCTAGACCCGTTCGCGGGTGATCCGACCGACCCGACGTCAGCGCTGGACGACGACGGGCCCGGTCGCGGTGGGGTGCAACCGTTGACCGCCGAAGAGCGGCAGGACGTTCTCGACGACCTGGCCGATCTCGACGTCTACGAGGCGCTGTTGACCGCGCGGGACATCCGCGGCCTGGTCGTCGACTGCGAAGACTGCCGGGTGCCGCACTATTTCGCCTGGGATCTGCTGCGGGCGAATTTGCGTCATCTGCTGGTGGCGGGGCGCACGCGCGTACACGAGCCGGCGTTCGATCCGGACCCGAGTGAGTACGTGACCTGGGAGTATGCCCGCGGCTACGCCGACGGTATGCAGGACGCGGTCGACGACGCCGACGAGGCCTGAGCTACTCGCCGGCGCTAGCAGGCTCAGCCCGTGGTGGCTGGGGCTTCGGCTGCGGACTGGTCCGTGCCCGGGTTCGCCGGGGCCGGGTCCGAGGGCGCTGGGTCCGTGGCCGGATCGGTCGGAGTGGCCGGGTCGGTCGGGTCCGTGGGCTCGGTCGGCGTCGTCGGGTCTGTCGTCGCCGGCGGGGGCTGCTGGGTCGGGCCCTGGGACTGGGTCGGGTTCGCGGGCGTGCCCGTCGACGCGGCGGTCGAGGGGGACGTCGACTGGGGGTTGTTGCGTCCGCCGCGGGTGTGGCGCTGCCACTTGGAGCGGGTTGACGCACCTGTGCTCGGGTTGTCGGACGCACCCGGGCTGGGCGCGTCGGTGACGTTGCCGTCCGGGTCCGCGATACCGGGCATCGCGGACGTCGTGTCGTTGATGTCGTCGGCCAGGGCGTCGGCCTCGTCGGAGCCGTCGCGGACGTGGTTGTCGAGCTTGTCTCGGGCCTCGGCCAGGTAACGGCGGGCCGCGTCCGTGTCGCCGCGCTGCATGGCCTCGCGGGCCTTCTGGAGCGACGCGTGCGCCTCTTCGCTGGCCACTATCGACTTCGCGCGGTCGGCGTAGACGACCCGGCTGATCGGCCAGAGCGTGTCGCCCGGGTGCGCAGTGGCGGCGGCGGCGACGCTGCCGGCCGAGCCGGCGGCGATGATCGCGGCGGTCGCGGCGACGGCCACGACGACGCGGTCGTACTTCCGGCGCCTCGGGCGACGACCGACCAGCGACGAGACCCCGGGGTCGGCGTTCTCGCCGTTGTTCCCGTCGAACGTCGCGACCGGATGCTCGGGCGACCCGAAGTCCTGCGTCGGTTCGTCGACCGGAGAGCCCGGCAGCTCGGACGACGGGCGGGCGTACCCGGCCGCGACGAACGCCGAGCGGGCGGCCTCGTCGATACGGTCGGGCTCGGTGAACAGCGGCAGCGGCGTCGTCTCGTCGCCGAAGCCGAAGCCGGCGCCAGAGTCGAAACCGGACCCGTTCACCCGGGGCAGCGTCTCGGTCGTGGCCAGCGCCAGGTGAGTGTCCGGAACGGACAGCGGCGGCAGGCCCTCGTCGACGTCGTCGCGCCAGCCGGTGATCAGGCGGGCGGTGACGTCGGCCCGGTAGCTGGCCGGTAGCTCGCCCCGGCCCAGCGCGTCGAGCAGGGCGTCGTCGCGCAGGATCGCGTCGTCGGACTCGTCGTCGTACCAGGAGGGGGCGCTCATGCCGTCTCCCGGACCGGGTCGATCGTCCGGCGCAGCCGGTTGAGCGCGCGGTGCTGGGTGACCCGCACGGAACCGGCGCTCATGCCGAGCGCCTGGCCGGTCTCCTCGGCCGTCAGCCCGACGGCGATACGCAGCAGCAGCACGTCGCGGTGGGCGGGGGGCAGCGTGTCGAGCAGGTCACGCATCCGGCGCGATGAGTCCGCGTCGATCGCGAACCCTTCCGGGCCACCGCCCGGGGCCGCCGTGTCGGGCACCGTCTGCACTGGAACGCCGAGCTCGCGGGCTGCGACGCGGTGCGCGTCCGTCACTTTGTTGGCAGCGATGCGGAACAGGAACGCCGTGAAGGGGCGTCCCTGGTCGCGATAACGAGGCAGCGCGTGCAACACCGCGAGACACACCTCCTGCGCTACGTCGTCGGCCGTCGTATAGGTACCGCCACCGGCTCGGCCCAGCCGGGCGCGGCAGTAGCGCACCACCATCGGCTGCACCTGCCGGAGCAGCTCCGCCGTGGCCGCCGCATCGGACTGCGCCGCCCGGGCTGCCAGCGTGTCCAACTCGACCCGCTCCCCGGTCATCGTCGCCCTGTCGGCGTACTGCAGGCCACGGTTCCTGACCGTAGCCTGCCAGCGAACCCCGCGGGCGGCACCTGTCCGCACGGCCCAATCGCATCCCCCGGACGGACGAGGCCACCTGGCCCGGAGAGAGAGGTCAATCCGCAGGTCAGAGGGGGATAACTCAAGTTCTCAACTACTTCGTCGGGCCGCCGACATTCGTCAACCGGGATGGTTGCAGAGCGTAGCGGACGGAGGGTTCGGCGACACTGAGTAATGTCGACATAACACTTCGGACGGTCCGGAAACTGCCCAGGTCGGTATTTCACCCCGCATTGCGCGCCCGGCCAATCCACCTTCCGGTCAAGGATCGCCGCCAGCCGCTCGACCGATCGGTCCCCCGCCGCGGTCGCGTCGGTCACACGACTCGAATCGATTCGACGCAACCCCGTGCCAAGCCTCCCCACTTCGACGCAAGATCGATGCAAATCGTGGGGCTGAACGCGTTTCCTGGTCCTCACCAGGGGAATTAGCAGCAGCGTCGCACCGCAACAGCAGTATCTGGAGGACCCCATGGCCGACGTCCGCCGCCTACCCGGGCCGAACACTGATGTATGGGACTGGCAACTCGAGGGGTCGTGCCGCGGTCTCGACAGCGCCCTGTTCTTCCACCCCGACAACGAACGCGGCCCGTCCCGGGCGCGACGCGAGTCCGCGGCCAAGGCCATCTGCGCCGGCTGTCCGGTCGTCGAGCCGTGCCGTCAGCACGCGCTCGCGGTGCGTGAGCCGTACGGGGTGTGGGGTGGCCTGTCGGAGGCCGAGCGCAACCAGCTGCTCGGCACCGGCCGCGGCGACGCGATCGACCCGCCGGTCGAGGCCGTCGAGACCGTGAAGATCGTGCGTACGTTCTAGTTACCCGAGCGTGTGCACTCCTCGGGGCGGCCGGCGCGGTTCGCCGCTCGGCCCCTCTGCTGCGGTGGTTCGCCGAAAATCGTAAGAAAAAGGCCGGTGGGGAAGCCCCACCGGCCTTCATCGTGCCAACGGTCAGAAACCCGGGCCGTGGCTGTGCGAGTGGCCGTGGCCACCGTGGGAGTGAGCCGCAGGCTCCTCCTCGGCCGGCTTCTCGACGACCAGGCTCTCGGTCGTGAGCAGCAGACCGGCGATCGACGCGGCGTTGGCGAGCGCGTTGCGCGTCACCTTCACCGGGTCGACGACGCCCTGGGCGACCAGGTCGCCGTACTCGCCGGTGGCCGCGTTGAGGCCGGAGCCGACGGGCAGCTCGGCGACCTTGGAGACCACGACGCCGCCCTCGAGGCCGGCGTTCTCGGCGATGTTGCGCAGCGGGTAGGAGAGCGCCGCGCGGACGATCGACACACCGGTCGCCTCGTCGCCGACCAGGCCGAGGTTGCCCTCGAGGGCCGGGCCCGCGTGCACGAGAGCGGTGCCGCCACCAGCGACGATACCCTCTTCGACGGCCGCCTTGGTCGCCGAGATGGCGTCCTCGATGCGGTGCTTCTTCTCCTTGAGCTCGACCTCGGTGGCCGCGCCCACGCGGATCACGCTGACGCCGCCGGAGAGCTTGGCCAGGCGCTCCTGGAGCTTCTCGCGGTCCCAGTCGGAGTCGGACGCCTCGATCTCGTTCTTGATCTGGGCGATCCGACCGGCCAGGCCCTCGGCCGAGCCGCCACCGTCGACGATCGTCGTGTTGTCCTTGGTGACCGTGACGCGGCGGGCGGTGCCCAGTACGTCCAGGCCGACCTGGTCGAGCTTGAGACCGATCTCCGGGGCGACGACCTGCGCGCCGGTCAGCTCGGCGATGTCGCCCAGCATGGCCTTGCGACGGTCACCGAAGCCGGGCGCCTTGACCGCGACGACCGTGAAGGTCTTGCGGATCGAGTTGACGACCAGCGTGGAGAGCGCCTCACCATCGACGTCTTCCGCGATGATCAGCAGCGGCTTCTTCGCCTCGACGACCTTCTCCAGCAGCGGGAGCAGGTCGGTGATCGACGAGATCTTCTCGGTGGTGACGAGGATGCGGGCATCCTCGAGAACCGCCTCGAGGCTCTCGGTGTCGGTCGCGAAGTAGGGCGAGATGTAGCCCTTGTCGATCTGCAGACCCTCGGTGACCTCGAGCTCGGTCTCCATGGCCGAGGACTCCTCGACGGTGATGACACCGTCGCTGCCCACGACGTCCATGGCCTCGGCGATCAGGTTGCCGATCGTGGCGTCCTGGGCCGAGATCGTCGCGACGTGCGCGATCGACTGCTTGGACTCGACCGGGATGGCCTTCTCCAGCAGCGCCGCGTTCACCGCGTCGACCGCGGCCTGGATGCCCCGGCGGACCGCGATCGGGTTCGCGCCCGCGGCGACGTTGCGGAGGCCCTCGCGGACCAGCGCCTGCGCCAGCACGGTCGCGGTGGTGGTGCCGTCACCAGCGACGTCGTTCGTCTTGGTGGCGACCTCCTTGGCGAGCTGGGCGCCGAGGTTCTCGTACGGGTCGGTCAGCTCGACCTCACGCGCGATGGTGACACCATCGTTGGTGATCGTCGGGCTGCCGAACTTCTTGTCGAGGACCACGTTGCGGCCCTTCGGGCCGAGCGTGATCTTGACGACGTCAGCGAGCGCGTCGACGCCGCGCTCGAGCCCCTTCCGGGCGTCGTCGGAGAAGGAAAGTGTCTTCGCCATCTTTGGGCAGTCCCTATCTTGTCGGTCTAAAGACGTGAGCCCCGGTGGCGGTTGACCGCGACCGGGGCGTACGCCTTAAGACAGCGCTTACTTCTCGACGACCGCGAGAACGTCGCGGGCCGAAAGCAGCAGGTACTCCTCGCCGGCGTACTTGACCTCGGTGCCGCCGTACTTCGAGTAGATGACGGTGTCGCCGACCTTCACGTCCACCGGAACGCGGGCGCCCTTGTCGTCCACCCGGCCCGGGCCGACGGCGAGGACGGTGCCCTCCTGGGGCTTCTCCTTGGCGGTGTCCGGGATGACGATGCCGGAAGCGGTCGTCGTCTCGGCCTCGTTCGCCTGGACCAGAATGCGGTCCTCGAGCGGACGGATGGTGACCTTGGTAGCGGTCGTCACGTCTTTGTCCTCCCCCTTCGTGGGGTGCAAACCGTTGCAATCCACCGGTGCTTCACGGGGCGGCTCGCCGTCGCGGGGATCAAGACGCCCTCGTGCACGAGTTGGCACACTCGAAGGTCGAGTGCTAACCCGAACCCTAGCAGTCTCTGGCACTCCGTCAAGCCGAGTGCCAACGGGTGTTTGAACTGCTCAGGGCGAGGGATGAGTCATCCGGTTCTCGCGAACTTTCTCAATCTTTCTCGTAGACGTGCCGTGGCCCGGGCGTATAGTTGCCGGGAGCGATCAGGTGATTACTTTCGGTACACACGAGGTGCGAGGAAGTTCACGAACAGTTGACGCGGTTACTCTTCCCGATATCGGGGCGGCGAGGAAGAGTTGGCCATAGCGGTGGCACCAGCCAGGGCCCCCAATGGAGGAGCAGGGCGATGCAGGCTCACATCGGCGACCGGGTACACGTCCACGGATACTCGACCGGGTCGCCCGATCTCTGGGGTGAAGTGCTCGAAGTCCGGGGCACCCAGGGCCAGCCGCCGTACCTCGTCGCGTTCAACGACGGTCACCAGGGGCTGATCTTCCCCGGGCCGGACGCGGTCATCGAGCACACCGCCGTTCGGCGCTGAGCTTTTCCGGGCATAGGCCCGGCATGGGACGCATCCGGGTCGGTACTGCCTCGTGGACCGACAAGACACTGATCGCGTCCGGCTGGTACCCCGAGGGCGTCGAGTCCGCCGCGGAGCGGCTCGGGTACTACGCCTCGCAGTTCGACCTCGTCGAGGTCGACTCGACCTATTACTCGCCGCCGGCCGAGAACACGGCCGCGCTGTGGGCATCGCGCACGCCGGCCGGTTTCACGTTCAACGTGAAAGCGTTCTCCCTGCTGACGCAGCATCCGACGCGGCCGGCGTCGTTGTACAAGGACCTGCGGCCGTCTTCTTCTTCGACGAAGAACCTCTACCTGCACGATCTGGACGATTCCGTGGTGGACGAGGTGTGGGAGCGGTTCCTCGCGGCCCTGCAGCCGTTGCGGGACGCCGGCAAGCTCGGCGCGCTGCTGTTCCAGTTCCCGCAGTGGTTCCCGATCGGGCGCCGGAATCGCGAGTACATCCTCCAGGTTCGCGAGCGCTGCGGGGCGGATCGGATCTGCGTGGAGTTCCGGAACAAGACGTGGCTGTCTTCGGAAAACCAAGAGTCGACGCTCGGGTTCCTGACCGACTACCAGGTGCCGTACGTGGTCGTGGACATGCCGCAGGGGCACGCGAGCTCGGTGCCGCCCATCGTGGCCGCGACCGCGGACCTGGCCGTGGTGCGGTTCCACGGGCACAGCGACAAGTGGACGAGCAAGGACATCCACGAGAAGTTCGGGTACCTGTACTCGGAGAAGGAAATGGAGGAGTGGGCGCCGAAGATCCGGGACCTGCCGGCCAAGGAGACCCACGTCCTGATGAACAACTGCTACTCGGACTACGCGCAGCGGAACGCGGCCCAGTTGGTGGACCTACTGGCGTGAGGTTCGGGCGCGGATGAACTGGGCGGCCCGGTCGAGGGCCGCGTCCGCCTCGTCGAGGACGCCCTCGAAGGTCTGGAACACGTGCGGCACGTCGCCGGTGACGTCGAGGATCACGTCGACGCCGGCTGCGGCGGCTCGGGCGGCGAACCGGACCGAGTCGTCGAGCAGGACCTCGTTGGTGCCGACCTGCAGCAGGACGGGCGGCAGGCCGGTGAGGTCGCCGACCACGGCCGGGCTCACCCACGGGTGCCGGGGGTCCTGACCGGCCAGGTGGTAGCGGCTCAGGCGCTGGAGGCCGGCGCGGGTGAACAGCGGATCCACGCCCTCCTTGGTGGTCATGCTCTCGCCGGTGCGGGTCGCGTCCAGGCCCGGGGAGAACGCGACTACGCCGGCCGGCCGGGGTAGTCCTTCGTCGCGGGCGACGATCGCGGTGATCACGGCCAGGCCGCCTCCGGCCGAGTCCCCGGCCAGAACGATCGGTTCGCCTTCGGCCACGAGCGCGCGGTAGGCCGCTACCGCGTCCTCGATCGCGGCCGGGAACGGGTGCTCGGGCGCCAGCCGGTAGTCGAGCGACACCGCGCGCAGGCCGGTGCGTCGGACCAGCGCGGACGTGAGCCGCTGCGCGGTGGCCGGGGAGCCGACGATCCAGGATCCGCCGTGGAAGTACAGGATCGTGCCGCCCGCCCCGGCCCATTCCAGCGCTGGACGGCCGCCCAGCTCGAGGGCCGGGAGCGCGGCCGGCGCGGCTCCGGCGAACGCCTCGAACGCGGCCCGCATCTGAGCCGGCTCGGCCGACACGTCGAACGGGTACGCCCGCAGCTGGGCGTCGATCGCGGCTCGCTGTTCGGCGGTCATGCTAGCCTCCGAGTTCTTTCCAGGGAATGAACTTCCTTCCGTGGAATGTACTTCTGAGGAAGCAGAGTGGCAACGTGACCGATCTCCCCCACGTCTTCTCGGATCTCGTCCGGGCCGAGACGCGGCTCTACAACGGCGTCGACGCGCGGCTGCGGAACGAACACGGCCTGGCCGCGTCCCAGTACCTGTTCCTGCGGGCGATCAACGACATGGACAAATGCCGGGTGAACGACCTGGCCCGGGCGATCGCGATCACGGTCGGGGCGGTCAGCAAGGGCGTCGACCGGCTGGAGGCGGCCGGGTGGGTGAGTCGCCGGCCCAACCCGGAGAACCGGCGCTCGTCGCTCCTGGAGGTGACGCCGGCCGGGCGCGTCAAGCTCGAGGCGGCCACCGTGACGTTCCAGGACGCCCTGGAGAAGTGGCTCGACAACCCCGCGATCGAGCAACTCGCGGCCTCACTGGCCGTGCTCCGGGGCGAGTTGGAGGCCGCGGACGTCGGGCGCCCGATCGGCTGAGGAGCCAGCGGGCTATTACGTGCCTAATTGGCCGCAAATCCGGTTAGCTGAACGGTATGAACCGGAGGATCAGGGCGTATCGCCGGGCCATGGCGCTGGTGGCGGTTGTGGTGGTGGCGGCTTCGTGCAGTTCCGAGTCGGGTGACGGTGGTGCGGGTTCCACGCCCCAGGCGGTGGCACCATCCCCACCCCCGGCGCCCGCTGAGCTTCCGCTCGGCGGGCGGACGATCTTCCCGGCCTACCGGGTCGTCGCGTACTACGGCAGCACCGGCGGCGGCACGCTGGGCGTCCTCGGCGAGGCTCCCCCGGACCAGATCGTCCCCCGGCTGCGCGCCGCCGCCGCCCCCTTCGCCACGCCGGAGCGCCCCGTCCAGATCGCGTTCGAGCTGATCGTCCGGGTCGCCGACCGGCACCCCGGCCCGCACGGCATCTACAGCCACAGCATCAAGCCGTCGGTGATCCGCGAGTACGTCGCGGCCGCCGAGCGCGCCAAGGCCCTGATCGTGCTCGACGTCCAGCCCGGGCGGCTGAGCTTCCCGGACGCGATCGAGCCGTACCGCTGGGCGCTGGAGCACCCGAACGTCGGGATCGCGCTCGACCCGGAGTGGCGCGTCGGCTACGGCCAGGTCCCGGGCCAGGTCGTCGGGCAGGTGTCGGCGGCCGAGGTCAACCAGGCGTCCGCGTACGTCGCCGACATCGTCCGCGACCACGACCTGCCGGAGAAGCTGTTCCTGCTGCACCAGTTCCGGCGCCGGATGCTGCCCGACGTCGAAGACATCGTGCCGCGCGAGGGCCTGGCGATGGTGCAGCACGTCGACGGCTTCGGGAACCGCACCGAGAAGGACGCGACCTACGCCGCAGTGCGGCGTCCCGAGCAGTTCCACCTCGGCTACAAGCTCTTCTACGACGAGGACGTGGCCCGCTACCAGCCGTCCGAGGTGCTGGCGTTCTCCCAGCCCCCGGAGTACGTCAGTTATCAGTGACGGCGGCGCGGGTGCGGCGGGACCTGCTGGCCCGCTCCCCAGCCCAGCGCCCGCACGGTCGTCGTCGTCTGGGTCAGAGCCCGATCTTCGTCCGCCTCCAGGCGCGAGTACGCGTCGTCGCGGATCTTGATCGCGGCCATCAGCAGCGTGTCGTCCGACCTTCGCGGCGACGGCGTCGCCTCCAGGACCTCGACCGCCTCGGCCGCAGCCTCGGCCGCCTCCTCGACCCGCCCGATCGCCCCCATCGTCGCGCTGGCCGCGGCCAGCGACCGGGCCAGGTCGGGCAGGTGCGGGTTCGGGTCGACGGCGGCCAGGTGACGCCGGATCTCGATCGCCTCGGCGACCGGCGAGAGCGCGTCGTCCGGACGCCCCAGCCGCACCAGCCGGTTGCCCAGGTTGTGCAGCGAGAGGGCGAGCTCGGACAGGTACGAGTCCTCGGTCTCGGCCAGCCGCCGGTACACCTCGACGGCCTCCTCGACCGGCGTCAGCGCCTCCTGCTGCCGGCCGGCCTCGGCCAGCCGGATCCCGAGGTTGTTGAGCGACGCGGCCAGGTTCGGCAGGTACGCGGTCGAGTTCGACGCGACGAGCCGACGGTAGACCGACACGGCTTCTTCGGCCGGCTCCAGCGCCTCCAGCCGGCGACCGGTCTCGGCGAGCCGGTTGCCGAGGTTGTTCAGCGCCAGCGCCAGTTGCGAGAGGTGCCCCACCGAGTCGGCCGCGACCAGCCGCCGGTACACGGCGACGGCCTCCTCGGCCGGCTCGATCGACTCCTCCCAGCGCTCCAGGTCGGCCAGCGTGATGCTGAGGTTCATCAGCGAGAACGCCAGCTCCGGCTGGTACGTCGCCCGGTCGATGACGGCCAGCCGCCGGCAGACCGCGACCGCCTCCTCCACCGGGTCCAGTGCCGCGTCGCGCCGGCCGACCTCGGTGAGCCGGATTCCGAGCGTGTTCAGCGCCGTCGCCAGCTCCGGCAGGTAGCTGACCGAGTCCTGCGCGGCCAGCCGCCGGTACGCGACCACGGCCTCCTCGGCCGGCGGTAGAGCCTCGTCCGGACGCCCGGCGTCGGCCAGCGCGGTGCTGAGCAGGTCGAGCGACATCGCCAGGTCGGGCAGGTACGTCGAGTCCGACATAGCCAGCCCGCGCTGCACCGCGACCGCGTCCTCGGCCGGCTGCAGCGCGTCCTCGGTATGACCCAGCGCGGACAGCCGGATGCCCAGGTTGTTCAGGCAGCGGGCGTACTCGCTGAGCTGCTCGGGAGTCCCGTCGTGACCCGGGTAGGCGGCCGCGACCAGTCGCTCCGACAGCGCGGCGGCGATCGTCGCCCGGCTCGGCGTGTAGCCGATCGAGAGCACCAGCGAGTCGAGCTGCTGCACGGTCTCGGCCGGCACCCCGTCGACGGCCAGCAGGTCGCCGATCGCCTTCGTGTAGCGCTCCGGGGCCAGCAGCGTCAGCGGCTGCGCGTAGCGGTGCGGCGCGGTCTGCAGCAGCCACGGCAGCGACACGCTGATCCGGTTCTTCGCCCGCTCCTGCCGCCGGGACGGCGTCGGCGCCGACAGGCAGCGGATCAGTGCGGACGCCGCGTGCAGCGCGGCCAGTGGATCGAGCTCTCCGCAGATGTCGGAGATGACCGCCGACCACTCCGGATCGGCCAGGCTCCCGGCCAGATCGAGCAGGTGCGCGTCGGCCAGCCGGGCCGGGCGCGGCGGCGACCAGCCCGCTTCGGCGGTGCCCCGGTAGAGCCGGGCGAGCGCCATCGCGACGTCGGCCCGTCGGTCCGGGGGCACCTGCCAGGGCGCGGGGACGGTACGCAACGCCCGGACGGCCGCCTCCGGGCTCGCCGCGGGCAGCAGCGAGACGACGGCCATCGCCCAGTCGCGCTGACCGTCCTCGATCGCGCAGCCGGCCGCCGTGAGCACGGCCGAGACCTGCCGCCGCTCGTACGCCAGCACTCCGGCGACCGGGTCCGGCCCGCCACCGTCCCGGCGCGTGTGACGTCGGAGGGCCGGCGCGGTCGCGTCGAGAACGCGCAGGGCGGCGTCCGCATAGAAGTCGAGGGTGGTGGGCCAGAGGCCCGCCGGGGGCGGGGAGGTCAGCCGCTCGAGGTCGGCCCTGGGCAGGACGCCGTCGGAGACGGCGCGGTTCGCGAACGCGGCGACGGCCGCGCGCCAGACCGCGGTCGCCTCGGCCGAGCCGAGCTGGGACGGCAGCGAACCGAGCGACACGGGATTCGGGGAGACCCAGGACCGCAGCCGGTGGGCCTCGGAGAGGTCGGTGAACCAGCCGTCGGGCGAGCGGGCCAGCAGCAGGACGCGGATCCACGGAGCGGCGTCGTACTCGTCGATCGTGGCCAGCAGCTCGCCGACCAGCGGACCGACCGACTCGGCCTGGTCGACGACGAGCAGCGTCGGCGTGCGCAGGCGGGCCACCGACCGGATGCCGGCGATCACCTCACCGGCCCGGCGCAACTCCTGCTCCCAGTGCGGGCGGTCCGGGCCGGTGTACTCGAGGTCGTCGAGCGTGATCGAGCGCCAGTTGGCCGGCGGCAGGTGCACGAAACCGGCCAGCCAGCCCTGGGCCTCGAGCCGGGCGCAGACCTGCTGGGCGGCGTGCGTCTTGCCCTGGCCGCCGGCTCCGCAGAGCAGCCGGAGGACCGGTCCGCGGTCGGCCTGCGTCGCCCAGGCGACGAGGTCGTCGACCTCGGGCCGGGGCTGCGTCGGGACGATCCGCGCCTCCGGGCGCAGCCATTCCGACGCCAGGCCGACGGGCACGACCGCGGTCGGGGCGAACAGCAGCCCGCGGGCCTCGGCGAGCGTCTCGGGGACCGGGAGCGCGGAGCGGACCTGGTCGCGGAGCTCGATCTCGGTGCCGGCCGGGGTGGGTGCGGGCTCGGGCTCGGTGGGGGTGCTGGAGCCGCTCTCGATGGCCAGGAGGCCGCCGAAGCCCTGGACCCCGCCGGCGCCGTAGTCCTCGGCGCGGTAGCCGGGGTAGCCGGGGTAGTGGTAGTCGGGCTCGTGGTAGTGGGGCTCTTCGTAGCTCGAGCCGAACGTGGGGTCGCTGTAGACCGGGTACCGCGGGTCGTAGTCGTCGTGGAGCTGCTCGTAGACGCCGGTCCGGTAGCCGGGGTCGTACGCCGGGGAGCCCGGGCCGTGCCCCGACGGGGCGTCCCAGGCCGCTTCCAGGTCGTGGTACCGGCGGCCGTACTCGCTCGGGTCCCCGTAGCCCAGATAGCCGCCGTAGCCCGGCTCCTCCTGCTGCTGTTCGCGCCGTCGCCGGGCGGCCCTGCGCCCGACCGGCGGTTTGTCCACGCCCTCGGCCCGGATGTCGTACTCGACCCATCCGCGCGACGCCCGCCGACCATCAGCCACTGCTGGTTCCCATGGCTCTCTCGGCTCCTTCGGCTCCCCAGGCTCAGGCAGCGTCATGAGCACCGTCGCTCGCCACCGACTCTTTCGCATCACGCGGGTGGGACCGCCTCGGTTCAACGGGATTCCCAGGTTCTCGGTTTCGGCCGGGCTCGTGTGAGGATGGGCGGCCGTGGAGGTTTCGGACGTCTCGGCACTGCGCTCCCCGGCCGGGGTGGCGGCGCTGGAGGCCGCCGCCGTCGGTGGTGACCCGCTTGCGCTGGCCACTCGGCTCCGCGCGGCCGGCCACGACCCGCACCTGGTCTCGCTCGCGCTCACCCAACAGCGGCTACGCCGCTCGGCCGCGGCCAAGCTCGGCCCGGACTCGGCCGCGATGTTCTTCACTGCGGACGCCGCTGAGCAAGCCACTCGCCGGTCGGTGTCCGCCCGCCGGGCCGCGCGGCTGGCCGGCAGCGGTGCGCGACGGGTCGTCGATCTCGGGTGCGGGGCCGGGGCGGATCTCATCGCGCTGGCGCGGGCCGGGCTGGACGTGACCGGCGTCGAGCGGGACCCGGTGACCGCGGCGGTCGCGGCGGCCAACGTCGACGCGTTGGGATTGTCGGCGCGGGTCATCTGCGCTGAGGCGGCCTCGGTCGACCTGTCCGGGTACGACGCGGCGTTCTGTGATCCGGCTCGGCGGGCCGGTGGGCGCCGGGTGTTCGATCCGGACGCTTACTCGCCGCCGTGGTCGTTCGTGTTGGCCCTGGCCGAGCGGATACCGCGGACCGTGGTGAAGGTGGCGCCGGGGATCGATCACTCCCGGGTGCCGGTGGGGGCCGAGGCGGAGTGGGTGTCGGAGCGGGGGGATGTGGTGGAGGCGGCGATCTGGTTCGGGCCGCTGGCGCGCGTGCCGCGCCGAGCGACGCTGTTGCCCGGCGCGGGCGGGGCTTCCGCGGGCGGGGCTTCCGCGGGCGGGGCCGAATTGACCGGGAGTGGCGAGCGGGAGGCTGCTTGCGGGGAGATCGGGCGGTTCCTGTACGACCCGGATGGGGCGGTGGTTCGGGCGCATCTCGTGGCGGAGCTGGCCGATCTGGTCGGGGGGCGGCTGGTCGATCCGTCGATCGCTTACCTGACCGGCGACGAACTGCGAGCCATGCCGTTCGCGCGGGCGTACGCGATCGAGGCCGTGCTGCCGTTCGGGGTGAAGAGGCTGCGGGCGGAGCTGGCCCGGCGGGGCGTCGGGCGGGCCGAGATCAAGAAGCGGGGTACCGCGGTGACGCCGGAGCAGTTGCGGCCGCAGCTGAGGTTGTCCGGGCCGAACGCGATCACGATCGTGCTGACCCGGGTGGCCGGTGCGCCGATCGCGGTGCTGTGTCAGCCGGTGTGACGGTACGGTGCCGGGCGTGATGAGGCGCGTCGCGGTGGGGTTGTTCGCGGTGGCGCTCGTCGTGGGGGCTTACGACGCGTGGCAGTGGGTCGGGGCGGTCGACGAGTTTTCTTGTGGTGGGTATCTGCTGCATCGGGACTGGGCGTTCGGGTCGTGGTTGATACCGGGTGTGGTGGGGTTGGGCGCGTGCTGGGTGTTGCGCCGGCCGATGCCGTGGGCCGGCCCGGCCGGGGTCGTCTTGCTGGGGGTGTCGCTGGTCTGGTGGGCGATCAGTGCGGCGGTCGGGCCGACGAATGCGATCGTGCGGTCGTCCGAGGAGCTGGTGTTGCCGGGTGACGCGCCGCGGGCGGGTGAGGTGGTGGCGTGTGTGACGGCTAGCTCGCCGGCTCCGTCGATGGAGCGGCCGTTCGCGTTGGTGGCGCTGTTCGGGATGGTCGCTTGCGTGGTGGCGATCGCCGCCGAGGTCCTGTCGCGCTACGGCGCCGGCGCAGCCGCGTCTGAGGCGGCCGACGCTTCGGCCGCGGGTGGGCCGGGGGTGGGTGGGCGGCGGACCGCGGGGGTGGTTGCGGCCTGGCGTGGGGTGGCGTTGGGGGTGGTGGGTGTGGGGCTGGCCTGGGCCTCGTTCGCGGCGGACGGGATGCTGCCGTCGCTGGCGGCGGTGTGCGCGCTGGTGGCGTGCGCGGTGTGCCTGCTGGCCGGCGGTGGCGCCGGGTGGTCGGGTCCGGTGGCCACCGTGCTGATCGGGCCGGCGCTGGCGGCGATCGTGCTGGGTGAGACCGACGGCCTGCTCACGGTGCTGCTGGGCGTGGCCGCCGGACTCGTCGGCTCGGTGCTCTACAACCGGCGCTCGCCCGAGACCACCGAGACGAACAGCGAGGCGTAACGCTTCGCGTCGACGTCGAGCGCCACGTCGACGACCGGCGCCGGGTGGTGCCGGTGCGGATCCCAGTCCTTGTCGCTCGCGCTGCGCCGGTCGACGACCGTGCGTCCGCGCGTGTACCGCCCCTCGAGCTCGACCCGGACCTCCAGCTCCTCGGTGCTCAGCCCGTCCGGCGCGATCACCGACGCGACCGCCCCGGCGTCGCCGATCTCGGCCGAGTCCAGCTCGCCGTTCATCCGGAACAGCAGCAGCTTCCCGGCCAGCCGGGCCGAGGGCACGTCGGACTCCGCCATCGCGGCCGCGTCCGCCTCGCCGACCCGCACCGAGTAGAAGACGTCGAGCCCGTACATCGTCACCGGCACGCCGGCGCCGAATACGATCGCCGCCGCCTCGGGGTCGGCGAACACGTTGAACTCGGCCGCCGCGGTCACGTTGCCGCCGTTGACCGCGCCACCCATCAGCACGATCCGCTCGATCTTCGGCCGGAGCTCGGGGTAGCTCCGCAGCAGCAGCGCGATGTTCGTCATCGGCGCCAGCGGGATCAGCGTCACCGGGGTCTCGGCCTGACGCAGCAGGTCGCGGATGAGCTCGACCGCGTGCCGCTCGTCGAGGCGGCGGCTCGACGGCGGGAGCCCGATGTCGGCCAGGCCGTCGGAGCCGTGGACGTGTTCGGCGGTCTGGGTTGCGTCTGACTCAGTGAGGTGCGGGGGGTCGATCAGCGGGCGGCTCGCGCCAGCGGCGACCGGCAGGTCGGCCGGGGCCCCGGCGACGTCGAGAACCCGCAGCGTGTTGGCGACGACCGGCTCGAGCCCGGTATTGCCCGCCACACAGGTCACGCCGAGCACGTCCAGCTCGGGCGACCCCACCGCCAGCAACAGCGCCAGCGCGTCGTCGACGCCGGTGTCGACGTCGAGGATCACCGGTCGACCGGTGAGAAGTCCCATGAGTGCGCCTCCCGTCGGAGCCAGTGCGTGGGCGGGGCGGCGAGCGGCACCGGGGCCGACCGCCACCGGGAGATCACCACGAGGCGGTTGTCGGCCGACGTGAAGACCTCGGAGCTGATGTGGTCCAGGTTCCGCTCCAGCTCGGGCACCGCGACCGCGCAGGCCCAGTCGACCAGGTCCTGGTGCGCCTCCGGGTGCGCCGCCATCTCCACCATGCGGACGATCACGCCATGACCACTTCGGTGACCGGAAGCGAGGAATCCGCGGGCAGGTCCAGCGGAGAAGGCGCGACCCCGGCCGCGACCAGACGCGAGCCCAGCGCGGCCACCATGGCCCCGTTGTCGGTGCACAGCTTCGGCCGCGGGACCCGCAGCTGGATGCCGGCCTTCTCGCAGCGGTCGGCGGCCAGCGACCGCAGCCGCGAGTTCGCCGCGACCCCGCCGCCGATCAGCAGCGTCTCGACCCCGCGCTGCTGGCACGCGTCGATCGCCTTCGCGGTCAGCACGTCGGCGACCGCCTCCTGGAACGACGCGGCGACGTCGGCCACCGGTACCGGCTCTCCGTTGCGCTGCCGGGTCTCCACCCAGCGGGCGACCG
Organism: Cryptosporangium phraense; assembly: GCF_006912135.1. Lineage (NCBI taxonomy): Bacteria > Bacillati > Actinomycetota > Actinomycetes > Cryptosporangiales > Cryptosporangiaceae > Cryptosporangium > Cryptosporangium phraense. Next base: position 178,491 of record NZ_VIRS01000002.1, on the reverse strand, counting down.
CGGTCTTCAGGCCCGAGAACGAGTAGTCGAACCGGTGCTCGGCGAAGTCGCGCGGCCCGGTCAGCCCGCGGGGGAACGCGATCGCCGCCGGGTCGCCCTCGCGCGCGGCCTTGTCGATCGGCGGCCCGCCCGGGAACGGCAGCCCGAGCACCCGCGCCACCTTGTCGAACGCCTCCCCGGCGGCGTCGTCGATCGTCGCGCCGAGCGCCTCGACGTCGCCGGTCAGGTCGTCGACCATCAGCAGTGAGGAGTGTCCGCCGGACACCAGCATCGCGATCGCGGGTTCGGGCAGCGGCCCGTGCTCCAGCGTGTCGACCGCGACGTGCGCGGCCAGGTGGTTGACGCCGTACAGCGGCTTGCCCAGGGCCAGCGCGTACGCCTTGGCCGCGGCCACGCCCACCAGCAGCGCACCGGCCAGCCCGGGCCCGGCGGTCACCGCGATAGCGTCCACATCGGTGAGAGCAACCCCGGCGTCGGCGAGCGCGCGATGAACGGTGGGGACCATCGCCTCGAGGTGCGCCCGGCTCGCGACCTCAGGCACCACCCCACCGAACCGGGCGTGCTGGTCGACGCTCGACGCGACCGCGTCGGCGAGCAGGTCGTAGCCGCGCACGATGCCGACGCCGGTCTCGTCGCAGGACGTCTCGATGCCGAGCACCAGTGGCTCGTCCTTCACGTCATCTCCCATCGCATGACCACCGCGTCGGTGTTGCTGGGCTGGTAGTAACCGCGTCGCAGCCCGATGGCCTCGAACCCGCGGCGAGCGTACAGCCGCTGAGCGGGTGCGTTGTCGGCCCGAACCTCGAGCAGCACCTGCCGGGCGCCCCGCCGGACCGCTTCTTCCAGCAGCTCGTCGAGCATCTTCCGGCCCAGGCCGGCGCCCTGCCGGTCGCGCCGCACCGCGATGTTCTGCACCCAGGCGTCCTCCGGACCGTAGACGCAGAGCCCGGCGTAGCCGATGACCTCGTCGTTCTCCAGCGCGACCCGGTACCAGCGGGTGTCGGCCTGGGCCAGCTCGGACCAGAACATGCCCGCTGACCACTCTTCGTCGCCGAACAGGTCGCGCTCGAGCGGAGCGATCTCCTCGATGTGCCACCAGCGCATCGGGGCCAGGGTCACGTGAGGACCGATTTCGCCGTGCCGGGCTCGACCGCGTCGGGGCGGCGCAGGTAGAGCGGGGTGAGGGGCTCGGACGGGGCCTTGCCCAGGACCCGGTCGGTGGCTCGCCGGGCCAGGCCGGCCACCGTCGGGTAGAGCGGCTCCCCGGTGGGGAGTCCGAGCTGCTCGGCGTAGAGCGCGGCTCCGCTGCCGACCGCGGTCAGCTCGTCCGGCGCGGACCGCTCGGCCGACTCGGACGGCTCGGACGGCTCGGACCGCTCGGTCGTGAGGCGGGCCTGGAGGTCCGCCGGTTTCGCGACGTCGGGCCCGGTGACGCGGACGCCGTCGGCGTCGTAGATCGCCCAGTAGACCTCGCGCCGGCGCGCGTCGGTAGCGACCAGCAGGGGGCGACCGGGCTCGGCCAGGCCGTCGAGCGAGCAGACCGGGTAGGCCGGAATCCCCAGCGCATCCGAGAGCGAGGCCGCGGTCACCAGCCCGACGCGCAGCCCGGTGAACGGCCCAGGCCCCACCCCGGCCACGATCGCGCCCAGATCTTCGGCCCTTACGCTTGCCGAACTGAACGCCGCAGCGATGCTGGGTGCCAGCGTTTCGCCGTGCCGCTTGGCGTCGACGACGATGTGCTCAGAGCGCACCGTGTAGGCCTGGTCCGAGTACTCGACGATTCCGACGGTCACGGCGGCGGTAGCGGTATCGACAACGAGAGCCAGCACGCGCCAACTCTAGTTGGTTGCTGGTCGAACGCGATCCTGCCGCCCGTCCGCGGCCGCCGACCGAGCGGGTTGGACGACGACATGTGCCGCTGGAGGCGGGGTCGGGGCTCGGTCGGCTGCTACCCGCGGTTGCTGCGGGCCCCACGGTTCCGTTCAAGACCGGCAGGGCCGCAACACGCCCCGGGCGCGACTTCGCGGATGCGTATGCCACCGTTGGCCGGCTCGCTGCCGCGGCCGAGCCTGAAGTGGCCCCATCTGGGGCGCGAGCATCTCTTCCTGCGTGCGCCGAAGGACGGACCCCATTGCGCGGAGCCGCATTCGCGTTCGCGCACTAGCGCCCGCAACACTCAACCGCCGTCGCGGTCTCGCCGAACTGATGCGGCCCACGGATGCCTCCGAGCACAGGCGACCCGGGCGTGACCGTCGCCAGACCGACGGACAGTGCCCGATGCCCACCGTTGTCGGCCAACCGGCTACCCGACCACAGGTACAACCGCCCAACGACCCGGACGCAGCGCACACCGCCGCTGGCCCAGCTCCGCGCTGCCGCCGAACGCCATCCGGCCCACCCCATGCCGCAGCCAGAGGCCACCACCAGCCCAACACCACATCCGCACGCCATCACTGACTCAGCACCCCGCCTGACCCAGCACCCCGTCCCAGCCAGGCGCCGCCGCCCACCAGCACCTGACCGCACCCGGATGCCATCGCCGACCCAGCACCGCAACCGAAGGCCGCTGCTGGCCCAGCAGCGCTTCGCAGCCAGCCGCCGCCCCGGCCAGCACCGCAACCCGATGCCACCACTGACCCACCAGCCCACCGCAGCCCGGGCGCCGCCGCCTTACCACCACCGGACCACCGCCGAATGCCACCACCAGCCCAGCACCGCAACCGAAAGCCACCGCCAGCCCACCAGCGCTTCGCAGCCAGCCGCCGCCCCGGCCAGCACCGCAACCCGATGCCACCACTGACCCAGCACCGCACCCCAGCCAGCCGCCGCCCCGGCCAGCACCACAGCCCGATGCCACCGCCGACCCAGCACCGCACCCCAGCCAGGCGCCACCCCGGCCAGCACCGAACCGCAGCCAGATTCACCCCGGCCCAGCACCGCAGCCGGATGCGGCCCCGGCCCAGCAGCGCGCCGCAGCCAGGCGCCGCCGCATTGCCAGTCCGGGCTCGCAGCCGGAGGCCCGCACCGGCCCGAGCCCCGCACCCAGATGCCACCCCTGGCCCAACTGCGCACCGCGCGCCGGCTGGCCAGTATCGGGCCGCAGCCGGCGGCCGCTGCTAGCCTCGCGCCGTGCGCAGCCGGGCGCCGCGACTGGCCTCGCGCCGTGCGCAGCCGGGCGCCGCGACTGGCCTCGCGCCGTGCGCAGCCGGGCGCCGCGACTGGCCTCGCGCTGGTGCGGGCGAGTGTCATCGCCAGGCTGGGGTCGGAAGCGCGCGCCGGTTGCTCGGCTCGTGGTCGACGGCACCATCTCCCACCGCGGCGGGCTCCCCGATTCACATATCGTTTGTCGAATTGGTCAACTTACCTGACCAGGTAGTCAGGAAAGTTGACCAATCCGCAGAACCAATACTGTCGGCGCGGGCCGGGCGGGCGGCGCCGCTCGCTGGATAGATCGCGTGGGTCGTGCGTGACGCGTCGTCGCCGGCCCGCGGATGAACTCGGCCACCTGCCCGCGTGACCGCAACGGCTGACCGCACCCCACCACACCGCACCCCACCCCACCGCACCCCGCCCCACCGCACCCCGCCCACAGCACCCCGCCCACCGCACCCCGCCCACAGCACCCCGCCATACAGCACCCGCCGCACCGCGACGGCAGCCTTCCGCCCGATCGCGGGAACACAGCACCGCTCCGGAGCCGGACAGCACACACCTCCCAGCGTCGCCAGCGATACGCGGCTCGGTGCGCCGCTTCCGCGCGGCTCGTTGGACGGACGGCCTTCAGATGAGTGGGATCGATGACGCTTCGAAGACCGGCCCGCGGCCAGGCGGATCAACAGCCGCCATTGCCCGGCATTGGTGGCCACCGTCGGACACGGGTAGCCAGCGCTGAGGCGGCCGCTCAACGGTTCGTGCTCACCCGCGGATGCGGCTGCTCGCCTGCCTCCCCGGCCGCGACGGCAGATCACCCCGCTCCGGCGGCGACTGCGTCTCATCGACCACTGCGCCTCCCCCTTGGATTGGTCAAGAAGTAGCAACGTCGTCGTCGCCTCTGGCACCCGAGACACTGCTCGTTCCCCACGCCGGCGGCGACAAGGCCCATGAACAAGCCCCCGCACCCCCACGCTCACCCGATAACTACGTGACGATTGGTAGCAATGTGCCCCCAGATGGGGGCCGTACGGCCACTGGCGCTTGATCGCCTGTGCGACAACTGTGTCCGGTAAGCGACAGTGTTTGCGTCGGCATCGGCACACCCGGAACGTCGTCGGCGCAGCATGCTGGGGTTGAATCGGGGCCGGTGAAGAGCCCAATGACGACCGGAGAAGAGCGGAACTAGCATGAGTTACGACCCGAACCAGCCCTACGGGCAGCCGAACGACCCGTATGGGCAGCCGGCCAACCCGTACGGCCAGCCGTCGTCGGGGTCTCCGTACAACCAGCCCCAGTCGGGCTCTCCGTACAACCAGCCCCAGTCCGGGTCTCCCTACGACCAGCCCGGCTCCGGCGGCCCCTACGGCCAGCCGTCGTCCGGCGTTCCGTACGGCCAGCCCCCGCAGAACCCGACCGCGCCGTTACCCCCGGGCGACCCGTACGCGAACCCGAGCGGTGGCGCCTACGGCAACCCGAGCGCCGGGGCCTATGGCGCCGACCCGTACGCCGCTCCGGCCGACCCGTACGGGAACCCGCAGCCGGCCTACGGCGCCCCGGGTGGCGGCTTCCCGCCGCCGGCCCCGCCGAAGAAGAGCAAGACCGGCTGGATCGTCGGCGGAATCGTCGGCGTGGTCGTCATCATCATCCTGGTCTGCAGCATCGGCACCTGGCTCGTCTCGAAGAGCGACGACAGCGACACCGCGACCCCGAAGCCCAGCGGCACCGTGTCCGCGCCGTCGACGGCCGGCGCCTCGCCGTCCACGCCGGAGTCGACCGGTCCGTCGATCGACACCAGCCGTCCCGAGGTCCGCCCGGCCGGCGCGCCGTTCAGCACCCGTCTGCCGGAGGGCTTCCAGGAGGTCAAGGCTCCGAGCTCGGAGACGACGGGCAAGAGCAGCGAGTACACCGCGGCGATGGCGACGTCGGCGAGCGAGCAGAACGACTTCCTGATCCTCGACTCGTACACGCTGCCCGCCGACACCAGCACGATCAGCGAATCGCAGCTCGAGACCGAGTTCGACAACCTGGTGACGCAGATCAAGCAGGACCCGTCGACCCGGCAGAACGTGACCTACAACGGCTTCAAGGGCTTCTTCTACCAGTTCGACTTCGGGTCGGCGAAGGCCTACAGCTACTTCATGTTCAACAAGACCCGTGAGATCCAGGTCCGTTGCCAGTGGGCCGACCAGGAATCACAGATCAAGACCGGCTGCGACTACGTCCTCAACACCCTCACGATCGACTAACGGCTGGATCACGGAACGGCAACCCGGTTCCGTAGCAGGGAAAACCCCTGCACCATCGACCCCGATACCGAGCGCCGCCGACTAACCCCCAGTCGGCGGCGCTCGTGTCTCACCTACTCCCCGAACTGCGTCTTCAGCTCCCGCTTGAGGACCTTGCCCGACGGCCCGAGCGGGAACGCCTCGACGAACTCGACGATCCGCGGGTACTTGTGCCCGGCCAGGTGCGTCTTCGACCAGGCGACGATCTCCTCCTTGTCGGGAGTGGACCCCGGAGCCGGCACGATCACCGCGCACACCTCCTCGCCGTGCGTCGGGTGCGGCACCGCGATCACCGCGACCTGGGCGACGTCGGGGTGGCGCATCAGCACCTCCTCGACCTCCCGCGGGTACACGTTGAACCCGCCGCGCAGGACCATGTCCTTCTTGCGGTCGACGATCGTGATGTAGCCGTCCTCGTCCTTGGTTCCGAGGTCACCGGTGCGGAACCAGCGGTCGACGATCGCCTCGGCGGTCGCGTCGGGCCGGTTCAGGTAGCCCTTCATGATGTTGTGGCCGCGGATCACGATCTCGCCCAGCTCGCCGACCGGCAGCAGCTCGATCCGCTCTTCGATCTCGGCCCGCGCGATCTCCGCGTCCACCCCCCAGATCGGCCGCCCGACCGTGCCCGGCTTGGTCGTCCACCCCTTCTGGTTGAACGTGGCGACCGGCGACGTCTCGGTCAGGCCGTATCCCTCGTAGACCGGGATCTCGAAGACCCGCTCGAACTCCTCCAGCACCGACAGCAGCAGCGAGGCGCCGCCGGAGATCGCCAGCCGCAGCGGCGGCTTCTCATCCGACTCGGACTGGCGGATCGCATCGAGCAGCGCCATGTACATCGTCGGCACCGCGATGAAGTTGGTGACCTTCTCCTTGATCATCAGCTGCAGCGCGCCCGGCCCGTCGAAGCGGGGCATCAGGACCAGCGTGCCGCCGGCCCGGAACGTCACGTTCAGCGACACGGTCTGCCCGAACGAGTGGAACAGCGGCAGACAGCCGAGCACGACGTCGTCGGGGCTGGTGTCGAATGACGAGATCACGCTGGTGTCGACGTTCATCACGATGTTGAGGTGCGTCAGCATCGCGCCCTTGGGCTTCCCGGTGGTGCCCGAGGTGTAGAGGATGACCGCCACGTCGTCCGGCTCCGCCTGCTCGTAGGCCGGGATCGGTTCGGTCTGCTGGGCGATCTCGTCGATACGAAGGGCGTCGGTCTGCGGACCGGCGTCGCCCATCACCGTCATCAGGGGGACGTCGGCGAGCTCGGCGCCTTTGGCGCCCTCACCGAGCAACTGGCCCGCGCAGACGAACAGCTTGGACTCTGAGTCCTTGAGGACGTACTCGATCTCCTCGGCCCGCAGCAACGCGTGGACGGGCACGACGACGGCCCCCAGCGCGGCCGCACCGTAGTACGCGAAGACGAAGTGCGGGGTGTTCGGGATCAGGATCGAGACCTTGTCGCCCGGGCCGATGCCCTGGGCGCGGAAGACCGCGGCGTAGCGCTTGGCCTGGTCCCAGACCGCGGAGTAGGGCAGCCGGAGGTCGCCGAGGACCAGCGCGGTGTGGTCGGGACGCCGAGCGGCGGTCTCGGCGAGGATCGAGGCGACGGAGAGGGGCACAGGGACCTCCGGGCGGCGGCAGCGACGGCATCGGAATCGACTACGCGATCAACGCAGTGATTCGTGTAATCGTGCCATCGCCGCTCGCCACCCGCACAGGTTCGCGCAGCGTGCGCCCCCTTACTGCACCTCGGTGAGCGTCCCCTTGAACACGTCGTAGACGAATCCGCGGACGGATTCCTTGTGCGGGATGAACGGGTCCGCGGTGATTCGGGCGATCGACTGGCGAACGTCCTCGTCGAGGTCGGTGAAGGCTTCGGCGGCCCACGGGGGCTTGAGGCCGGTGTCGGCCTGGATCGAGGCCTTGAAGTCGTCGTCGGTGAACGTGAGCATGCCGCAGTCGGTGTGATGGATGAGGATGATCTCGGTCGTGCCGAGCAGGCGCTGGCTGATCGCGAGCGACCGCAGTTCGTCGGCGGTGACGACGCCGCCCGCGTTGCGGATGACGTGCGCGTCGCCCTCCGAGAGCCCGAGCAGGCCGTAGGGGTTGAGGCGGGCATCCATGCACGCCAGCACGGCGACGCCCTTGCCCGGAGGCAACGGCAGGTCACCCTTGTCGAAGTTCGCCGCGTACCGCTCCGCGTTAGCGAGCAGCTCGTCAGTGACGCTCACCGGTGCCTCCCTAGTTGGCAGATAGAGAAACTCTAATAAGTCGGCGACACGGCTTCATCCCCCGAATGGGGGCATCCGATATCCTCGCGCCATGTCATCGCTCGAGGTGCAGTTGCCGCTCTACGGCGACGACCGCGAGCGCGGCGACTTCCCAGGAGCATCGGGCCGCTGATCGCGGCGCCCGGCCGCGCGGCCAGGGCAGACCAACCCGACCGTTCCAGCCTGGGAAACGCTCATGTCGTCCACGTCCGAAGTACGCTCGCCGCTCGCCCTGCTCCGGCAGCGCACGGTTGCCCGCCTGCTCACGTCCAGCCTGTTGGGGCGGCTCCCCACGGGCATGATCCCGGTCGCGATCGTGCTGTTCACGCGGGGATCGTCCGAGGGGTACGGCGTGGCCGGCGCGCTGGCGGCGGCCTACACGGCCGGCACCGCGGTCGGCGGGCCGGTGCTCGCCCGGCGGATGGACCGCACCGGCCAGACCCGGGTCATCGTCGGCGCCGGGATCCTCTGTTCGGCCGCGCTGGCCGCGCTGCCGTTCGTCGGGCCGCTCGTCGGGATCGTCGTCGCGGCGATCGCCGGGGCGGCGACGCCGCCGGTCGAGCCCGGCCTCCGGGCGATCTGGCCGACCGTGCTGCCCGAGCGCGAGGTCCCGCGCGTCTACGCGCTCGACGCGGCCTCGCAGGAGCTGATCTTCGTCCTCGGCCCGCTGATCGTGCTGATCGCGAGCGGGTTCGGCCCGGCCGGCGGGCTGTACGCGGCCGCGGCGATCGGGCTGGCCGGGACGCTGTGGTTCGCCGCCGCCCGGGAGTCCCGGCAGTGGCGACCGGCCGAGGTCGCGGAACGGCACTGGGCCGGTGCGCTGCGTCCGCCCCGGTTGCGACGGGTCTACGGCGCGATGCTGCTGGCCGGTCTGACCATCGGGACCTACCCGGTCGCGGCGGCCGCGTTCAGCGAGGCGTCCGGGAGCCGGGGGTGGACGACCTGGCTGGTCGCGGCCAACGCGTTGGGGGCGCTGTTCAGCGGGGTGTGGTTCTCCGGGCGCTCGGACCGGGTCGAACCGGGCCGGGTGCTGCCGTGGCTGCTGGCCGGGCTGGGCGTTGGTTACCTGCCGATGGCGTTCGTCCCGACGTCGTCCGGGATGCTGCCGCTGGCGCTGGTGTTCAGCGTGGTGAGCGGCTTGGCGTTGCCACCGATCATCACGCTGGTGTTCCTGGCGATCGACCGGCTCGCGCCCGCCGGCACCGTCACCGAGGCGTTCGCCTGGCTGATCACCGCGTTCCTTGTCGGCAGCTCGATCGGCGCCGCGGTGGCCGGCGCGATCGTGTCCACCACCGCGGTGGCCTGGGTGTTCGCCCTCGCCTGCGCCGCGTCGCTGGTCGCCGTGCTCCCGGTGATCCGCGTCCTCTCCGGGGCCCGTTCAGCCTAGGTCGAGTGCGGCCAGGCGGTCGGCCCAGTCGCTCCCGTGCGGCACGAGCGTGGCCGTGCGGACGTCTGAGTCGTCGTCCCGGTCGAGGCGGATCTCCAGGTACCCGGACGTCAGCTGCTCGACCAGACCGGCCCCCCACTCCACCACCGTGACCGCCGACTCAACGTCCGCGTCCAGATCGAGATCGTCGACCTCGGCGATCGTCCCCAGCCGGTAGGCGTCCGCATGGACGAGGGGAAGCCGACCGCCTCGGGACGGGTCCGGCGGGTGGACGCGGGAGATCACGAACGTGGGGCTGGTGACCGCACCACGGACGCCGAGACCGGCGCCGATCCCCTGCGCGAGCTGGGTCTTCCCGGCCCCGAGGGGGCCGACCAACACGATCAGGTCACCGGCCCGCAGCACCGGGGCGAGCGCCGCGCCCAGCGCCTGCGTGTCCGACGGGGTCTTCAGGAACATCAGGCGCCCTTCCGACGCAGAATCCGATCGAGTGCCTTGCGCTGCTGCTCACCGGCCCGCCGGGCCCAGCCGCGGCGCTGCTTCGCCGCCGCCGCCTCACTCCGCTTCGCGGCCGACTCCGGACGACGCCCCTCGGCGACGAGCGCGGCTCGGCGGAAGAGCTCGGCCAGCGCGTCGTTGACCGCGTCGGCGTGCTCCATCAGCGTGCAGTGACCGCCGTCGGGCACCTCCAGCAGCGCGGCCTTCGGCAGCAGCTTCGCGATCTCGCGGGTGTGCTCGACCGGCGTGAGCAGGTCCAGGTCACCGCAGACGACGAGCGTCTCGAGGTCGGCGAACGCCTCCAGCGCCGCGTACCGGTCGTGCTCGGACAGCGTCGACAGGTAGCCGGCGATGACCTCGACCTTGGTGCCCTCGTTCATGTGCTCGACGTACTCGACGAGCGACGGGCTGGGGTCGGGCGTGCCGAAGCCGTACCGCTTGGTCAGCAGGTAGGCCAGGTCGCTGCCGGACCGGCGGCCGCGCTCGGCCATCGACGGCTGCCAGCGCAGGACCCTGGTCAGCGTCGGCGTCACCGCACCGCGCAGCCAGGCGACGATCGGGGGGAACCCGAGCGCGACGTCGTCGAGGTGACCGGCCGACGTGGACACCAGCGCGGTGCCGACCACCCGGTCGAGCACCAGGTCGGGGTAGCGCTCGGCCAGCGCCATCAGCGTCATGCCGCCCATCGAGTGCCCGGCCAGCACCAGCGGGCCCTCGGGGGCGACCTTCCGGATGATCTCGGCCAGGCTGTCGGCGAGCTGGTCGATCGTGTAGTTCCCGTCCGGCCGCGGGGCCGACTTGCCGTGGCCGGGCTGGTCGTAGAACACCATCCGGACCCGGGGCTCGTCGCTGCCGGTGAAGACCCGGCGCTGGAAGTGCCAGGTCCCCATGTCGAGCGCGAACCCGTGGACGAAGATCACCGTGAGGTCGGGCTCACCGTCGGCGTCCACGGTCTCGACGTACAGGTCGACGCCGTCGGCGGTGACGATCTGCGCGGAGTCGTAGGGCAGCGCGCCGAACGGCTCGTCGGCGTAGGGGTCGCCGGGGCGGCGACGGCGGCGGACCGCGAAGCGCTCGGCCGCGACCCCGGCCGCGGCTCCGGCGGCCATGGCCCCGACCAGCGCTCCGGCCAGGCCGAAAGCGGCGGAGACGCCGTTGTTGTTCGCCATCGTCAGGCCCCCACGTAGGTGCGGGGCACCCGGGCGCCGATCCGCGTCACTATCTCGTAGTTGATCGTCCCGGCGACGTCGGCCCACTCGTCGGCGGTGGGTTCGCCCTGGTCGCCGGGGCCGAACAGGATCGCCTGGTCGCCCTCGGAGACCGGGTCGTCGCCGACGTCGAGCACGAACTGGTCCATGCAGACGCGTCCGGCGATCGTCCGACGCTTGCCGGCGAGCAGCACCGGGCCGGCGCTGCTGGCGTGTCGCGGGATGCCGTCGCCGTACCCGAGCGGGACCAGAGCCAGCGTCGTCGGGGCCGCGGTGTGGTACGTGTGCCCGTAGGAGACGCCGTGGCCGGCCGGCACCCGCTTGGCGATCAGCACCCGGGCGCGCAGCGTCATCGCCGGTCGCAGCGCGTCGGCCGGTACCTGGGCCGGGTTGGGCGAGAGGCCGTAGATCGACACGCCCGCCCGCACCAGGTCGAAGTGCGCCTCGGGCAGTGTCAGCGTTGCGGCCGAGTTGGCCAGGTGCCGGATCTGCGGGTGGACGCCGTGCCGGTCGGCCACCTCGAGCGCCTCCCGGAACACCGCGAGCTGGGCCGCGATCGACGGGTGACCGGGTTCGTCGGCGCAGGCGAAGTGGCTCCAGACGCCGATCACCTCGGCCGTGCCCTCGGCCTGCGCCTTGGCCGCGGCGACGAGCAGGTCGGGCCAGTCGGCCGGGGTGGCCCCGGAGCGTCCGAGCCCGGTGTCGACCTTCAGGTGCAGGCGGGCCGTGCGGTCGGCGGCCTTCGCCGCCGTGATGGCCTCCTCCAGCAGTCGGACGCTCGGGACGCCGAGGTCGACGCTCGCCCGCACGGCCGGGCCGACGTCGGTGCCGGGACCGTTCAGCCAGCTCAGGATCGGGGCGTCGATACCGGCGGTGCGGAGTTCCAGCGCCTCGCCGACCGTGGCCACGCCGAGCCAGCCGGCGCCCCCGGCCAGCGCGGCCCGCGCCGACGGCACCGCGCCGTGCCCGTACCCGTCGGCCTTGACCACGGCCATCGTCGCGGCCGACTGCTCCGCCGCGAGGCCGGCCAGGTAGGCGGTGTTGGCCCGGATGGCGTCGAGGTCGACCACCGCTTCCGCTTGCAGCATGCCTCTCAGTGTCCCAGGGCGACGCGGCGCACGGCGTCCGGTAGGTGGGCGAGCACCCGGGACGCCACGACCGGGCCGGCCTCGGCGGCCAGGCGGCCGGCGGTGCCGTGCACGAACGCGCCGGCCGCGGCGGCCTCGGCCGGGGCCAGGCCGCCGGCCAGCAGCGAGCCGACGACGCCGGAGAGCACGTCGCCGGTGCCCGCGGTGGCCAACTCCGGGACGCCGGCCGCGACGACGTAGGCCGGGGCGTCGTCCGGGCCGGCGATCACCGTGCGGTAGCCCTTGAGCAGCACGGTCGCGCCGAGTTCGGACGCGGCCCGGCGGGCGGCGGCCAGCCGGTCCGGCCCCACTTCGCCCGCGAGCCGCTCGAACTCGCGGTCGTGCGGGGTGAGCACCGTTGGTCCTTCGCGCTCGCGCACCCAGTCCAGGCGCTTCGAGACGATCGTCAGCCCGTCGGCGTCCAGAACGACCGGGAGGTCGGTGGCGAGGATGCGACGCACGGCCTCCGCCGCGTCGTCGTCCGTCCCGAGACCGGAACCGACGACCCAGGCCTGCACCCGGCCGGCCTCGGCCACCGTGGGCGAGCAGACGACCTCGGGGTGCGCGGTACGGACCGCGTCGCGGGCCGCGCCGGCGTAGCGGACGTAGCCGGACGGGCCGGAGAGCGCGCCGCCGGTCGACAGGATCGCCGCGCCCGGATACTGCTCCGATCCGGACGCGAGCCCGACGACGCCGCGGGTGTACTTGTCGTCGGTCGGGCCGGGGTGCGGCCACCAGCCGCGCACCGCGTCGGCGGTGACGAGCCGCAGCGCGGGCGGCTCGGCGAAGTCGAGCCCGATGTCGACGACCTCGACCAGACCGGCGCGCAGCGCGCCCTCGCCGACCAGCAGGCCGACCTTGTAGCTGCCGAACGCCACGGTCAGGTCGGCGGTGACGGCCGAGCCGGTGACCTCGCCGGTGTCCGGCTCGACGCCGCTGGGCAGGTCGACGGCGACCACCAGCGAGCCGTCCGCCCGCCAGGCCTCGGCGGCTTGGGCGAGCCGGGCGCCGTCCGGGCGCAGGCCGCCGTGGCCGCCGATGCCGAGCAGCCCGTCGACGACCAGCGCGGGCCGCTCGCGGACGTCGCCGAGCTCGACCAGCCGTCCGCCGGCCGCGGTCAGCGCGGTCAGCCCGCCGCGGTGCACCCGCTCGTCCTGCACGCCGGCGACCGCGCGGACGACCGCGCCCCGGCGGGCCAGCGTCGCTCCGGCGAACAGCGCGTCGCCGCCGTTGTCGCCGCCGCCGACCAGCAGCACGACCGGCGCGCCGTAGACGCCCCCGGAGTCGGCCAGCAGCGAGATCAGCCGCCGGGCCAGCCCGGCGGCGGCGCGCCGCATGAGGCCTCCGGACGGCAGCGGGGCCATCGCTTCCTGCTCGGTCGACCGGATCGTCTTGACGGGCCAGGCCCCCGTCGTCGCGTCGTAAGAGCTCACGCTGCCTCCGCCACCACCATTGCCGATGCGATCCCGCCGTCGTGGGAGAGGGAGAGGTGCCAGCGGGTGATGTTTCGCTCAGCCGCAGCTTCGGCGACCGTGCCGCGCACCGTGAGCCACGGCCGGCCGTCTCGATCGGCCACGACCTCGCAGTCGTGCCAGGACAGGCCGCCGGGCGCCCCGAGGGCCTTGGCCACGGCCTCCTTGGCGGCGAACCGGGCGGCCAGGGAATCCGCCGGGCGCGGGTGCCCGTCGGCGGTGAGCCGTTCCTCCGGGGTGAACAACCGCTCCACGAAGTTCGGGGTACGGGCCACCGCCGCCGCGAACCGTTCGACGAGCACCACGTCGATGCCGACACTGACGATCACCGCTCTACCCTGGCACGCCTCTGGCACGGTGGGGTTCATGGCCCCACTGAGTGGACGAGTCGCCCTGGTCACCGGAGCCGGCCGCCGGGCCGGGATCGGCGCCGCGATCGCCCGCCGCCTGGTCGCCGACGGGGCGACCGTGCTGCTGCACGGCTCGGAACCGACCGACGAGTTGCGCGGGCTGGCGATGGATCTAGCCGTCGACGGCGCCCGCGTCGCCACCGCGCGGGCCGACTTCGTCGATCCGGCCGCGCCGGGTGCGCTGGTGCAGGAGGCCCTCGACCAGTTCGGCCATCTCGACATCCTGATCGCGAACCACGCCCGGTCGGTGCCGTGGGAGCCGTTCGCGGCGGTCACCGCCGAGGAGATCGACTTGTCGTACGCGGTGAACACCCGAGCCACCCTGCTCCTCGTCCGGGAGTACGCGGCCGCCGGGCCGGCGAACGGACGGGTCGTGCTGATGACGTCGGGGCAGCAACACGGGCCGATGCCGCTGGAGATCCCGTACGCATCGAGCAAGGCGGCGCTGGCCGGCATCACGCTGAGCCTGGCCGCCGCGCTCGCGCCGCACGCCACCGTCAACTGCGTCAACCCCGGTCCGACCGACACCGGGTGGACCACCGAGACCGAGGGCTTCGGCCGGCCCGAGGACGCCGCCCGCCTGATCGCCTGGCTGGTCGGCCCGGAAGCGGGCTGGGTGACCGGCCAGGTGATCAGCTCGGACGGCGGATTCAGCCTTACTCGACCGTGACGGACTTCGCCAGGTTGCGGGGCTGGTCGACGTCGTTGCCCCGGGCTGCGGCGATCTCGCAGGCCAGCACCTGCAGCGGCACGACCGTCGTCAGCGGCGCCAGCAGCGTCGTCGTCCGCGGTACCCGGACGATGTGGTCGGCGTACGGCTCGACCGCGGTGTCGCCCTCCTCGGCGATGACGATCGTCCGCGCGCCCCGGGCCCGCACTTCCTGGATGTTCGACACGATCTTGTCGTGCAGCAGGCTGCGCCCACGCGGCGACGGCACCGTGATGACGACCGGCACCCCGTCGTCGATCAGCGAGATCGGGCCGTGCTTGAGCTCACCGGCGGCGAAGCCCTCGGCGTGCATGTACGCGAGCTCCTTGAGCTTCAGCGCACCCTCGAGCGCCACCGGGAACCCGACGTGCCGGCCGAGGAAGAGCACCTGCTGCGACCCGGACAGGTCCCGGGCCAGCTTGCGCACCGGCTCCATCGTCGTGAGCACCTCGGCGACCGCGTCCGGCGTCGCCTTGAGCTGGTCGACGATCGCCGCGACCTCGTCCGCGTACTTGATGCCGCGGATCTGCGCGAGGTGCAGGCCGACCAGGTAGACCGCGATGATCTGGGTGACGAACGCCTTGGTCGACGCGACCGCGATCTCCGGCCCGGCGTGCGTGTAGAGGACGCCGTCGGACTCGCGCGGGATCGTCGAGCCGTTCGTGTTGCAGACGGCCAGTACGCGCGCCTTCTGCTCCTTGGCGTGGCGCAGCGCCATGATCGTGTCCATCGTCTCGCCGGACTGGCTGATCGCGATGACCAGCGTCGACCGGTCGAGCACCGGGTCGCGGTAGCGGAACTCGCTGGCCAGCTCGACCTCGACCGGGATCCGCGTCCAGTGCTCGATCGCGTACTTGCCGACCAGGCCGGCGTTGTACGACGTCCCGCAGCCGATGATGAAGATCTTGTCGATGTCGCGGAGGTCCTGGTCGGTGAGGCGGACCTCGTCCAGCGCGATCTCGTTGTGCTCGGTCAGGCGTCCGCGCAGCGTGTCGGCGATCGCCTGGGGCTGCTCGGCGATCTCCTTGAGCATGAAGTAGTCGTAGCCGCCCTTCTCGGCGGCCGAGACGTCCCAGTCGACGTGGTAGTCGCGCACCTCGGCGGCCCCGCCGGCGAAGTCCGTGACGACGATGTCGTCCGCGGTGACCTCGACGACCTGGTCCTGCCCGAGCTCGACGGCCTCGCGGGTGTACTCGATGAACGCCGAGACGTCCGACGCCAGGAAGTTCTCGCCCTGCCCCCGGCCGGCCACCATCGGCGAGTTCCGGCGCGCGCCGACGACGACGCCCGGCACGTCCCGGTGGACGACGAGCAGCGTGAACGCGCCCTCCAGCCGACGGCAGACGATGCGCATGGCCTCGGCCAGCCGGCCCGGGCCGGCGTCGGTGCTGGTGTGGCCGTAGTTCTGGCCGTCCAGCGACCAGTACGCCTCGGCGACCAGGTGCGCCGCGGTCTCGGTGTCGGTGTCGGAGCGGAACTCCACGCCCCGGTCTTCGAGCTCGGCCCGGAGCACCGCGAAGTTCTCGATGATGCCGTTGTGGATCACCGCGATGCTGCCGTCGGCCGACAGGTGCGGGTGCGCGTTGCGGTCGGTCGGCCCACCGTGCGTCGCCCAGCGGGTGTGGCCGATCGCGGTGGTCGCGGCCGACGCGCCGACCGTGCTCGTCGGCTCGGCCAGCACGCTCGTCAGGTTGGCCAGCTTGCCGGCCTTCTTCTCCAGCGCGACGCGGCCGTTGTCCACGACCGCGACACCGGCGGAGTCATAACCCCGGTACTCGAGCCGCCGGAGACCTTCCACGACGATGTCGACCGCACGACGCGGGCCGGTGTAGCCAACGATTCCACACATGGATCCGAGGTTACCCAAGTGACTACTGCCGCCCCTACGCCGGGATGACACAGAGCTACGTTCGGCGACGAGTCCTGACCTTTCGGACAGTAAGCGGTGATCTCTGCAACATCAGCACCACCACTATCGTCAGCCACACCGCTCCGTAGGCCGCACCGGCCAGCACGTCGGTCGGATGATGCATCCCCCGGTAGACCCGGCAGAGTCCGACGACCGCGGCCAGCACCCCGACGCCGGCCAGGTACCACCCCTTCCGGCGGCCGCCCAGCAGGATCGCCAGGGCCCCGTAGCAGCAGACGGTCGCGGCCGTGTGGCCGGACGGGAAACTGCTGGTCGGGGGCGCGTTGTCGAGGTGCGGCACCGGCGGCCGAGGCCGATCGACGAGTGCGGTGACGAGCACGAAGCCCCAGACCTCACCGAGCACCGCGAACAGCATCACGGTCGGCTCGAGCCAGCGCCGGTACACCAGCCGGGCGGCCAGCCAGGTCGCGATCGTGATCACGGTGACCGTCCCGGTCTCCCCGATCAGCGTCCCGAACGCGGTCAGGTCGTCGAGTACCGGCGTGCGGTGGTCGGCGAACCAGCGGTTCAGCCCGGTGTCGTCCGCGGCCCGGGACGCCACCCACCCGATACCGGCGGTGATCGCCACGAGACCGATCCAGAACGGCACCAGCGTCGGCAGCCAGCGGCCGGTCTCGGCCACGCTCCCCCACCACGGCGGCAGCGGGCGCGGGTCGGCGTCCGGCTCCTCGCGCTCGGGCTCGATCCCGCGCGAGAGGGCCACCGCGGGCAGTCCGGCGTCCCGGCGCCAGAGCTGGAAGACGATCGTCGTCGCCGCGGTCCAGCCCAGGCCGACCAGGCACCCGCCGACGACGTCGCTCAGGTAGTGCACGCCCAGCCCCACCCGGGAGAAGCAGACCGCCAGCGTGGTGAGGCCGGCCAGGGCCCAGCCGATCCAGGCCCGGCTCGGCCGGGCCAGGTCCAGCCAGAGCAACAGCAGGACCGCGCAGCCCACGAACGCGCCCAGCGCGTGACCCGAGGGGAACGAATAGCCGTCCGCGTGTGCCACCGCGTCCGGCAGCGTCGGTCTGGCCCTGGTCACGACCACTTTCAGGACGACGCCCAGCAGCGCGCCGCCCCACGTCGTCATCAAGGTCCAGAACGCGAGCCGCGGACGGTCCACCGACAGCAGCCAGAGCGCCGCCACCGTCGCCCCGATCCGGAACGTCGCCGGATGCCCGGCCGTCGAGATCCAGTCGAGCACGTCGACGAACCAGGCGTGGTCGACGGCGAAGCCGTTGAGGCCGCGCGCGACCGCGAGGTCGAGCCGTCCCACCGGACCGCCGACGTGCTTGACGACGATGGCCAGCACCGCGACCGGGACCGCGGCCACACAGGCCACCACCAGCGCCACTGTGAGGCGCCGGGTCAGTCCCTGGTCAGCGGTTCTAACCGACGTCGGCCACTACCTTCGCGATCCGGCGGGCGATCGCCTCGGCGTCGTCCTGGCTCTTCGCCTCGACCATGACCCGGATCAGCCGCTCGGTTCCCGACGGGCGGAGCAGCACCCGGCCGGTGCCGCCCAGCTCCCGCTCGGCCTCGGCGACCGCGGTCGCGACCGACTCGGCCTCGGCGACCGCCGCCTTGTCGGCCACCCGGACGTTGATCAGCACCTGCGGCAGACGCGTCACCGCGCCCGCCAGCTCGGCGATCGTCTTCCCGGTGGACGCCATGCGCGCCATCAGGTGGAGCGCGGTGAGCAGCCCGTCGCCGGTGGTGGCGTGGGCCGGCATCACGACGTGCCCGCTCTGCTCGCCGCCCAGCGCCAGGTTCTGGGCCCGCAGCGCCTCGAGCACGTACCGGTCGCCGACGCCGGTCGTGACCAGGTTGATGCCGGCGTCCTTCATCGCGATCGTCAGGCCCAGGTTGCTCATCACCGTGACGACGAGCGTGTCGTCGATCAGCGTGCCCGCGTCCTTCATCGCGAGCGCGAGGATGGCCATGATCTGGTCACCGTCGACGTCGTTGCCGTCGGCGTCCACGGCGAGGCAGCGGTCGGCATCGCCGTCGTGGGCGATCCCGAGGTCGGCACCGTGCTCCAGCACCGCGGCCCGGACCACGTCGAGGTGGGTGGAGCCGACGCCCTCGTTGATGTTGAGCCCGTCGGGCTCGGCCGCGATCGCGACGACCTCGGCCCCGGCCTGCCGGTACAGCTCCGGTGCGGCGGTCGACGCGGCACCGTTCGCGCAGTCGACGACGACCTTGATGCCGTCGAGCCGGTGGGGCAGCGTGCTGAGCAGGTGCTCGACGTACTTCTCGCCGCCGGCGGTGTAGTCGCCGATGCGTCCGACGCCGGCGCCGGCCGGACGCGTCCACTCGCGGGCCGCGTTGTGCCGGATCGCTTCCTCGATCGCGTCCTCGATCTCGTCGGGGAGCTTGTGGCCGCCGCGCGCGAAGAGCTTGATGCCGTTGTCGGGCATCGGGTTGTGGCTGGCCGACAGCATGACCCCGAGATCCGCGTTGAGCTCGGCGGTGAGGTGGGCGACGGCCGGCGTGGGCAGCACGCCGACTCTGGTCACGTCCGCGCCCGCGCTCGCCAGACCGGCGCAGACCGCCGCCTCGAGCATCTCGCCGCTGACCCGCGGGTCACGACCCACGACCGCCACCGGACGCGGACCCTCGACCCCGGCCAGCACGTGCGCCGCCGCGACGGCCACCGCCATCGCGAGTTCCGGCGTGAGGTCGCCGTTGGCGAGGCCTCGCACTCCGTCGGTACCGAACAGACGACCCATCAGTTCCGCCACTCCGCGGGGTAGGAAACAGACCGGCCGGTGGCGAGGACCGCCACCGGCCGGTACAACATACCGAGCTGAGATTTAGCGCTTCGAGTACTGAGGCGCCTTGCGGGCCTTCTTCAGGCCGTACTTCTTCCGCTCCTTGACCCGGGGGTCACGGGTGAGGAAGCCGGCCTTCTTCAGGGCCGGGCGGTCGTCGGGCTCGACGGTGATGAGCGCACGCGCGATCGCGAGACGCAGCGCACCGGCCTGGCCGGTGATGCCCCCGCCGCGCAGGCTCGCGACGACGTCGAACTGCTCGTTCTTCTCGAGGGTGACGAACGGCTCACGGATGAGCTGCTGGTGCACCTTGTTCGGGAAGTACTCCTCGAGGGTGCGGCCGTTGAGCTTGAACTGGCCGGTGCCCGGGATGATGCGGACCCGGACGATGGCCTCCTTGCGGCGGCCGACCGTCTGGATCGGCTTCTCCGCGACGACAGGGATGGTCACGCTGAAAGTCTCCTACTGCTGGGCTGCGGTGTCGCGGACTACTGGGCGACCTGGGTGATCTCGAACGGCGTCGGCTTCTGGGCGCTGTGCGGGTGCTCCGGGCCGGCGTAGACCTTGAGCTTGCTCAGCAGCTGGCGGCCGAGCTTGTTCTTCGGCAGCATGCCGCGGACGGCGAGCTCGATGGCCCGCTCCGGCCGCGTCTCCAGCAGCTCGTTGTAACCGACGCGCTTGAGGCCGCCCGGGTAACCGGAGTGCCGGTAGGCGACCTTCGTCTCGCGCTTGTTGCCGGTCAGCGCGACCTTGGAGGCGTTGACGACGATGACGAAGTCACCGGTGTCGACGTGGGGCGCGAAGATCGGCTTGTGCTTGCCGCGCAGCAGCTGGGCTGCGTGGGTCGCGAGCCGTCCGAGGACGACGTCTTCTGCGTCGATGACGTGCCACTGACGCTGGACGTCTCCGGCCTTCGGGCTAAACGTACGCACGGGTCTACCTTGTCTCGTCAGTACTCTCGGATCCGCTGGCCGCTCACCGGCGGTGGAGCGCGCCGGCTCGGGTGTTTTACCCACGCGAACAGATGGAGCGCGCAACAGCAGCCAAGGATACCTGGCGAATTCGAGCATGGTCAAAATCGGCGTGCCGAGAGAGCCAGAGGCACGCACTGGTAGTTAAGAGTAGTCCAGAGGGCGGTGGATGCGACGCACAGTTGCTGCGCAGGGTAGCTAGGCTCGGCTCCATGACTACGCCGCCTCCGAGCCAACCGGGTTGGGACAGCCCTCCTCCGCGTCGGCCCGGTGCCGACGAGCCGGACCCTGACGCTGCTGCTGCGCAGCAGCAATACCCCGGCTACCCGCCCCAGCAGGGGTACCCCGACCAGCATGCCTACGGCGCGGACGCCGAGCAGAGCTGGTTCGAGCCGTCGCGTACCCAGCAGCCGGGGTATCAGGAGTCGCCGTCGGGCGGGTACCAGGGCTACCCGGCCGACCAGCAGGGTTACAGCGAGCAACCGGGCTACGGATACCAGGGGTACCCCGACCAGACCCAGCAGGGCTATCCCGAGCAGCAGCAGGGCTATCCCGAGCAGCAGGGGTACGGGAACCAGCAGGGATATCAGCAGCAGCCCGGGCCCACCGGCTACCGCGAGGGTCCGTCCGGCTACCAGGCCGCTCCGAGCGGCTATCAAGAAAGCCCGTCCGGCTACCAGGAAGCTCCGTCCGGCTACCCGGGCTACGAGGGCTACCAGGGCGGCCAGCAGAACTATCAGGCCCAGCAGAACTATCAGGCTCCGCAGCCGGGCTACCAGGATCCCCAGCAGCAGGGCTACCAGGGTTACCAGGGTTACCAGCAGGGCTATCAAGACCCGGCCGGCTACCAGGGCAACCCCGCCGGCTACCAGGAGGGCCCTTCCGGGTATCAGGAGAGCCCCTCGGGGTACCAGCGGCAGCCGGAGCGGTACGGCCCTCCGCCCGGAGCCCCCGCCAGCGGCATCCCGGCGAGCGGAATGCCCGCCAGCGGCGTGCCGGCCAGCGGCATTCCGTCCAGCGGTGCCCCGGCGGCCTACCCGCCGCTCGAAGGCCCGAGCGGCGACCCTTACGGCGCCGGTTACGGCTACGGCGGCGGCGGTTTACCGGCCCGCGCCGAACCCGCCGACCGCACCGCGGTCACCCCGACCCGCCGCCCGCTCAACCAGCCCCCGCCCGACGAGCCCGGCGGCCGCGGCAAGCTGATCGCGCTCATCGCCGGCGCGGTCGTGCTGGTGTTGATCCTGGCCGGCCTCGGCGCCTGGTTCTTCCTGCGGGGCGACGACTCGACCGGCAAGGCGGCCGCGCCGAAGCCGTCCGCGACGACCGGCGCCCCCACCCCGAGCACGGCGCCGTCGAGCGCGGCCCCGAGCTCGACCGGGGCCTCGGACAAGCTCGCCTCCCGCGAGACCGACCCGACCCCGCTCGCGCTCACCGCGATCAGCCAGCCCACCTACACGCTCCCCACCAGCGGCAGCTACACCCGCACCGGCCAGGAGAAGGTCGCCAACTGCGGCACGTCGGTCGACGGCGCCGCGGTCGCGCTGGTGAAGAAGCTGGAGTGCTCCGAGGTGACGAGCGTCACCGCGGTGAACACCAAGACCAGCTGCGCGGTGACGTTCGGAGCGCTGAACTTCCCCGACGCCGCCGCCGCGGCCCAGGCCGAGACCGCGATCAAGGGCAGCACCGCGGGCAGCTTCGTCCCGCGCAGGCACAACGTCGCAGCCGAGGGTCAGTCGGGCAAGAAAGACTGGTGGTTCTACCGCAAGGCGTACGGGCACTGGCTGGTGTTCTCCAGCGGCGCCTACACGTCGGGCAAGAAGGCCGAGAAGGACCCGGTCATCGACACCTGCGCCCAGGACTTCCTCTACTTCACGATCGACGCCCTCGACAAGCGGAAGTGACCAGCAGCGCCACCTGGACCCGGTTCTCGCAGCCCAGCTTGGTGAGGATCCGGCTGACGTAGGTCTTGATCGTCGGCTCGGTCATCCGTAGCCGGCTGCCGATGGCCGCGTTCGAGAGGCCCTCGGCCACCAGGTCGGCCACGTCCCGCTCGCGGTCGCTCAGCGCGGCCAGCCGGGCTCCGGCGGTCCGGCGGCGCTCCGCGTCGCCGGGCGCGACCATCCCGAGGACGATCCGGGCGACGGCGGGCGACAGGTAGGCGTCGCCCGCGTGCGCGGCCCGGACCGCGCCGATCAGCTCGGCCGGTGCGCAGTTCTTGAGCACGAACCCGGCCGCCCGGTGCTGCACGGCCCGGAGGACGTTCGGCTCCGCGCCGAACGACGTGAGGACGACGACCGGCAGCGCGGGGTTCCGCCGGTGCACCTCCTCGACGACGCCCAGCCCGTCGAGCAGCGGCATCCGGATGTCGACGAGCACCACGTCGACGCCCGGCGCGGTGGCGCGCTCGACCGCGGACCGCCCGTCCGCCACCTCGGCCACCACCGTGAGCTGCGGGTCCGACTCCAGCACGGCCCGGATGCCCGCCCGGATCAACGGCTCGTCGTCCGCCACCAGAACCCGGATCACCGCTCATCCACCCCCGAGCAACATCGCTACGGGCAACACCCCGAACAGGATGACCGCGGTCAACGCCCCGAGCCCGACGCTCCGCCCCGACCACACCCCATCGCCGCTCGCCCGGCCGGGAGCCGTCGCGGCCGGGAGCATCGCCGACAAGCGGAACGCTCCCGGCTCGCGCCGGGACGTGAGCAGGCCACCGGCCTGGGTGACCCGCTCGGCCAGCCCGGCCAGCCCGTGACCCGGGCCCGGCCCGGCGGCGGCGCCCGGCCCGGCATCGGCCGGCGCGGGGTTCTCCAGGCTCACCAGGAGCGTGTCGGCCTCCCAGTCGAGCGTGACGCGCACCGGGCGGCCCGGGGCGTGCTTGCCCGCGTTGGTGAGTCCTTCCTCCAGCACCCGGTACGCCGCCAGCTCGGCTCCCCGATCGAGGGCGCTCGGCGTCCCCCGGCTCGTCAGCGTCACGTCGGCCCCGGCTCGCCGGTGTTCGGCGATCAGCGCCTCGACCGCGTCCAGCCCGGGCCCTTCCCGCAGCGCCCCGACGACGTCGTGCAGCTCGGACGCGGCCTCCCGCACGTAGCCGGCCAGCTCGGCGACCGCCGCCCGGTGCGCCGCCGGAGCGTCGCTGACCTCGATCGCGGCCGCCCGCATCGACGCCAACCCGAGCCGGTGCCCGAGCGAGTCGTGCATGTCCCGCGCGATCCGGAGCCGCTCGCGCAGCCGCTCCTGCCCGGCCAGCTCGTCGTTGCGGGCCGTCAGCACGGCCAGCAGCCGCCGGTGCTGACGCAGGTACGCGCCCGCCGCCAGCGGTAACCCGACGAACACCAGGTACGAGGTCGCGAACTGAGGCGTCAGCGCGGGACGACCCAGCGACAACGCCACCGGCACCCCGAGCGCCCCGAGCGCCGAGGAGGCCACGAGCCACCGTGGCACCACCCAACGCCCGGCGACGAACGACGTCCCCAGCACCAGCAGGTAGAGCACGAGGGCACCCATGCCAGCAGGCTAAGGGCTGCCGGCACGCGTCGACCTTCGTCGCCGGAACCGCCTACTTTCGCCAGCAGTCCGGCGGTGGTTCGCCGCATAGCGTCAAAATCGTGCTCGAACTGCGAAACGTCTCGAAACGCTACCGACGTACGACGGCGGTGGAGGCTCTGACCTGCACCATCCGACCCGGTCAGGTGACCGGGTTCCTCGGCCCGAACGGGGCCGGGAAGTCGACGACGCTGCGGATGATCCTCGGGCTGGATCGGCCGTCGGCCGGAGAGGTTCGGATCGACGGCGAGCGGTACGCGGACCTGCGCCATCCGCTGCGCCATGTCGGTGCGCTGCTCGAGGGGCCGGCCGCGCACGGCGGGCGCTCGGCCCACGCGCACCTGCGCTGGCTCGCGCAGTCCAACCGGATCCCGGCCGCGCGGGTCGACGAGGTGCTGGGGCTGGTCGGACTCGACGACGTGGCCCGGCGCCGGATCGGCACGTACTCGCTGGGGATGACCCAGCGCCTGGGGATCGCGGCCGCGCTGCTCGGCGACCCGCCGATCCTGATCTTCGACGAGCCGACGAACGGGCTGGACCCGGAGGCGATCCGCTGGTTCCGCACGACGGCCCGGGACGCGGCCGCCGACGGTCGGACCGTGCTGGTGTCCAGCCACCTGATGAGCGAGATGGCGCTGACCGCCGATCACCTGCTGGTGCTGTCCCGCGGCCGACTGCTGGCCGACACCCCCTTGGACGAGTTCGTCGGCGACGGCTCGCTCGAGGACGCGTTCCTGAGGCTGGTGTCGTGATCCGGGCCGAGCTGACGAAGCTGTTCTCGCTGCGGTCGACCGCGATCCTGCTCGGGCTGAGCGTGCTGGCCGCGGCCGGGCTGAGCGCGCTGCTGGGTTCGGCGATGCGGGACGTTCCGGACGAGCGCTTCGACCCGCTGTTCGCCTCGTTCTACGGGATGACGGTGGCCCAGCTGGCGCTGGTGGTGTTCGCGGTGCAGGCGATCGGGTCGGAGTACCGGTCCGGCACGATCCGTTGGTCGCTGCTGGCCGTTCCGCGGCGCGGCTCGTTCTACGCGGCGAAGGCCGTGGCGACGTTCGCGCTGCTGGCCGCGACGGCGCTCGTCATGGTGCCGGCCACGTTCGTCCCGGCGCAGATCGCGCTGGCCGGGCGGGGCATCGGCCCGGCCGACGCCGACGCCCCGGAAGCGCTGGCCGGCGCCTGGATCTACCTGGTCCTGCTCGGGCTGTTCGCATTCGGGGTCGCGACCGCGCTGCGCAACCCGGTCGTGTCGCTGGGGATCCTGTTGCCGCTGCTGCTGCTCGGCTCACAGGGGCTGGGCAACGTGCCCGGGATCAACGTCGTCACCCAGTACCTTCCCGACCAGCTCGGCTGGGTGATCCTGCACCTGGCCGGCCCGCAGGACGACCCGCGCTGGGCGCGCTCGTACGGCCCGTGGACCGGCCTGGGGCTGCTCGCCGTCTGGACCCTGGCCGCCCTGGCCGCGGGCTACGTCGTCCTGAGACGCCGGGACGCCTAGCGGACGCGTGCTGGGACGCCTAGCGGGCTCGTTCGACGCGGCCGGAGTCCCAGACCGGCTCCGCGGTCTCCCGGACCTTGCCGTCGGCGGCGAACGACAGGAACCGGTCGAAGCTCCGGGCGAACCACCGGTCGTGCGTCACCGCCAGCACCGTGCCGTCGAACGCCTCGAGCCCCTCCTCCAGCGCCTCGGCCGACTGGACGTCGAGGTTGTCGGTCGGCTCGTCGAGCAGCAGCAGCGTGCAGCCCTGCAGCTCGAGCAGCAGCACCTGGAACCGGGCCTGCTGGCCGCCGGAGAGCGTGGCGAAGTCCTGGTCGGCCTGCGACTGCAGCCCGTACCGGCGCAGCGCCGAGATCGCCCGGCCGCGGTCCAGGCCCCGCCGGGTGCCCTCGCCCCGGCCGAGGATCTCGACCAGCGGCTTGCCGACCCACTCCGGGTGCTCGTGGGTCTGGGCGAACAGGCCGGGGACGACCCGGGCACCGAGCCGCTGTACGCCGGTGTGGGCCACCGCGTCACCGGCCAGGAGGCGCAGGAAGTGGCTCTTGCCGGACCCGTTCGCGCCCAGCACCGCGACCCGCTCGCCGTAGTAGACCTCGAGGTCGAAAGGCTTCATCAGCCCGGTGAGCTCGAGCTGCTCGCAGATCACGGCCCGGACGCCGGTGCGTCCGCCGCCCAGGCGCATCTTCACCTTCTCTTCGGTCGGCCGTTCCGGCGGCGGGCCGGCCTCCTCGAACTTGGCCAGGCGGGTCTGCATCGCGTGGTACTTCGCGGCCATCGCCTCGCTGTTCTTGGCCTGCTGCTGCAGCGTCCGGACCAGCTCCTTGAGACGGGTGTGCTCCTCGTTCCAGCGCCGGTGCAGCTCGTCGAGCCGGTCGAGGCGGGCGGTGCGGGCCTCGTGGTAGCTCTCGAACCCGCCGCCGTGCGTCCAGGCCGTGTGTGCCTCGAGCGTGACGACGTGCGTGGCCGTGCGGGCCAGCAGCTCGCGGTCGTGGCTGACGAACAGGACGGTCTTCGGCGTCTCGACCAGCCGCTCCTCGAGCCAGCGCTTGCCCGGCACGTCGAGGTAGTTGTCGGGCTCGTCGAGCAGCAGGACCTCCTCGCGGCCGCGGAGCAGCGCCTCCAGCGCGAGCCGTTTCTGCTCGCCGCCGGACAGCGTCCGGACCATCCGGTGCTGGGCCCGGTCGAACGGGACGCCGAGCGCGGCGACCGTGACCGTGTCCCACAGCACCTCGGCGTCGTAGCCACCGGCGTCGCCCCAGCCGACCAGCGCGTCGGCGTAGCGCAGCTGGGTCGGTTCGTCGTCGCGCTCCATCATCGCGAGCTCGGCCTGCTCGAGCCGCTCCCCCGCGGTCCGGATGGCGGCCGGGGCCAGGCTCACGAGCAGGTCGCGCACGCTGGTCTGGTCGCGCACCGAGCCGATGAACTGGCGCATGACGCCCAGCCCGCCCGTCCGCGTGATCGATCCCCGCTCCGGCGCGAGGTCGCCGGAGACCATCCGCAGCAGCGTCGTCTTCCCCGCGCCGTTGGCGCCGACGAGCGCGACGGTGGCGCCGTCTCCTACCCGGAACGACACATCGCGGAACAGTTCACGACCATCGGGCAGCGTATGCCCGAGCCCAGATGCTTCGACGTAGCCCACGGGGGCATGATTCTCCAGGAATCCCGCTCGCCGGTCATCCCAGTTTCTGTGAGGAGCGCAGCATGTCGACCAATCCCCGCGCCGGGACCCCGGCGCAGCCGTCCGATCTCGTCGACATCGCCCACCTCGTCACCGCGTACTACGCGGAGCATCCCGACCCGGCGGCGATCGAGCAGCGGGTCGCGTTCGGCACCTCGGGGCACCGCGGGTCGAGCCTCAAGCGCGCGTTCAACGACGACCACATCGCGGCGACCAGCCAGGCGATCGTCGAGTACCGCGCCGGGCAGGGCACCGACGGTCCGCTCTACCTGGGCCGCGACACGCACGCGCTGAGCGAGCCGGCCTGGACGACCGCGCTCGAGGTGTTCGCCGCGAACGGCGTCACCGTGCTGATCGACTCCCGGGACGGCTACACGCCGACGCCCGCGCTGTCGCACGCGATCCTCACCTGGAACCGCGGCCGCACCCAGCACCTGGCCGACGGCGTCGTCGTCACCCCGTCGCACAACCCGCCGGACGAGGGCGGCTTCAAGTACAACCCGACCCACGGCGGCCCGGCCGACACCGACGCGACCAAGTGGATCCAGGAGCGCGCGAACGCCCTGATCGCCGACGGTCTGCGGGGCGTCAAGCGGGTGCCGTACGAACGGGCCCGCCGGGCCGACACCACGTCGACCTACGACTACCTCGACAAGTACGTCGGCGACCTGCCGAACGTCGTCGACCTGGACGCGATCGCGGCCTCCGGCCTGCGGATCGGGGCCGACCCGCTGGGCGGCGCCTCGGTCGCCTACTGGGCCGAGATCGCCGACCGCTACAAGCTCGCCATGACGGTGGTGAACCCGCTGGTCGAGGCCGACTTCCGGTTCATGACGCTGGACTGGGACGGCAAGATCCGGATGGACTGCTCCTCGCCTTCGGCGATGGCGTCGCTGATCACCCGCCGGTCCGAGTTCGACCTCGCCACCGGCAACGACGCGGACGCCGACCGGCACGGCATCGTCACGCCGGACGCCGGTCTGATGAACCCGAACCACTACCTGGCCGTCGCGATCCAGTACCTGTACGCGCACCGCGACGGCTGGCCGGCCGACGCCGCGATCGGCAAGACGCTGGTCTCGTCGTCGATGATCGACCGGGTCGCGTCGTCGCTGGGGCGGCGGCTGGTCGAGGTGCCGGTCGGCTTCAAGTGGTTCGTGCCCGGGCTGCTCGACGGTTCGGTGGCGTTCGGCGGCGAGGAGAGCGCCGGGGCGTCGTTCCTGCGCCGGGACGGACGGGTCTGGACCACCGACAAGGACGGGCTCATCCTCGACCTGCTGGCGGCCGAGATCACCGCGGTGACCGGGAAGACCCCCAGCGTCCACTACGCGGCCCTCACCGAGCAGTTCGGTGCCCCGGCCTACGCGCGGGTGGATGCGCCCGCTACGCGCGAGCAGAAGGCGTTGCTGGGGGCGCTCTCGCCGTCGCAGGTGAGCGCCGAGTCCCTGGCCGGCGAGCCGATCGTCGCCAAGCTCACCGAAGCGCCGGGGAACGGCGCCGCGATCGGCGGGCTGAAGGTCGTCACCGAGACGGGCTGGTTCGCGGCCCGCCCGTCCGGCACCGAGGACGTCTACAAGATCTACGCCGAGTCGTTCAAGGGCGCCGACGACCTCGCCCGCATCCAGGAAGAAGCCCGCGAGGTCGTCGGAGCCGCTCTCAAGGGGTGATGAACCGGCGCATGGCCTCGAGTTCGTCGGGGAAGCCGTACTCGCCCAGGAGCATCGAGAAGTTCGCGAAGCGGTGCTCGTCGTAGAGCCACGTGCGTGGCGACGCGGCGAGCACCTGGGCCAGCCGCTGCTGCCGGTCGTCGAGTTTGGTGAACGGTGTGTTCGCGGTGATCGGGCCGTACGGACAGGCCAGCCGGAGCGCCTCGCCCGCGATCGTCAGGGCGGGTGAGGCCTCGGTCTGCGGTAGGCGGGCCAGGAACGCGTTGAACGCGTCCGCGTCCAGCGCCGGGCCCAACTGCCGTAAGGCGAGGGCGGCGTAGCCGGCCAGGTCCCCGTCCAGGTACGGCATGCGGACGTCCGGCGCGCTGCCGCCGCCGGCCCAGTGCAGCAGCTCGGCTGCGACCTGGGGCCCGGCCGCCGGGCCGTACAGCTTCGCCGACGCCACCGCACCGGCCCACCGCACGACCGGACGGGGATCGTGCAGCGCGCGGTGGGCCATCGGCTCGCTGCCGGCCGTCCCGAGCAGCCCGGCCGCGACCACGGCGACCGCGGTCTCGGGCTCGTCGCCGACCGCGGCCAGGGCGTCGAGCGCCGCTACCGAGGCGTCCGGATCGACGTCCGGGAACCAGCCGATCGTGTAGGCCGAGACGAGCGCGACCCCGTCGTCGTCGGCCAGCGCGCCCAGCGGGCTGGCCCCGGCCGGCGGAAGCGCGCCCAGCGGGCCGGCCGCGGCCGGCGGAAGCCCGCCGCCCGCACCAGCCGCCTGCGCCGCGGCGGCGGCCTCGGCGGCTGCGGCGGCGTCCGCGCCGATCGTGGCCGCGGCAGCCTCGGCCCGCTCGGTGACGACCGCGACCGCGGCCGGCTGGGCGGCCAGACGCCGGAGCAGGGGCAGCCCGGCGGCGACCGCGTCGTAGGCGCGCTCTTCGGCCAGCGCGTCGACCTTGGCCTGGTCGTCGACGCTCAGCCCCTCCCACCCGGAATTCAGGACCCGGGCCATCGCCTCCTCGCCGCCGATCGACTCCAGCCGCAGCTCGTCGACCGGCAGCGTCTCCGGGAGCCAGGCCTCGTCGCCGCCGATCGCGATCAGCGCCAGCAGCTGCCCGATGAACGCCCGGTCCGGCACGGTCGGGTCGGCCATCAGCTCGAGCAGCGGCGGCACCGCGTACGCGCTGGCCGGGTAGCGGGTGCCCTGGTGGACGATGCTGTTGAACAGCTCGCCCAGCGCCTCGTGCCGGACGTCCTCGTCGTCGGACCGCAGGGCCGCGATGTGCTCCGGGACGTCCTCGGCGGTGCCGTAGGCGTGGGTCAGGCGGGACCAGTCGACGGTGTCTCTCACGGCCCCATTGTCGTGTCGAGCGTCCGGACCCGCCGAGTCAGGTCGATGCGGGCGCCGAGCTCGTCGTCCGGCGGGTACTCGACCGCCACCAGCGTGAGCCCGTGCGGCGGCGCCACCGTGACGTCGTTGGCCCGTTCGGTGCGGCTGAGCAGCGTCGCCGGCCAGGACGGCGGCCGGCGTCCCTCCCCCACGGCCAGTAGGGCCCCGATCAGGCTGCGCACCATCGAGTGGCAGAACGCGTCGGCGGCCAGGTGGGCCTCCAGTACCCGTCCGGGCCCCTCGGGCGCGACCTCCCAGCGGAATTCCTCCAGCGCCCGGATCGTCGTGGCGCCCTCGCGACGGCGGCAGAACGCGGCGAAGTCGTGCTCGCCGAGCAGCGCGGTGGCGGCCGCGCGCATCGCGTCCAGGTCGAGCGGCCGGGGCCAGGCCAGCGTGTCCCGTCGGCGGAGCGGCTCGGCGCCCCAGGGCGCGTCGGTGATCCGGTAGCGGTAGCGGCGTCGGAGTGCGCCGAAGCGAGCGTCGAAGTCGGGATGGGCCCGGGCGACGGCCCGCAGCCGGACGTCCCCGGGAAGGAGACCGGACAGCCGGCGGACCAGGGAGGCCCCGAGGGTGTCCCAGACCTCCTCCGGGAGGTCGACGTGGGCGACCTGACCGGCGGCGTGGACGCCGGCGTCGGTCCGGCCGGCGACCGTGAGCGAGACGTCGGTGCGGGTGACCCGGACCAGCGCCTCGGTGAGCTCGCCCTGCACCGTCCGCAGGCCCTGCTGCACGGCCCACCCGGAGAAGTCCGTGCCGTCGTAGGCGATGTCCAACCGGACGCGAACGAGCCCGCCGGCCCCGGCGGTACCGGGAGCGGCGGGCTCGTCTGCGAACAGCGTCAGGCCTTGTCCTCGTCCGACTTGGCCTCGGCGACCTCGGCCTTGGCCTCAGCGGCCTCCGCCTTGGCGTCCGCAGCGTCGGCCTTGGCCTCGGCGGCCTCGGCCTTCGCCTCAGCGGCCTCCGCCTTGGCCTCGGCCACCTCGACGTCGGTGGTCTCGTCGGAGGTGGTCTCGTCGGTGTCGGTGTCGCCCGACAGGGCGGCGGACTTGTCGTCCTTGGCGAACCGGGAGCCGCGGGCGCGCTCGGCCTCGCCGACGGCCTGCTGCGCCACGGTCAGCGCCTCGACGAGCTCGATGATCGCCATCGGAGCGTTGTCACCCTTGCGGGGGTTGACCTTGACGATCCGGGTGTAACCGCCGGGGCGGTTGACGTACCGGGGACCGATCTCGGCGAACAGGTGACCGACCACGTCCTTGTCCCGCACCAGGCTGAGCACCTGGCGACGGGCGTGCAGGTCTCCGCGCTTGGCGAAGGTGATCAGCCGCTCGGCGTACGGGCGGAGCCGCTTCGCCTTGGCTTCGGTGGTGGTGATCCGGCCGTGCTCGAACAGCGACCGCGCCAGGTTCGACAGCAGGTGCTTCTCGTGGGCCGGGCTACCGCCGAGGCGGGGACCCTTGGTGGGCGTGGGCATCTTCCTTGCTCCTCGGTTGGCCGCTCCGTGGCCGGCCCCTCGGGACCGGCCACGGACAGCGGGTTACAGCTGCTCGGTCTCGGCGTAGTCGGCGCCGTCGTAGTCGGCGTCCGAGAAGGTGTCCACGACGTTCGCCGGGTCGAACCCGGGCGGCGAGTCCTTGAGCGCGAGACCCATCGTGGCCAGCTTCATCTTGACCTCGTCGATCGACTTCGCGCCGAAGTTGCGGATGTCGAGGAGGTCGGCCTCACTGCGCGAGATGAGCTCACCCACGGAGTGGATGCCCTCACGCTTGAGGCAGTTGTAGGAACGGACCGTCAGGTCGAGCTCCTCGATCGGCAGCGCCAGGTCGGCCGCCAGAGCGGCGTCCTGCGGCGACGGGCCGATGTCGATGCCCTCGGCGGTCTCGTCCAGCTCGCGGGCGAGGCCGAACAGCTCGACCAGGGTCGAGCCGGCGGAGGCGAGCGCCGTCCGCGGGGTGATCGAGTTCTTGGTCTCGACGTCGATGATCAGCTTGTCGAAGTCGGTCCGCTGCTCGACGCGGGTGGCTTCGACGGCGTACTTGACCTTCAGCACCGGGGAGTAGATCGAGTCGACCGGGATCCGGCCGATCTCCTGCCCGGGCTGCTTGTTCTGGACCGCCGAGACGTAACCACGGCCACGCTCGACGGTCAGCTCGAGCTCGAGCCGGCCCTTCGCGTTGATCGTGGCGATGTGCAGGTCGGTGTTGTGCACGGTGACGCCGGCCGGCGGCGCGATGTCCGCCGCGGTGACCGTGCCCGGGCCCTGCTTGCGCAGGTACATCGTGACCGGCTCGTCGTTCTCGGAGCTGATCACGAGCTGCTTGATGTTCAGGATCAGCTCGGTGACGTCCTCTTTCACCCCGGGGACCGTGGTGAACTCGTGCAGGACGCCGTCGATCTTGATGCTGGTGACGGCAGCGCCGGGGATCGAGGATAGCAGCGTGCGCCGGAGCGAGTTGCCCAGCGTGTAGCCGAATCCGGGCTCCAGCGGCTCGATCACGAACCGCGAGCGGTACTCGTTGACGGACTCTTCAGTCAGCGTAGGACGCTGGGTGATGAGCACTACTTACTCCTGTCGGTCAGGGCGTCCGCTATATGACGCCCATCCAATGGTACGGCCGGTGCTCGCGCACCGGCCGTCCCGATTACTTCGAGTAGAGCTCGACGATCAGCTGCTCCTGGACCGGCGTGTCGATGACCTGCCGGGCCGGGAGAGCGTGCACCAGGATCCGCATCTGGCTGGAGAGAACCTCGAGCCAGGCCGGGATGCCCCGGGAACCCGCCTCGGCGCGCGCGACGACGAACGGCGTGAGCTCGCGGGACTTCTCCCGGATCTCGACGATGTCGTTCTCGCTCACCCGGTAGGACGGGATGTCGACCTTCACGCCGTTGACCAGGACGTGGCCGTGGCGGACGACCTGGCGCGCCATGTCACGCGACTTCGAGAAGCCGGCGCGGTAGATGACGTTGTCCAGGCGCGACTCCAGGATCTGGAGCAGGATGTCGCCGGTCTTGCCCTGCTTGCGGTTCGCCTCGACGTAGTAGCCGCCGAACTGCTTCTCCAGCACACCGTAGATGCGCTTGGCCTTCTGCTTCTCACGCAGCTGGAGCAGGTACTCGCTGTCCTTCGTGCGACCGCGGCCGTGCTGGCCCGGCGGGTAGGGCCGGACCTCGATCGGGCACTTCGGCGACTCGCACTTGCTGCCCTTGAGGAACAGCTTCATCTTCTCGCGCCGGCAACGGCGGCAGTCAGCACCGGTGTAACGGGCCATTTCTCCTCAGTCTCCTCGTACGACGGTGCTAATCAGACGCGGCGGCGCTTGGGCGGACGGCAGCCGTTGTGCGGCATCGGGGTGACGTCGGAGATCGACCCCACCTCGAGGCCGGTCGCCTGCAGCGACCGGATGGCGGTCTCGCGACCGGAACCCGGGCCCTTCACGAAGACGTCGACCTTGCGCATGCCGTGCTCCTGCGCCTTGCGGGCCGCGTTCTCGGCGGCCATCTGCGCGGCGAACGGCGTCGACTTGCGCGAGCCCTTGAAGCCCACGTGGCCGGCGGACGCCCAGCTGATCACGTTGCCCTGCGGGTCCGTGATCGACACGATCGTGTTGTTGAACGTGCTCTTGATGTGCGCGTGGCCGTGCGCGACGTTCTTCTTTTCCTTGCGCCGGACCTTCTTGACCCCGGCGCCACGGCTCTTCGGTGGCATTACTGAAAGTCTCCTCGAGAAATGCGGTAGCTAAGGGGCGGGTTACTTCTTGCCCGGCTTCTTCTTGCCGGCCACGGTCTTGCGCGGGCCCTTACGCGTACGCGCGTTGGTGTGCGTCCGCTGACCACGCACCGGAAGGCCGCGGCGGTGCCGGATGCCCTGGTAGCAACCGATCTCGATCTTGCGCCGGATGTCAGCGGCGACCTCGCGGCGAAGGTCACCTTCGACCCGGAACGAAGCCTCGATGTAGTCACGAAGTCGAACCAGGTCTTCGTCCGACAGGTCGCGAACGCGGGTGTCGGGGTTGAGCCCGGTCGCCGCGATCGTCTCCAGAGAACGGGTCCGGCCGATGCCGAAGATGTACGTGAGCGCGATCTCCAGCCGCTTTTCGCGGGGGAGGTCTACGCCGACGAGACGTGCCATGGGTGGGCGTACTCCTTCGTCTGCGGAGGTCTGAGCGATTCGAGTTCCCGTCTGCCCAGACGGGCCCCGGCCTCCGACCGGGGGTGGGACGCGGTCACCCGCGCCTCGAACGCTTTTGTGTTGGTTCCCTGCGGTGCACTGCCCTGAGGAGAGGGCGACAGTGCGATTAGCCCTGGCGCTGCTTGTGGCGCAGGTTCTCGCAGATCACCATGACCCGGCCGTGACGGCGGATCACCTTGCACTTGTCACAGATCGGCTTGACGCTCGGGTTGACCTTCACGGCTGTTCGCCATCTCCTAGAAAACGCCGCCAGCCGTGGAGCCAGCGAGCAGTCAGTTACTTGTAGCGGTAGACGATGCGCCCACGGGACAAGTCGTAGGGCGAAAGCTCCACGACGACCCGGTCCTCGGGCAGGATGCGGATGTAGTGCTGCCGCATCTTCCCGGAGATGTGAGCCAGGACCAGGTGCCCGTTCTGCAGCTCCACGCGGAACATCGCGTTCGGCAGCGCTTCGACCACTCGGCCTTCGATTTCGATGGCCCCGTCTTTCTTGGGCATGTCCTCCGCAATCGTGACGTCGTTCCGGGCCCGGAGGCACCGGCGGTAAAACTCGGTGAGGCGTGTCGTATCTTCAGCCGCGTCCCTCGACAGACATGCCGAGAGAACAGACGCAACGCGCCAGCAATGAAGTCTACGTTGTCAGCGGCTGACCCGCCAAACCGGCCTAGTCGCGCCTGCCGGTCAGCCGGTTCGCGAGCAGCACGGCGCCCCAGATACCGATCGGGAAGATCGGCCAGAAGAACGTGACGTGCCCCCGGGCCACGCTGGTGACCAGCCAGATCACGGTGAGGATGATCGCGATCCGCAGCCAGCTGCTCTCGGAGCCGGACAGCCGGCCGGGCCTCTTCACCGGCTCGGCGACGGCACTCCCGGCGACCGGCGGTCGCGGCGTGTTGCCCGGCTGCGCCGGGAGGTCGGCGGTCAGCGGCACCAGGTCGGCCTCGGTTCGGGCGGCGTAGGCGACCGCGGCCCGCTCGTCGAACTCGTGCAGGTCCAGCCGGCCCTCGTCGAGTGCCCGCTGCAGCCGGGCGACGACAGCCTGCCGCTCGGCGTCCCCGACGCGGATCGCGGGCGTCACGTCGGCGGCGGGGGGCTTCGGAGGCGGGGACGTTCCAGGCTCTGGGGGTTCCGGCGACGCCATGGATCCAGTGTCTCTCAGGCGCGCGACTGCTGCCTCGTGACCGCGTCACCCAGCCGGCCGACACCCCCGTCGAGCGCGGTGAGCACCCACGGGCCGTCCTCGGTGAGCACGAACGTGTGTTCGGTGTGCGCGGCCCGGGACCCGTCGACGGTCACGACCGTCCAGCCGTCCTCGAGCTCGACCGTGTCGGGGTCGGCCATCGTGATCATCGGCTCGATCGCCAGCGCCATGCCCACCCGCAGCTTCGGTCCGCGGCCCGGCTTGCCGTAGTTGAGCACGTGCGGGTCCTGGTGCATCTCGGTGCCGATGCCGTGGCCGCCGTAGTGCTTGACGATCCCGTACTTCCCGCCGGCCCGCACGGCCTGCTCGACCGCGTAGCTGATGTCGGTGAGGCGTCCGCCGACCTTGGCGGCGGCGAAGCCCGCCCACATCGCGTCCGCGCAGACCTCGGCCATCTTCAGGTCTTCCGGACGGCCGGTGCCCACCGGAACCGTGATCGCCGAGTCGCCGTGCCAGCCGTCGACGATCGCCCCGCAGTCGATCGAGATCAGGTCGCCGTCTTGCAGCACCTGCCCCTTGCTGGGGATGCCGTGGACGACCTGGTCGTTCACCGACGCGCAGATCGACGCCGGGAAGCCGTGGTAGCCCTTGAACGAGGGGATGCCGCCCATCGACCGGATCGACTCCTCGGCGATCGCGTCCAGCTCACCCGTAGAGATGCCCGGCTCGACCGCGGCGCGCAGGCGTTCCAGCGTCGTCCCGACCACCAGGCCGGCTTCGCGCATCAACAGGATGTCGGCGGGTGACTTGAGCTGGATTTCCTGCGTCCTGAACACATTCCGACAGTACTTGGTGTTTGGACACCCGGCCGACGGGCCACCCCAGATCGTGTGGGGTGGAGACAGGTAGAAGGGCCGGGCTTTCGCCCGGCCCTTCGTCTTGTGGCTACTCGAACGGTCCCAGCGCGTCGATGGCGCGGTCGGTGACGTCTTCCACCGGGCCGGTCGCGTCGATGCCGACGAGCTTGCCCTGGGCGCTGTAGAAGTCGACCAGGGGCTCGGTCTGCTCGTGGTAGACCTCGAGCCGCTTGGCGATCGTCTCGGGCTTGTCGTCGTCGCGCTGGAACAACTGGCCGTCGCAGCGGTCGCAGACACCCTCGACGGTGGTCGGATCGAACTCGACGTGCCAGATCTTGCCGCAGCCCCGGCAGGTACGACGCCCGGAGAGCCGCCGGATCACCTCGTCGTCCTCGACCACCAGTTCGAGCACGACGTCGATCTTGACGCCGAGCTCCTTCAGCATGTCGTCGAGCACCTCGGCCTGCGGGACGTTCCGCGGGAACCCGTCGAGCAGGAACCCGTCGACCGCGTCCTGCTCGGCGAGCCGCTGGCGCACCATGTTGATCGTGATCTCGTCCGGCACGAGCTGGCCGGAGTCCATGTACTTCTTCGCCTCGATGCCGAGCGGCGTGCCCTGACCCACGTTGAATCGAAACAGATCGCCCGTGGAGATCTTGGGCGCGGCAAGGTGAGCTGCGATGAACTCGGCCTGAGTCCCCTTGCCCGCACCCGGGGGGCCGACCAGTACCAGCCGCACTAGCGGAGGAAACCTTCGTAGTTGCGCTGCATGAGCTGGCTCTCGATCTGTTTAACGGTCTCGAGACCGACACCGACGATGATCAGTACCGCCGTACCCCCGAAGGGGAAGTTCTGAGTGCTGTTGCCGCCGTTATCGAGTAGTGAGATGAACAAGTTCGGAAGAACCGCGATGATACCCAGGTAGATCGACCCCGGAAGAGTGATCCTGCTGAGAATGTAGCCGAGGTACTCCGCCGTCGGCCGACCGGGCCGGATGCCGGGCACGAACCCGCCGTACTTCCGCATGTTGTCCGCGACCTCGGTCGGGTTGAACGTGATCGCCACGTAGAAGTACGTGAAGAAGACGATCAAGGCGAAATACAGCACGATGTGCACCCAGGAATCGGCCGGGGTGATCCACTTGTCGACGAACTTCTGCACCGAACCGGGGTTGTTCGGGTCCCCGAGCTGACTGAACAGCTGGGGAAGGTAGAGCAGCGATGAGGCGAAGATCACCGGGATGACGCCGGCCTGGTTGACCTTCAGCGGGATGTAGGTCGAGGTTCCGCCGTACATCCGCCGGCCGATCATCCGCTTCGCGTACTGGACCGGGATCCGTCGCTGCGCCTGCTCGATGAAGACGACCAGGCCGATGACGACCAGGACGACCGCGAGCACGATGCCGAAGACGAGCCCACCCTTGGTCTCGAGGATGTTCTGGCCCTCGTAGGGGATGCGGGCGGCGATCGAGGTGAAGATCAGGACCGACATGCCGTTGCCGACACCGCGGTCGGTGATCAGCTCGCCGAGCCACATGACGACGGCGGTACCCGCGGTCATCGTCAGCACCAGCGTGGTGAGCGTCAGCCACTCGGGCTGGGCGGTGTTGCTCGGGATCACCGAGAGCGAGCAGCCCTGGAAGAGGTTGCCGCTGCGGGCCAGCGCGATGTAGCCGGTCGACTGCAGGATCGCCAAGCCGATCGTCAGATAACGCGTGTACTGCGTGATCTTGGCCTGCCCCGCCTGGCCTTCCTTGCGGAGCTGCTCCAGCCGCGGAATGACCACGACGAGCAGCTGCAGGATGATGCTGGCGGTGATGTACGGCATGATGCCGAGCGCGAACACCGAGAGCTGCAGCAGCGCTCCACCGCTGAACAGGTTCAGCAGCGTCAGCACGTCGCTGCCGCCACCGGTGTTCAGCTGGTCGATGCAGGCGTTGATGTTCGTGACGGAGACGCCCGGCGACGGCAGCGTGGCGCCGACACGGTAGATCGCGATGATGAACAGCGTGAAGAAGATCTTCTTGCGCAGGTCGGGCGTACGAAACGCCCTACCGAAGGCGGCGAGCACAAGTCCTCCTGCGCACGGACCCCGCTGTCGATGCAGTCGTGGCCCGCTGATCGGTCAGGCCGAGGAAACCTCATCGGCCCAGTGTGGTCGGGGCAGCCCGCTCCGCCGTCAGGCGCGGGCCTGTGGTGCGACTCTAACAGCCAGCCGGTCACCGATGGCCCACCCTGAGAGCGCGCTGAGATGACCAACGGACTCCGGCCCGGGCGAGTTCCGCCCGGGCCGGCTCAGCTGTCGTACTACTGCTCGATCGGGGTCGCCGAACCGCCGGCGGCCTCGATCTTCTCCTTGGCCGAAGCCGAGAACTTGTGCGCGGTCGCGGTGAGCTTCACCCCGTTGAGGTCCCCGTCGCCGAGGATCTTCACCAGGTGACCCGGCCGCACGGCGCCGGCCAGGGCCAGCTCCTCCGGACCGATCTCGCCGCCGTCCGGGAACAGCTGCGCGAGACGCTCCAGGTTGACGACCTGGTACTCGACCCGGAACCGGTTCTTGAAGCCCTTGAGCTTCGGCAGTCGCATGTGGATGGGCATCTGCCCACCCTCGAAGCGAGCCGGAACCTGGTAGCGGGCCTTGGTTCCCTTGGTACCGCGACCGGCCGTCTTACCCTTGGAGCCCTCACCACGACCCACGCGGGTCTTGGGGGTGTGAGCGCCAGGGGCCGGCTTCAGGTGATGGACCTTGAGGGCCATGGCGTTACTCGACCTCCTCGACCGTCACGAGGTGCCGCACGGTCTGCACCATGCCGCGCATCTCGGGGCGGTCTTCCTTCACGACGACGTCGTTGATCCGCTTCAAGCCGAGCGACCGCAGCGTGTTGCGGTGGTTCTGCTTGGTGCCGATCGTCGACCGGATCTGGGTGACCTTGAGACGAGCCACGTCACTCTCCTCCGGCTCGCGCCCGCAGCAGAGCTGCGGGAGCGACGTCCTCGAGCGGGAGGCCGCGGCGAGCCGCGATGGCCTCCGGGCGCTCGATCATCTTCAGCGCCGCGATCGTGGCGTGCACGATGTTGATCGCGTTCGACGAACCGAGGCTCTTGCTCAGGATGTCGTGGATACCGGCGCACTCCAGCACCGCGCGCACCGGGCCACCGGCGATGACGCCGGTACCGGGGCTGGCGGGCTTCAGCAGGACGACGCCTGCGGCGTCCTCGCCCTGCACGGGGTGCGCGATGGTGGAGCCGATCCGCGGCACCTTGAAGAAGTGCTTCTTGGCCTCCTCGACACCCTTCGCGATGGCGGCCGGCACCTCCTTCGCCTTGCCGTAGCCGACGCCCACGGTGCCGTCACCGTCGCCCACCACGACCAGCGCGGTGAAGCTGAAGCGACGACCACCCTTGACGACCTTCGCCACACGGTTGATCGCGACTACGCGCTCGATGTGCGGCGACTTCTCCGGGGCCTGACCGCCCCGCCCGCCGTCGCGACGGTCACGGCGCTCACCGCCTCCACCGCCTCGGCGCTGCTGACCAGGCATCAGACGTTCCCCTCGTTGGTCTTCTCAGAGCTGGTAGCCATCAGAACTCCAGCCCACCTTCGCGAGCGGCGTCGGCCAGAGCCGCGATCCGCCCGTGGTACTTGTTGCCGCCCCGGTCGAAGACGACCGCGTCGATCCCGGCGGCCTTGGCCCGCTCGGCGACCAGACGGCCGACGGCCTGGGCCTGCGCCGACTTGTCGCCGTCGCCACCCCGGATCGAGGTGTCGAGCGTCGACGCGGAGGCCAGCGTGCGGCCGACCGTGTCGTCGATGACCTGGGCGTAGATGTGCCGGGTCGACCGGGTCACGACGAGACGCGGGCGCGCCTCGGTGCCGGCGACCTTCTTCCGCAGGCGGAAGTGACGGCGCGCCTTGCCCACCCGGCGGACGGCGGAGACGCCGGCCCCGGACTTGCGGTGCAGCAGATTGGCACCCATCACTTACCTGCCTTTCCGGCCTTACGCCGGACGTTCTCGCCCTGGTAACGGACGCCCTTGCCCTTGTAGGGCTCCGGCGGACGAATCTTGCGGATGTTGGCGGCGACCTCGCCGACCAGCTGCTTGTCGATGCCCTCGACCACGAACGTGGTCGGCTTCTCGACCCGGAAGGTGATGCCCTCCGGCGGCCGGACGGTGACCGGGTGGCTGAACCCGAGCGCGAACTCGAGGTCCGAGCCCTTGGCCTGGACGCGGTAACCGGTGCCCTGGATCTCCAGGGTCTTGCTGTACCCGGTGGTGACGCCGGTGATCATGTTGGCCACCAGCGTCCGGGTCAGCCCGTGCCGCTCCTTGGACCGACGCTCCTCGTTCGGACGCGAGACCTCGATCGTCCCGTCGTCCCCGCGCCCGATCGTGATCGGCTCGACGACCTGGTGGGAAAGGGTGCCCTTCGGGCCCTTCACGGTGACGTTCGCCCCGTCGATCGAGACGTCGACGCCGGAGGGCACCGGGATCGGCAGCTTACCGATGCGTGACATGCTCTCCCCTACCAGACGTAGGCGAGGACTTCCCCGCCCACTCCGCGCTTCGTGGCCTGCCGGTCGGTGAGCAGCCCGGACGACGTGGAGATGATCGCCACGCCGAGGCCGCCCAGCACGCGGGGCAAGCTGTTGGACTTCGCGTAGACCCGCAGGCCCGGCTTCGAGACACGCCGCAGGCCGGCGATGCTCCGCTCCCGGTTCGGGCCGTACTTCAGGTCCACGGACAGGACCTTGCCCACACCCGTCTCGGAGTCGGCCACCGTCCAGCCGGCGATGTAGCCCTCCTGCTGGAGGATCTCGGCGACGTGGGCCTTGAGCTTCGAGTGCGGCATCGACACACGATCGTGGTACGCCGAATTGGCGTTGCGCAGACGCGTGAGCATGTCTGCGATCGGGTCGGTCATCGTCATGGGTTCATGCCTTTCTCGCCGCGGTTCCCAAAGGCCTTCGGCGAAGCAGCGGACCTGGGATCAGGTCCTTAGTACGAGCGTGGCGACTCGAGTCACCACGAGGACTTGGTGACTCCGGGAAGCTCGCCGCGGTGCGCCATCTCACGGACGCAGATACGGCACAGGCCGAACGACCGGTACACGGCGCGCGGACGACCACAACGCTGGCAGCGAGTGTAGGCGCGCACCTTGAACTTCTGCTTGCCCGACGCCTTCTGGATCAGGGCCTTCTTCGCCATGCTCAGTTCTCCTTGAACGGAAAGCCGAGGAGCTTGAGCAGCGCCCGACCCTCCTCGTCCGTCGTCGCAGTGGTCACGACCGTGATGTCCATGCCCCGCGGGCGGTCGATCTTGTCCACGTCGATCTCGTGGAACATCGACTGCTCGTTCAGGCCGAACGTGTAGTTGCCGTG
This sequence comes from Cryptosporangium phraense, assembly GCF_006912135.1. NCBI lineage: Bacteria > Bacillati > Actinomycetota > Actinomycetes > Cryptosporangiales > Cryptosporangiaceae > Cryptosporangium > Cryptosporangium phraense. Next base: position 136,999 of record NZ_VIRS01000002.1, on the reverse strand, counting down.
TCCGTCGAACTGCTTGCCGGAGAGGCCGCGGAAGTCGCGGATCCGGGGCAGGGCGATCGACAGCAGGCGGTCCAGGAACTCCCACATCCGGTCGTTGCGCAGGGTGACCTTCGCGCCGATCGGCTGACCCTCGCGCAGCTTGAACTGCGCGATGGACTTCCGGGCCTTCTGGATCTGCGGCCGCTGGCCGGTGATCGCGGTGAGGTCGCGGACCGCGCCGTCGATCAGCTTGGAGTCGCGAGCGGCGTCGCCGACGCCCATGTTCACGACGACCTTGACGACGCCGGGAACCTGCATGACGTTCGCGTACTTGAACTGGTCACGCAGCGCGGGGATGATCTCCTCGCGGTACCGCAGCTTCTGCCGCGGCTGGATCTTCTCAGTGGCCGGGGCAGTCATCAGATGTCCTCACCGGTCCGCCGGGAGACGCGGATCCGCTTGCGCGAGACCTGGCCGTCGTCGCCGGTGACCTCTTCGGTCCGGTAACCCACCCGAGTCGGCTTGCCGTCGTTGCCGACGACCATCACGTTGCTGACGTGGATGGGGGCCTCCTGCGTCACGATCCCGCCCGACTTGGCGCCGCGCTGCGTGGTGGAGACCTTGGTGTGCTTCTTGATCCGGTTCACACCCTCGACGAGCACCCGCTGGGTGTCGGGGTACGACTGGATCACCTTGCCCTTGGCGCCCTTGTCCTTGCCGGCGATGACCAGGACCGTGTCGCCCTTTTTCACCTTGAGCTTCGCCATGGTCAGAGCACCTCCGGGGCGAGCGAGATGATCTTCATGAACCGCTTGTCGCGCAGCTCGCGCCCGACCGGGCCGAAGATACGGGTCCCGCGCGGGTCGCCACCGTCCTTGATCAGGACCGCGGCGTTCTCGTCGAAACGGATGTAGGAGCCGTCCGGCCGCCGCTTCTCCTTCACGGTGCGGACGACGACGGCCTTCACGACGTCACCGCGCTTCACGCCCGCGCCGGGGATGGCGTCCTTGACGGTGCCCACGATGATGTCGCCGATACCCGCGTACCGCCGGCCGGAGCCACCCAGGACCCTGATGCACAGGATCTCCTTGGCCCCAGTGTTGTCGGCGACACGCAGTCGCGACTCCTGCTGGATCACGTCAACTCCATTGATGTCGCGCCGGTTCTCTCGTTGAGAGCCTGGCGGAACGGAACTTTCTCAATTGTGCCGGAAGGTTCTCGCGAACCTTCCGGCGGAGCGGCATTACTTCGCGCGCTCGAGGATTTCGACGACGCGCCACCGCTTCGTGGCCGACAGCGGCCGGGTCTCCATCAGCCGGACCCGGTCGCCGACGCCGCAGTCGTTCTGCTCGTCGTGCGCCTTCAGCCGGTTGGTCCGACGGATGACCTTGCCGTAGAGACGGTGCTTGACGCGGTCTTCGACCTCGACGACGACCGTCTTGTCCATCTTGTCGCTCACCACGAGACCCTCACGGGTCTTGCGGTAGTTCCGGGCGATCCCGGAAGTGGCCTCGCTCACGTTCTCCTCGCTCATGCCGTCACCTCACTCGGTGCGCTTTCGATACCGAGCTCACGCGACCGCATGATCGTGTAGATCCGGGCGATGTCCCGGCGGACGACCTGGAGCCGGCGGTTGTTGTCCAGCTGACCGGTCGCGTTCTGGAAGCGGAGGTTGAACAGCTCCTCCTTGGCCTCCCGCAACCGGGTGACGAGCTGCTCGTCGTCGAGCTCGCGCAGCTCGGCAGCCTTGTCGTTCGGGCCGCTGCTCACGCCGCCTCACTCCCCTCGCGCTTGACGATCCGGCACTTCATCGGGAGCTTGTGGATCGCGCGACGCATGGCCTCGCGGGCGATCTGCTCGTTCGGGTACTGCAGCTCGAAGAGCACGCGTCCCGGCTTGACGTTCGCGATCCACCACTCCGGCGAACCCTTACCGGAACCCATGCGGGTCTCGGCCGGCTTCTTGGTGAGCGGGCGGTCCGGGTAGATGTTGATCCAGACCTTGCCGCCACGCTTGATGTGACGGGTGATCGCGATACGCGCCGACTCGATCTGCCGGTTGGTCACGTAGGCGGGCTCCAGAGCCTGGATGCCGTACTCGCCGAAGGTGACCGCGGTACCGCCCTTGGACGCGCCACGGCGCGTCGGGTGGTGCTGCTTACGGTGCTTGACCCTGCGCGGAATCAGCATGGGTCAGCCCTCCTGACCTGCGTTGTCCTGCGTCGGGGCAGCCTCGGGCGCCTCGACGGCCGGCGTGGCCGCCGGCTCAGTGGCAACCGGAGCCTCGACCTGAGCCTCGACTGCGGGGGTTTCGGTCGCGACCGGAGCCTCGGCCTCGGTGCGCTCGGCACCCCGGCCGCCGCCCTGACGGTCGCCGCGGCCACGGCCGCCGCCACCGCCACCGGCGCCACGACGACGCTCGGGACGGTTGCCCCGGTGCTGACGCAGCGCGGCCTCGGCGGCCTCGCGCTCGGCCCGGCTCTGGACGACGTCGCCCTTGTAGATCCAGACCTTGACGCCGATCCGGCCGAACGTGGTGCGGGCCTCGTAGAAGCCGTAGTCGATGTTCGCGCGGAGCGTGTGCAGCGGCACCCGGCCCTCGCGGTAGAACTCCGACCGCGACATCTCGGCGCCACCCAGGCGGCCGGCGCACTGCACCCGGATGCCCTTGACGCCCGGCGACTTCATCGCCGACTGCATGGCCTTGCGCATCGCGCGCCGGAAGCTGACCCGGCTCGAGAGCTGCTCGGCAACCCCTTGAGCCACCAACTGGGCATCCGCCTCGGGGTTCTTCACCTCGAGGATGTTCAGCTGGACCTGCTTGCCGGTGAGCTTCTCCAGCTGGCCGCGGATCCGGTCGGCCTCCGCACCACGACGGCCGATGACGATGCCCGGCCGGGCGGTGTGGATGTCGACACGGACGCGGTCGCGGGTGCGCTCGATGTCGACCCGGGCGATGCCGGCGCGCTCCATACCGCGCGACATCATCTTCCGGATCGCCACGTCTTCACCGACGTAGTCCTTGTACAGCTTGTCCGCATACCAGCGGGACTTCCACTCGGTCGTGATGCCGAGCCGGAAGCCGTGCGGGTTGACCTTCTGACCCATTACTCGGCGCTTCCCTTCGTGGCTGCCGACCGGCCGCCGCTCGCCTTCTTCGGCGCCCGCTTCGGCTTCGCCGTCGGGGCCACACTCTCCACCACGACAGTGATGTGGCAGGTGCGCTTCCGGATCCGGTACGCACGCCCCTGGGCGCGCGGCCGGAACCGCTTCATCGTCGGGCCCTCGTCCACGAAGGCCTGCGTCACGAGCAGCGAGTCGGGGTCGAGCCGCTCGTTGTGCTCAGCGTTCGCGATCGCGCTCTCGACCACCCGGTAGACCTGCTCACTGGCGGCCTGAGGGGCGAACTTGAGCACGGTCAGCGCTTCCTTGGCGGGGAGACCACGAATGAGGTCCACCACCCGCCGCGTCTTCATCGCCGTCGTCCGGACGTACCGCGCCTCGGCGAATGCCCCCGGGGCGTCCCCGAGCAGCGCCACGCGTCGCGGATTCACGCGCTTGCCGTCGATCACTGCCATTGTCTGCTCTCTCGTCTTTCCGCGCCCGGGCTACCGAACGCAACCTGGGTCCGCGTCAGCGGCGGCGGCTCTTGCGGTCGTCCTTCTCGTGACCCTTGAAAGTACGGGTCGGCGAGAACTCGCCCAGCTTGTGGCCGACCATCGCCTCGGTGACGAACACCGGCACGTGCTTGCGTCCGTCGTGGACGCCCAGCGTGTGGCCGATCATCTCCGGCGTGATGGTCGAGCGACGCGACCAGGTCTTGATGACGTTCTTGGTTCCCCGGGCGTTCTGCGCGTCCACCTTCTTGATCAGGTGGTCGTCGACGAAGTAGCCCTTCTTCAAGCTGCGGGGCATGGGTTACGACCTCAGCGCTTCTTGTTGGTCTTGCGGCGGCGGACGATGAACTTGTCGCTGGCCTTGTTGGCCTGGCGAGTGCGCCCCTCGGGCTTGCCCTTGGGGTTCACCGGGTGACGACCACCGGAGGTCTTGCCCTCACCACCACCGTGCGGGTGGTCGATCGGGTTCATCGCGACACCGCGGACGGTCGGGCGCTTGCCCTTCCACCGCATGCGGCCGGCCTTACCCCAGTTGATGTTCGACTGCTCGGCGTTGCCGACCTCGCCGACCGTGGCACGGCAGCGGGCGTCGACGTTGCGGATCTCGCCGGACGGCATACGCAGCTGGGCGTAGGGGCCGTCCTTCGCGACGAGCTGGACGCTCGCACCGGCGGAGCGGGCGATCTTGGCGCCGCCACCGGGCCGGAGCTCGATCGCGTGCACGACCGTACCGACCGGAATGTTGCGCAGCGGCAGGTTGTTGCCCGGCTTGATGTCAGCGCCCGGACCGGTCTCGACCCGGTCGCCCTGGCGCAGCTTGTTCGGCGCGACGATGTAACGCTTCTCGCCGTCCACGAAGTGCAGCAGCGCGATGCGGGCGGTGCGGTTCGGGTCGTACTCGATGTGAGCGACCTTGGCCGGCACGCCGTCCTTGTCGGCCCGGCGGAAGTCGATCAGCCGGTACGCGCGCTTGTGTCCACCGCCCTGGTGACGGGTGGTGACCCGGCCGTGCGCGTTCCGTCCGCCCTTGCTGTGCAGCGGCCGGACCAGCGACTTCTCCGGGTGGTCACGGGTGATCTCGACGAAGTCGGCGACGCTCGACCCACGCCGGCCCGGCGTCGTCGGCTTGTATTTGCGGATGCCCATCTGTATCCCTCAGCTCTCGATCCTCGATGTGGTCCGGCCCCCTCAGGAGACCGGCCCCCCGAAGATCTCGATGCGGTCACCGGGCGCGAGGCTCACGATCGCGCGCTTGGTGTCCTTCCGCTTACCAGTGCCGAACTTGGTCCGCTTGCGCTTCCCCTCGCGGTTCAGCGTGTTGACCGCCGTGACCTTGACGTTGAACACCTGCTCGACCGCGATCTTGATCTGGGTCTTGTTCGCGTCGGGCCGCACGTAGAACGTGTACTTGTTCTCGTCCAGGAGGCCGTAGCTCTTCTCCGAGACGACCGGAGCGAGCAGGATGTCGCGCGGGTCGTAAATCACTTGTCGTTCTCCTCGGTCTCGAGCTCGGCCGAGCTGGCCTTCGCAGTAGCGCCGGAGGCCGCGCCGGACACGAACTGGTCGTACGCGTCCTTGGTGAACACCACGTCGTCGCTGATCAGCACGTCGTAGGTGTTGAGCTGGTCGGGCGCCAGGACGTGCACCTCGGCGATGTTCCGCACCGACAGCCAGCTGTTGCGGTCGCCGCGGGCGACGACCACCAGCACGTGCCGCGAGCTGGACAGGTTGCCGAGCGCCTTGACCGCGTCCTTGGTGGACGGCACGTCGCCGGCCAGCAGCGACTCGATCACGTGCACGCGGCCGCCGCGGGCCCGGTCGGAGAGCGCACCCCGGAGGGCAGCAGCCTTCATCTTCTTGGGCGTCCGCTGCGAGTAGTCGCGCGGCTGCGGGCCGTGGACGACGCCACCGCCGGTGAACTGCGGCGCGCGGGTCGAGCCCTGACGGGCGCGGCCGGTGCCCTTCTGCTTGTAGGGCTTGGCCCCACCGCCGGACACCTCCCCGCGGGTCTTGGTCTTGTGCGTGCCCTGACGGGCCGCCGCCTGCTGCGCCACCACGACCTGGTGGATCAGCGGGATGTTCGTGGTCACGTCGAAGATCTCGGCGGGCAGGTCGGCAGTGCCGGTCTTCTTGCCGCCGGCGTCGACGATGTCAATCGTGGTCACTTCGCCACTCCGCCCTTACCAAGCGAGGTCTTGGCGGCGGTGCGGATCAGCACCAGGCCGCCCTTGGGCCCGGGCACAGCGCCCTTGACCAGGATCAGGCCCTTCTCTGCGTCGACGCGGTGGACGCTGAGGTTCATCGTGGTGGTGCGGACACCACCCATGCGGCCCGCCATGCGGAGGCCCTTGAAGACACGGCCCGGGGTCGCGCAGCCGCCGATCGAACCCGGCGCGCGGTGCTTGCGCTGGGTACCGTGGCCGGCGCCGAGGCCCTTGAAGCCGTGACGCTTCATGACACCCGCGTTGCCCTTGCCCTTGCTGGTGCCGACGACGTCGACCTTGATGCCCGCCTCGAAGATCTCCGCGGAGATCTCCTGGCCGACCTCGAACTCGGCCGCGTCGGTCGTGCGGATCTCGACCAGGTGCCGCCGCGGGGTGACGCCGGCGCCCTTGAAGTGGCCGCTCTCCGGCTTGTTCACCTTCCGCGGGTCGATGGCGCCGTAAGCGACCTGGACCGCGGAGTAGCCGTCACGTTCGGGGGTGCGAACCTGGGTCACGACATTCGGCCCGGCCGCGACGACGGTCACCGGAACGATCCGGTTGTTCTCGTCGAAGACCTGGGTCATGCCGAGCTTCTCGCCCAGGATCCCCTTGATCTGCCTGTCCATCTCTTCTTTCCGACTCTCTTGGGTCCGGATCCTCTCCCGGCCTGCGTTTTTCAGCGGCCGGGCGTGTCCTTCGGTCGTGTGCCCGTAATGCGTTGTCGGGTTCTGAGTCCGAACCCGAGCGCTACTACGTCCTTAGAGCTTGATCTCGATGTCGACGCCGGCCGGGAGGTCGAGACGCATGAGCGAGTCGACGGTCTTCGGCGTCGGGTCGAGGATGTCGATCAGCCGCTTGTGGGTCCGCATCTCGAAGTGCTCGCGGGAGTCCTTGTACTTGTGCGGCGAGCGGATCACGCAGTAGATGTTCTTCTCCGTCGGCAGCGGCACGGGGCCCGCAACCGAAGCACCGGTACGGATCACCGTGTCGACGATCTTCCGCGCCGAGCTGTCGATGACCTCGTGGTCGTAGGCCTTGAGCCGGATGCGGATCTTCTGTCCCGCCATGGAACCTTCAGTCCTGTCTGTTACGCCGGGGGTGGGGTGGCTGCCGGATAGTGGTCCGCGTGGCGCGGCGGCCGAGTCACTTGCGACCCGACCGCCGCGCCACGCAGGGGCCTGCCGGCCCCCACGGACTACTACTTGTTGATCTTGCTGATGCGGCCGGCGCCGACGGTCCGACCACCCTCGCGGATCGAGAACCGCAGGTTGTTCTCCATGGCGACGGGCTGGATGAGCTTCACCGACATGTCGGTGTTGTCACCCGGCATGACCATCTCCGTGCCCTCGGGGAGGGTCACGACGCCGGTCACGTCCGTGGTACGGAAGTAGAACTGCGGCCGGTAGTTGTTGAAGAACGGCGTGTGGCGCCCACCCTCGTCCTTGCTGAGGATGTAGACGGTCGCCTCGAACTCCGTGTGCGGAGTCGTGGTGCCCGGCTTGATGACGACCTGGCCGCGCTCGACGTCCTCGCGCTTGATGCCGCGGAGGAGCAGACCGACGTTCTCGCCGGCCCGGGCCTCGTCGAGCAGCTTGCGGAACATCTCGACGCCGGTGACCGTGGTGGTCTGCTTGGTCTCCTTGATGCCGACGATGTCGACGGTCTCGTTGACCTTCAGCACACCCCGCTCGACACGGCCGGTGACGACCGTACCGCGACCGGTGATCGTGAAGACGTCCTCGATCGGCATGAGGAACGGCTTGTCGAGGTCCCGCTCGGGCTCCGGGATGGTCTCGTCGACCGCGGTCATGAGCTCGATGATCTTCTCGCCCCACTCGGCGTCGCCCTCGAGCGCCTTCAGCGCCGAGACACGAACGATCGGAGCGTCGTCACCCGGGAACTCGTACTGGTTGAGCAGCTCCCGCACCTCGAGCTCGACGAGCTCCAGGATCTCCTCGTCGTCCACGACGTCGGCCTTGTTCAGGGCGACGACGATGTACGGAACGCCGACCTGGCGGGCCAGGAGCACGTGCTCCTTGGTCTGCGGCATCGGGCCGTCCGTCGCGGACACGACCAGGATCGCGCCGTCCATCTGGGCGGCACCGGTGATCATGTTCTTGATGTAGTCAGCGTGACCCGGGCAGTCGACGTGCGCGTAGTGACGCGCCTCGGTCTGGTACTCGACGTGCGCGATCGAAATCGTGATACCGCGCTGCCGCTCCTCCGGCGCCTTGTCGATCTGGTCGAACGGCGTGAAGGGGTTGATGTCCGGGTACTTGTCGTGCAGGACCTTGGTGATGGCCGCGGTCAGCGTCGTCTTGCCGTGGTCGATGTGACCGATGGTGCCGATGTTGACGTGCGGCTTCGTCCGCTCGAACTTCGCCTTCGCCACTGGTCTTTCCTCCTGTGGACTGAATCTGGTGGTACGCCGTGCGACGTGGGGTCGGGTATCGCCTTGCTAGGGCTTTATTCGCCCGTTGCCTTGGCGATGATCTCCTTCGCGACGTTCTGAGGAACCTCGGCGTAGGAGTCGAACTGCATGGAGTAGCTCGCCCGGCCCTGGGTCTTCGACCGGAGGTCTCCGACGTAGCCGAACATCTCGGAGAGCGGAACCAGGGCGCGGACGACGCGGGCACCGCCGCGCTCCTCCATCGCCTGGATCTGGCCGCGCCGCGAGTTGAGGTCGCCGATCACGTCGCCCATGTTCTCCTCGGGCGTCGTGACCTCGACGGCCATCATCGGCTCGAGCAGCGCGGGGTCGGCCTTGCGGGCCGCTTCCTTGAGCGCCATCGAACCGGCGATCTTGAAGGCCATCTCGGAAGAGTCGACCTCGTGGTACTGACCGTCGACCAGCGTGAACTTGATGCCGACGAGCGGGTAACCGGCCAGCACGCCGTACTGCATGGCGTCCTGGGCGCCGGCGTCGACCGACGGGATGTACTCCCGCGGCACGCGGCCACCGGTGACCTTGTTCTCGAACTCGTAGGAAGGCGCGTCGCCGTCCTGCGGGATCGGAGCCAGATCGATCTTGACCTTCGCGAACTGACCCGAGCCACCCGTCTGCTTCTTGTGGGTGAACTCGTGGCCCTCGACGACCCGGCGGATCGTCTCGCGGTAGGCCACCTGCGGCTTACCGACGTTGGCCTCGACGTTGAACTCGCGCCGCATGCGGTCGACCAGCACCTCGAGGTGCAGCTCGCCCATGCCGCCGATGACCGTCTGACCGGTCTCTTCGTCGTTGTGGACCTTGAACGTCGGGTCTTCCTGCGCGAGCTTCTGGATCGCGGTGCCCAGCTTCTCCTGGTCAGCCTTGGTCTTCGGCTCGATCGCGACCTCGATGACCGGGTCCGGGAACGTCATCGACTCGAGGATGATCGGGTTCGACGGGTCGCTCAGCGTGTCGCCGGTCGTCGTCTGCTTCAGGCCCTGCACCGCGACGATGTCGCCGGCGCCGACGCTGGGCAGCTCCTCACGCTTGATCGCGTGCATCTGGTAGATCTTCCCGACCCGCTCCTTGCGGTCCTTGGTCGAGTTGATCACCTGGGTGCCCGCGTCCAACCGGCCGGAGTAGACCCGGAGGTAGGTCAGCGTGCCGAGGTGCTTGTCGGACTGGATCTTGAACGCCAGAGCGCTGAACGGCTCCTTGTCGTCCGAGTGCCGGGAGTCCGGGGTCTCGCCGTCCATCTTCGTGCCGTCGATCGACGGGAGGTCGAGCGGGCTCGGCAGGAAGTCGACGACCGCGTCGAGCATGGGCTGGACGCCCTTGTTCTTGAACGCGGAGCCGCAGACGACCGGGTTGACCTTGTCGGCCAGGGTCGCGCGACGGATCGCGGCCTTCAGCGTCTCGACCGAGATCTCTTCGCCCTCGAGGTAGGCCTCGGCGATCGAGTCGTCGACGTCGGACATCGTCTCGAGCAGCTTCTCGCGCCACTCGTTGGCCTGGTCGACCAGATCCGCCGGGATCTCCTCGACCGCGTAGTCCTCGCCCTTCTGGGTCTCGCCACGCCAGGTCAGCGCGCGCATACCCACCAGGTCGACGACGCCGATGTGGTCGCCCTCGAGCCCGATCGGGATCTGCAGGACGGCCGGCGTGGAGTTCAGCCGGTCGATCATCATCTGGACGCAACGGAAGAAGTCCGCGCCCGTGCGGTCGAGCTTGTTGACGAAGCACATCCGCGGGACGTGGTACTTGTCCGCCTGACGCCAGACGTTCTCGGTCTGGGGCTCGACACCGGCAACACCGTCGTAGACCGCGACCGCACCGTCGAGCACCCGCAGCGACCGCTCCACCTCGACCGTGAAGTCGACGTGACCCGGCGTGTCGATGATGTTGATCCGGTGGTCGTGCCAGTAGCAGGTCGTCGCGGCCGACGTGATCGTGATGCCGCGCTCCTGCTCCTGCTCCATCCAGTCCATGGTGGCGGCGCCATCGTGGACTTCACCGATCTTGTAGTTGATACCGGTGTAGAACAGGATCCGCTCGGTCGTGGTGGTCTTGCCCGCGTCGATATGGGCCATGATCCCGATGTTGCGGACCTTGGCCAGGGCGGCGTTGTTGCCAGCCATCTGCCTTGCCTTTCAGCTTCGAGTGCGGGACGCGGATTACCAGCGGTAGTGCGCGAAGGCCTTGTTGGAGTCGGCCATCTTGTGCGTGTCTTCGCGGCGCTTGACGCTCGCGCCGAGACCGTTGCTCGCGTCCAGAAGTTCGTTCATCAGCCGCTCGGTCATCGTCTTCTCACGACGAGCCCGGCTGTAGGTGATCAGCCACCGCAGCGCCAGCGTGGTGGCCCGGCCCGGCTTGACCTCGACGGGCACCTGGTAGGTCGCACCACCGACGCGGCGGCTCTTGACCTCGAGAGCCGGCTTCACGTTGTCGAGCGCACGCTTGAGCGTGACCACCGGGTCGTTGCCGGACTTCTCCTTGGCGCCTTCGAGAGCTCCGTACACGATGCGCTCCGCCACGGACCGCTTACCGCTCAGCAGGACCTTGTTGATCAGCTGCGTGACGAGCGGCGAGTTGTACACGGGGTCGATGACGACCGCGTGCTTAGGAGCGGGACCCTTGCGGGGCATATCAGCTCTTCTCCTTCTTCGCGCCGTAGCGGCTGCGGGCCTGCTTGCGGTTGCGGACACCCTGGGTGTCGAGCGAGCCGCGGATGATCTTGTAGCGAACGCCGGGCAGGTCCTTCACACGACCGCCACGGACGAGCACGATCGAGTGCTCCTGGAGGTTGTGACCAACGCCCGGGATGTACGCGGTGACCTCGACGCCACTGCTCAACTTGACACGCGCCACCTTGCGCAGAGCCGAGTTCGGCTTCTTGGGCGTGGTGGTGTAAACGCGCGTGCACACGCCACGGCGCTGCGGGCTGCCCTTGAGCGCAGGAGTCTTGGTCTTCTCGACCTTGTCCTGCCGGCCCTTGCGGACCAACTGCTGGATCGTGGGCACGGGGTCTCCGCTTTCTTCTCGTCTGTTGCCCTGCTTAATGCTGTCGTGTTGCGCCAGATGTCCGGCTCCTCCGACCCCCGCGGTCGGGCGTGTCGCGCCGGCCGCAGGCCCAGAGTCTGCGAGCAGACCCCCAGGGAGGCCGTGCACCCGGCAGAGGGCGCACGTGCATGCCCAGGCAGCACCCAGGCACGAAAACCAAGACTACCCACGGCTCGACCACAGGTCAAAACGGCTACCACAGCCCTCTTGCCGGGCTCCGGTAGTGCGTGTTACAGCCGGTCGTGTGTCTCGTTCACCGGAGTGACGGCGAACCGACCCTTCCGACGTTCCTGACCTGGTCACCGTTCGTAGCTCGCACTACGAGTAGGCACCGCGAATAACATTACCTCGGGCTTCCCCGACCTGCCACAACCCGCCATGGTGCGTTGGCATTCCCGGACACACCGAACCGCCCGGCCTTCGCCGGGCGGTTCGGTGTTACGGCGTCAGTTGCTCGCGATGAACACGATGTTCACGATGATGAAGATGATCGACAGGCCGACGCCGACGCCGCCGGCGATCATGCCGGTCAGAGCCTGCTGGCGGCCGCCCAGCGTGCCGCCGGACTCGTTGATCTTCTTCTGGCTCATGTAACCGAGCACGACCGCCACGATGCCGGCGATGATCGGCAGGAACCCGATGAAGAACGTGCAGCAGCTCGCGAGCGAGAGCACCGCGGACACGATGCCCGCGATCATCGCCGGGAGCGCCAGCTGCTCCTTCTGCGGGCCGGGCGTCCCGTAGCCACCGCCGGGTGCCCCGTACGCCCCCGAGGTCGGGTAGCCGGGCTGCGAGGGGTAGCCCGGTGCGCCGTAGCCCGAGGTCGGTGCGGCCGGACCGGCGCCGTACCCGGACGTCGGAGCGGCCGGGTTGTTGGGGTCGTACCCGTACGACGGGGAACCCGCGCCGTAGCCCGACGTGGGGTTGGCGCCGTAGCCCGACGTCGGCGCCGCGCCGTAGCCGGACGTCGGTGCGGCCGGACCGGCGCCGTACCCGGACGTCGGGTCGGCCGGCGTGGAGCCGTAGCCGGAGCCGTAGCCCGACGTCGGAGCGGCCGGGTTGTTCGGGTCGTAGCCCGGGGTCTGGTCGGCGCCCGCGCCCCAGGGCGAGCCGTAGCCGGACGTCGGCGCGGACGGCGGCGGCTGCTGGCCGTACGACGGCGGGTTGCTGCCGTACTGGTTGCCCTCGTTGCCGTACTGACCGCCGGTGCTGCTGCCGTACTGGGTGCCCCCATATTGGGCGCCCCCGTACTGGGTGCCGCCGCTGCCGTACTGGCCGCCGCCGTACTGGTTCTGGTTCGGGTCGCCGTACGAGGGCGGCGGGGTCGCCGGCTGCCCGTACGGGCTGTCGGGGGCCTGGCCGTAGTCGGGAACGCTGAAGTTGGGGGCCTGCGGGGCAGGCGGCGCGGAGGGGTTGTTGTAGTCGGGGAAGCTGAACCCGCTCGGCGGCTGCGACTCCTCCCCAGGGCGCCCCTGATTGCGCGGATCCCGCGGATCGTAGGGCTGGTTCGGCTCAGTCATGTCTCTCCTCGTTCGACGCGGCTCGATCGCTCGCGCCTTGCCACGGGCCCGCCATCAATTGACGTTCTCGTCGTACTGCGGCCCGTTGCCCACGGACCCGATCAACAGACCGATCACCACGGCCACGATCACGACCGCGCTCACCGCCACCGCTATCCAGCTCAGGATCTCCCCGGCCCGCAACGCCCGGCCGCCGGTCAGGAAGCCCGCCGCGGCGGCGATCTCGGTGCGCGCCGACCGGACCATCAGCAGCCCGGCCAGCCCCGGGATCAGGCCACCGCCGCAGAACATCAGCAGCACCCCGACGATGCCCAGCGCCAGCACCGCGGTCGCTTTGCTCGACGGCGCCTCGTCCGGATCCTGCGGGTGCCGCTCCCCCGTCGGAATCTGCTCGCTCGGACGAGGCGGCGGCAGCAACGTCGCCGGAACGACCGGAGGCGGAGCCGACGGGGACTGCAGGATCTCCGGCGTGCCCGGCACGGTCAAGGCGATCTCGGCCGGAGCCTGACCCGGCGCGGGCCGGGCCCACGGCGAGGGGGAAACCTCGGCCATCGTCACCTCCCTGCGCTGAACACCGGACACAACATGGTGCCATGATCCCTGTTCTCAACGGCCGCGGGCCGCCCGGGAGTACCCCGAGCGGCCCGCGGCGCTGATCAGAGGATCAGCGGTTGAACGACCCGTAGTCGAAGTCGTCCAGCGGGACGGCCTGGCCGGAGCCGGTGCCGAAACCGCCGTACTCGACGTCGTCGTACGGCGTCATCGAGTACACCTGAGCCCGCGCTTCCTCGGTCGGCTCCACCCGGATGTTGCGGTACCGGGAGATGCCGGTACCCGCCGGGATCAGCTTTCCGATGATCACGTTCTCCTTGAGACCGATCAGCGAGTCGCTGCGCGCGTTGATCGCCGCGTCGGTGAGCACCCGGGTGGTCTCCTGGAAGGAGGCCGCCGAGAGCCACGACTCGGTCGCCAGCGACGCCTTGGTGATACCCATCAGGATCGGACGACCCGAAGCCGGCTCGCCGCCCTCGGCCACCACCCGACGGTTCTCGTTCTCGAAGACCGGCCGCTCGACCGGGGCACCGGGCAGGAACTCGGTGGCCCCCGAGTCGATGATGATCACCCGGCGGAGCATCTGCCGGACGATGATCTCGACGTGCTTGTCGTGGATCGGCTGGCCCTGCGACCGGTACACGTTCTGGACCTCGTTGACCAGGTGCAGCTGCACCGCGCGCGGGCCCTGGATGCGGAGCACCTCGTGCGGGTCGACCACACCGTCGGTGAGCTGCTGGCCCACCGTGACGTGCTCGCCGTCGGCCACGCGCATCCGCACGCGCCGGGAGAGCTTGTCGTAGGCGATCTCCTCGGTCCCGTCGTCCGGGACGATGACGATCTTCCGCGACTTCTCGGTCTCTTCGATCCGGATGCGTCCGGCGGTCTCGGCGATCGGGGCCTTGCCCTTGGGGACACGGGCCTCGAACAGCTCGACCACACGCGGCAGACCCTGCGTGATGTCGTCACCGGCCACACCACCGGTGTGGAAGGTACGCATCGTCAGCTGGGTGCCGGGCTCACCGATCGACTGGGCGGCGATGATGCCGACCGCCTCGCCGACGTCGACCAGCTTGCCGGTCGCGAGCGAACGCCCGTAGCAGTACGAGCACACACCCATCGCCGACTCGCAGGTCAGCACCGAGCGGACCTTGACGTCCTTGACTCCGGCCTTGACCAGCGCGTCGATCAGGACGTCGCCGAGGTCGGACCCGGCCGGGGCCACCACGACGCCGTCCGGGCTCTTCGCGTCGGTCGCGAGCGTCCGGGCGTACGAGTTCGTCTCGACGTGCTGGTGCTTGGTGAGCGTGCCGTCGGCGCCCTCGGTCGCGATCGGAACCGACACACCACGCTCGGTGCCGCAGTTCTCCTCGCGGATGATGACGTCCTGCGACACGTCGACCAGACGACGGGTCAGGTAACCCGAGTCGGCGGTACGCAGCGCGGTGTCGGCCAGACCCTTACGGGCACCGTGGGTGGAGATGAAGTACTCCAGCACCGACAGGCCCTCGCGGAACGAGGACTTGATCGGACGCGGGATCGTCTCACCCTTGGGGTTGGCGACCAGACCACGGATACCGGCGATCTGCCGGACCTGGATCATGTTTCCTCGGGCACCCGAGTTGACCATCATCCAGATCGGGTTCGTCTCCGGGAAGTTCGCCTCCATGGCCTTGGCGACCTCGTTCGTCGCCTTGGTCCAGATCTCGATGAGCTCCTGGCGGCGCTCCTCACCGGTGATCACACCGCGCTGGTACTGACGCTCGATCTTGTCGGCGTCCTTCTCGTAGCGGTCGAGGATCTCCGGCTTGGTCGGCGGCGTGACGACGTCGTCGATCGAGATCGTGACGCCGGCCCGGGTGGCCCACCGGAAGCCGTACGCCTTGAGGGCGTCCAGCGTCGCGGCGACCTGCACCTTCGGGTACCGCTCGGCGAGGTCGTTGACGATCGCCGAGAGCTGCGGCTTGCGCACCTCGTAGTTGACGAACCGGTAGTCGGTCGGGAGCGTCTCGTTGAAGAACACCCGGCCGAGCGTGGTGTCGACGAGCAGCGTCGAACCCGGCTCCCAGCCCTCCGGCGCGACCCACGGCTCCTTGCCGGGGCCGTTGTCGACCCGCGGGGCACCGTCGATCCGGATCTTGACCGGGGTCTGCAGGTTGAGCTCACCCAGGTCGTACGCCATCACGGCCTCGGCGTCGGACCCGAAGACCCGGCCCTCGCCGACGCGACCCTCGCGGACCGCGGTGAGGTGGTAGAGGCCGAGCACCATGTCCTGGGTCGGCGACGTGATCGGACGACCCGACGCCGGCGACAGGATGTTGTTGCTCGACAGCATCAGCACCCGGGCCTCGGCCTGCGCCTCGGCCGACAGCGGCAGGTGCACCGCCATCTGGTCACCGTCGAAGTCCGCGTTGAACGCGGTGCAGACGAGCGGGTGGATCTGGATCGCCTTGCCCTCGACCAGCTGGGGCTCGAAGGCCTGGATGCCCAGACGGTGCAGGGTCGGTGCGCGGTTGAGCAGCACCGGGTGCTCGGAGATGACCTCCTCGAGCACGTCCCACACGACCGGGCGGGCCCGCTCGACCATCCGCTTGGCCGACTTGATGTTCTGCGCGTGGTTCAGGTCGACCAGACGCTTCATCACGAACGGCTTGAACAGCTCGAGCGCCATGTAGCGCGGCAGGCCGCACTGGTGCAGCTTGAGCTGCGGGCCGACGACGATGACCGAACGGCCGGAGTAGTCGACGCGCTTGCCGAGCAGGTTCTGGCGGAACCGGCCCTGCTTGCCCTTGAGCATGTCGGACAGCGACTTCAGCGGACGGTTGCCCGGGCCGGTGACCGGCCGGCCGCGGCGGCCGTTGTCGAACAGCGCGTCGACGGCCTCCTGCAGCATCCGCTTCTCGTTGTTGACGATGATCTCCGGAGCGCCCAGGTCGAGCAGACGCTTGAGCCGGTTGTTCCGGTTGATCACCCGGCGGTACAGGTCGTTCAGGTCGCTGGTGGCGAAGCGGCCACCGTCGAGCTGGACCATCGGCCGCAGGTCCGGCGGGATCACCGGGATGCAGTCGAGCACCATGCCCATGGGCGAGTTACGGGTGTTCAGGAACGCGGCCACGACCTTGAGCCGCTTGAGCGCGCGGATCTTCTTCTGACCCTTGCCCGAGCGGATCGTCTCGCGGAGGCTCTCGGCCTCGGCGTCCAGGTCGAAGCCCTCCAGCAGCTTCTGCAGCGCCTCGGCGCCCATGCCACCGGTGAAGTACTCGCCGAAGCGGTCGCGCAGCTCACGGAAGAGGAGCTCGTCCGGGATCAGCTGCTTGACCTCGAGCTTGCGGAACGTGTCGAGGACCTCGTCGAGGCGGTCGATCTCCCGCTGCGCACGGTCGCGCAGCTGGCGCATCTCGCGCTCGCCGCCCTCCTTCACCTTCCGGCGGACGTCGCTCTTCGCGCCCTCGGCCTCGAGCTCGGCCAGGTCGGCCTCGAGCTTCTTGGCCCGGACGTCGATGTCGGCGTCCCGGCGCTCCTCCACGCGACGACGCTCGACCGCGATCTCGGCCTCGATCGTCGACATGTCACGGTGGCGGGCCTCGGTGTCGACGCCCGTGATCAGGTAGGCCGCGAAGTAGATGATCTTCTCGAGGTCCTTGGGAGCCAGGTCGAGCAGGTAGCCCAGCCGGCTCGGGACGCCCTTGAAGTACCAGATGTGCGTGACGGGCGCGGCCAGCTCGATGTGGCCCATCCGCTCACGGCGGACCTTGGCCCGGGTCACCTCGACGCCGCAGCGCTCACAGATGATGCCCTTGAACCGGACGCGCTTGTACTTACCGCAGTAGCACTCCCAGTCCCGGGTGGGGCCGAAGATCTTCTCGCAGAAGAGGCCGTCCTTCTCGGGCTTCAGGGTGCGGTAGTTGATGGTCTCCGGCTTCTTCACCTCGCCGTGCGACCACTGACGGATGTCGTCGGCCGTCGCGAGGCCAATACGCAGCTCGTCAAAGAAGTTGACGTCAAGCACGTGTTTCAGTCCCTCTGCTAGAGGTTTTTGGTAAAGCTCTGACCCTCATTGCGGGGAGGCGGCGGCTGCTGTCGCCACCTCCCCGCGACCATCACACCTCTTCGACGCTGCTCGGCTCGCGGCGAGACAGGTCGATGCCCAGCTCCTCCGCGGCCCGGAAGACCTCGTCGTCCGAGTCACGCATCTCCAGCGCCACGCCGTCCGACGAGAGGACCTCGACGTTCAGGCAGAGCGACTGGAGCTCCTTGAGCAGAACCTTGAACGACTCCGGAATGCCCGGCTCCGGGATGTTCTCGCCCTTGACGATGGCCTCGTAGACCTTCACGCGGCCGAGCACGTCGTCGGACTTGATCGTGAGCAGTTCCTGCAGGGCGTAGGCGGCGCCGTAGGCCTGCATCGCCCAGCACTCCATCTCACCGAAGCGCTGGCCACCGAACTGCGCCTTACCACCCAGCGGCTGCTGCGTGATCATCGAGTACGGACCGGTCGACCGGGCGTGGATCTTGTCGTCGACCAGGTGGAGCAGCTTCAGGATGTAGATGTAACCGACGCTGACCGGCTCCGGGAACGGCTCGCCGGAGCGGCCGTCGAAGAGTCGGGCCTTGCCGGTCGAGCCGACCATGCGGTCGCCGTCGCGGTTCGGGATCGTCGAGGCCAGCAGCCCGGTGATCTCCTCCTCGCGAGCACCGTCGAACACCGGGGTGGCGGTGTTGACGTTCGGCTCGGCCTCGTCGGCCCCGATCCGCCGCAGCTCCTTGGACCAGGCCTCGTCACCCTCGACCTTCCAGCCCTGGGAGGCGATCCACCCGAGGTGGGTCTCCAGGACCTGACCGAGGTTCATCCGTCCGGGGACACCGAGCGGGTTGAGCACGATGTCGACCGGCGTGCCGTCCTCGAGGAACGGCATGTCCTCGGCCGGGAGGATCTTCGAGATGACGCCCTTGTTGCCGTGCCGGCCGGCGAGCTTGTCGCCGTCCTGGATCTTCCGCTTCTGGGCGACGTAGACCCGGACCAGCTCGTTCACGCCCGGCGAGAGCTCGGCGCCCTCGTCCCGGCTGAACACGCTGACGCCGATGACCTTGCCGGACTCACCGTGCGGCACCTTCAGCGACGTGTCGCGGACCTCGCGCGCCTTCTCACCGAAGATCGCGCGGAGCAGCCGCTCCTCCGGGGTCAGCTCGGTCTCACCCTTCGGGGTGACCTTGCCGACCAGGATGTCGCCGGTGGTGACGTCGGCCCCGATCCGAACGATGCCCCGCTCGTCGAGGTCGGCCAGGACCTCCTCGGAGACGTTCGGGATGTCCCGGGTGATCTCCTCGGCGCCCAGCTTCGTGTCGCGGGCGTCGACCTCGTGCTCCTCGATGTGGATCGAGGTGAGGACGTCGTCCTGGACCAGACGCTGGCTGAGGATGATCGCGTCCTCGTAGTTGTGGCCCTCCCACGGCATGAACGCGACCAGCAGGTTCTTGCCGAGCGCCATCTCGCCCTCGTCGGTGCAGGGACCGTCGGCGATGACGCCGCCCTTCTCGATCCGCTGCCCCTCCTCGACCAGCGGGCGCTGGTTGATGGCGGTGCCCTGGTTCGAGCGACGGAACTTGTGCAGCAGGTACGTGCGGCGGGTGCCGTCGTCGTGCATCAGCGTGACGTAGTCCGCGCAGACGTCTTCGACCACACCGGCCTGCTCGGCCAGCACGACGTCACCGGCGTCCTGCGCGGCCCGCGCCTCCATACCGGTGCCGACCAGCGGCGACTCGCTACGGAGCAGCGGCACGGCCTGACGCTGCATGTTCGCACCCATCAGGGCGCGGTTCGCGTCGTCGTGCTCGAGGAACGGGATCATCGCGGTCGCGACCGAGACCATCTGCCGCGGCGAGACGTCCATGTAGTCGACCTCGGTGCCGGGCACGTAGTCGACCTCACCGCCCTTACGGCGGACCAGGACGCGGTCTTCGGTGAAGCGGCCGGTCGCGTCCAGGATGGCGTTCGCCTGGGCCTTGACGTACCGGTCTTCCTCGTCCGCGGTCAGGTAGTCGATCTGCGACGTGACGACGCCGTCTTCCACCTTGCGGTACGGCGTCTCGATGAAGCCGAACGGGTTGACCCGCGCGAACGTCGAGAGCGCACCGATCAGACCGATGTTCGGGCCTTCCGGGGTCTCGATCGGGCACATCCGGCCGTAGTGGCTGGGGTGCACGTCGCGGACCTCGAAGCCGGCGCGCTCACGGGACAGACCACCGGGGCCCAGCGCCGACAGGCGGCGCCGGTGGGTGAGGCCACCCAGCGGGTTGGTCTGGTCCATGAACTGCGACAGCTGGCTGGTGCCGAAGAACTCCTTGATGGAGGCGACGACCGGCCGGATGTTGATCAGCGTCTGCGGCGTGATCGCCTCGACGTCCTGAGTCGTCATCCGCTCGCGGACGACCCGCTCCATGCGGGAGAGGCCGACGCGGACCTGGTTCTGGATCAGCTCGCCGACCGTACGCAGACGACGGTTACCGAAGTGGTCGATGTCGTCCGACTCGTAGTCGGGCTCGCCGACGTGCAGCTTCACCAGGTAGTCGATCGTCGCGACGATGTCGTCCTCGGTGAGGACGCCGGTCGTGATCGGCACCCCGACTTCCAGCTTCTTGTTCACCTTGTAGCGACCGACCTTGGCCAGGTCGTACCGCTTCGGGTTGAAGAAGAGGTTGTCGAGCAGCGTCTGCGCGTTCTCGCGCGTCGGCGGCTCGCCCGGACGCAGCTTGCGGTAGATGTCGAGCAGCGCCTCGTCCTGGGTCTGGACGTGGTCCTTCTCGAGCGTCGCGAGCACGATCTCCGAGTGCGCGAAGCGCTCCCGGATGCGCTCCGGCGTCCACCCGAGGGCCTTCAGCAGGACCGTCACGGCCTGCCGGCGCTTCCGGTCGATCCGGACGCCGATCGTGTCGCGCTTGTCGACGTCGAACTCCAGCCAGGCGCCCCGGCTCGGGATCACCTTGACGTTGGTGACGTCCTTGTCGGAGGTCTTGTCGGGCTGCCGGTCGAAGTACACGCCCGGCGAGCGCACGAGCTGGGAGACGACGACGCGCTCGGTGCCGTTGATGATGAACGTGCCCTTGGGCGTCATCATCGGGAAGTCGCCCATGAACACGGTCTGGCTCTTGATCTCGCCAGTGGTGTTGTTCGTGAACTCCGCCGTCACGAACAGCGGAGCGCAGTAGGTGAGGTCCTTCTCCTTGCACTCCTCGATCGAGGCCTTGACCTCTTCGAAGCGCGGGTTGGAGAAGGAGAGGGACATCGACCCCGAGAAGTCCTCGATCGGGGAGATCTCCGTCAGAATTTCGTCGAGACCGGCAACCGACGACGGGTCGCCAGTAACCCGGGACCGCCAGGCGTCGTTGCCGACCAACCAGTCGAACGAGTCCGTCTGGAGTGCCAGCAGGTTCGGCACCTCGAGCTGTTCGGCGATCTTCCCGAACGAGATGCGTTGCGGCTTGCCGGCGGCGGTGCGGGGAGGAGTGTTTGTGCCGGGGCGGGAGACTGCCAAGATGCGTCCTTCCGAGGACCTGCGGATCCGAACGGTCGTCGTGCGCGCACTCCTATCGACCCCCAGCAAATGGAGGTGCGAAAGGCAGAAGGCAGCGCAAACTAGCAGTGTAGCCGCAAGGCACACTACTGTCGAATCCCCAGGCAGGCGGCATGACACCCCGTTTGTCAACCGCTCGAACCACACTCCCGGTTGAACCGTGTTCCCCGCGGCGAGCCTGCGGCGAAACATCGGGGGGACGACGGGAGCCGGCCCGACCTACCGGACCGAAATTACAGGCCCGTACTTTCTCTTGCCCGTCACGCACAGCCACGAAGCGTGTGCACTAGCTGCGCGCTACGAGAAGAGCGTGCCTGTGCCGGTCCGCCACGTCAAGAGGCGCGCCCCAGGTGGGGGGATACCTCACCGGCTGAGACCCCACCTGGCCACCCGGATGATGCGCTGGAGAGGCGCGGATCGGCTCCCGCGAGTGACGTGCCGGAAGTAGTCGATGCACCACTTCGCGACGGTTGCGTCGGGTGTGACTCAGGTCGACTCCTGACGCGGAGCGACGGATATCGTCCCCTGGCCGAACTCGACGCCCTCCGTGAGCGTTTCACCTCACACCTGGCGACGAGTTAGGGCTTTCCGAGGATGGGTACCTTGGCCGGTTGGTCGACGTAGACGGTCGATCGACGTAGACCGCGGAGGCAACAACCGTGTTGACACAGGAGCATGCGCAGGCGCTCGTGCATGCGACGGCGTATGACGCGACAGGCAGCAAGCTCGGGAAGATCGGTCAGGTCTACCTCGACAACCGGACCCAGGCACCCCAGTGGGTGACCGTGCACACGGGGCTGTTCGGCAACAAGGAGAGCTTCGTCCCGGTCGCGTCGGCGACGCTGGACGGCGAGCGCCTGCAGCTGCCGTTCGACAAGGCCCTCGTCAAGAGCGCGCCGGAGCTGGAGCCGGGCGGCCCGTTCGGCGGCCTGACCCCGGAGCAGGAGCTCGGGCTGTACCGGCACTACGGGGTCGAGGCGCCGGCGGCGGCCGCGCCGGTGGTGGCCGAGGACGACCCGGAGACGACCGGGCGGATCAGCGCGTTCGGAGGGGCTACGGCGCTGGACGGGCTGGCGGACGACGTGCCGCACGGGGAGGAGGGGGTCGCGGACGTTCCGCGTCCGGTGCGGGCGGAGTTGCCGGAGGACGACCCGTTCACGGGGAGTTTCGAGATTCTGGATCTTCCGTCGCAGGCTGCCGACGAGGGGGATTCGGATGAGCCTCGGTCAGGGGAGCGGTCGCGCGGGGTCGAGTCGGGGGGCGACGAGGGTCGGTCGTGGGATCGGGACGACCGCGGTCGCACTGAGGACGGGTTCCGACCGGATGGCGGTGCTTCGTGGGGCGGTTCCGGGCGCTCGGAGAGCGCTGGGGAGACGCGCGCCCACGACGAGGGGCTTCCTCCGTGGGCCGGGCCGGCCGCCCGGGGTGGCTCCGGGCCACGGTCGGACGGGCCGTTCCGCGCTGACTCCGCGGCGGAGGGCGACGTGCGCTCCCGCGAGGAGGCGCCGGACCGGGCCGACGGGTCGTTCCGGAGGGGCTCCTCGCTCCGAGACGAGGACGCGCCCCGCGACGGCTCAGCTTTCCGAGTTGGCTCCGCTTTCCGAGATGGCTCAGCTTTCCGAGACGGTTCCGCTTTCCGTGACGGCTCGGGTGAGGGGGACGGCTCCGCTTTCCGTGACAGTTCCGGTGGGGGGGATGGCAGCGATGGGCGGGACGGCTCCGGTGGGCGGGACGGGTACCGCGGGCGGGACGGGTCCAGCGGGCGGGACGGGTCCAGCGGGCGGGACGGGTCTGTTGGCCGAGGCGGCTCCGCTTTCTCCGACGGCCCGGGTGGCCGCGACGGCTCGGATTTCCGCGAGGGCGGCGGCCGCGACCGCTCCGCTTTCCGCGACGACCGTGATGGCTTAGCTGGTCAGGGTGGATCCGCTTACCGTGGCGACTCCGGCTTCCGGCCTGCACCGGGGCTGGACGGGCCCGGCCGAGGCACTCGCGCCTCCGAAGGCCCCGACGGGAGCGTCCGCGCACCGGAAGGTCCCGCTCGGCCCGGCCGCGTCTCAGACGGTCCCACTCGAAGCGGCCAGGCCTCAGACGGTTCCACTCGGAGCGGCCGGGCCTCGGAAGGCCCTGGCCGAGGCGGCCGGGGTGCCGAGCCCAATGCGCCGGATCTCCACGCGCCGGACCGTTCCCACTGGGACCGCCCGCCCTCGGGTGACGCTCCACCCACCGGCCCACGCGCCCAGGCCCCGCGCGACTTCCTCCGCGATCCGATCCCGCCCACCGGATCTCAGCTAGACACACCCCCACCCGGCGCATCCCGCCCGGGCCCATCCCCCTTCGGCGCCCCGCCGCTAGCCGGCCCCCCACTAGGCGCACCCCCAGTGGGCGCACCCCCGCTCGGCGCGCCCCCCGTCGGTGCACCCCCGACCGGTGCATCCCCGACCGGCGCACCCCCAATCGGCGCATCTCAGATCGGTGCGTCTCAGATCGGTACGTCTCAGATCGGCGCGTCTCAGATCGGCGCGTCCTCAATTGGCGCGCCACCGGCCAGTACACAGACGCTCGGCGCACCCTCCCGCGGCACACCCGGCACTCCCCCGCGCAACGAGCCCGGCACTCCCCCACGCAACGCGCCCAGCGCTCCTCAGCGCAACGCGCCCGGCGCGAGCGGCGCCTCCACGGGCGCCCGCGAGATCAACCGCTCACCCGCCCCCTCGCCGAACACCCCCCACGAAGCCGAAACCACCCACTCCTCCACCCGAGGCACCGGCCCCATCGCCAGCGGCTTCCACGTCAACAGACCGACCCCGAACACCCCCCCGCCCGCCGACGCAACCCGCGCTACCGCCGGCGACACCTCCCGGCCACCCGTCGACCAGAAAACCCCAGCGCCGACCGACCGGCCGGCCACCAGAACTCAGCCCTCCCCTCCGTCGAAAAAGAGCCCGACGGACGAAGCACCCGGCACGGACTCCGGTCCGTTCGGACCGGGCCCGGTCTCCCTCGACTTCCGACCGGTGACCCTCCCGCCCGAGGCCGACGACACCCCAGCAACAACCGAGCCCCCGGCCGACCACGTCGGCCGCCACCGCTCCCCCAAGCGCTGAGCCCCTACCGGAGGATCACCGCCCCGGTGATCCTCCGGACGGCCACCGTTCGACCCAGCTTCGGGAACATCAGGTGTCCGCGACCGGAAGTCGGAATGATCGACACCTGTCAGCGGGGTAACCACAGAGTGTCCACAGGCCCCTTCCCGACCGCCGGTGGACCGACCCCGAAGCGCTACCCTCTCCCGCGAGGTGGCCGGACGATGAGGAGCTGATGAATTCATGGCGCCGCAGGTGGTGATCCTCGCGGCCGGGCTGGGCACGCGGCTCGGACGTCCGCACCCCAAGACCCTGACGCCGCTGCGCGACGGAAAGAGCATCCTGCGTCACCAGCTCGACCGCATCGACGCGGCGTTCGGCGGTCAGGCCCGGGTCACGATCGTCGTCGGCTTCAAGATGGACCTGATCATGGAGGCCGCGCCGGACGTCAAATACGTCTACAACGAGGTCTACGACCAGACGAACACCTGCAAGAGCCTGCTGAAGGCACTCCGGCTCTCCTCGCCCGGCGGCGTGCTCTGGCTCAACGGCGACGTCGTCTTCGTCGACGGGCTGCTGGAGGCCGTCGCCGCCGAGGTGGAGAAAAAAGAGAGCTTCATCTGCGTCAACACCGAGTCGGTGGCCGACGAGGAGGTCAAGTACACGCTCGACGGCGACGGGTACGTCAAAGACCTCTCCAAGCAGGTCCGCGAGGGTGCGCTCGGCGAGGCCGTCGGCATCAACTACGTCTCCGCCGACGACAAGGCGACGCTCGTGACCCACCTCGAATCCTGCGATGATCAGGACTACTTCGAGCGTGGTGTGGAAACCGCGATCGCCGACGCCGGGAGCAGGTACCGCGCCGTGGACATCTCCCGCTTCGGCGTCGTCGAAGTCGACTTCGACGCCGACCTCGCCCGAGCCAACGAACTGGAAGTCGAGACCCGATGACGCCCCCGGTAACCCACGAAGCCGGAAGCGGCGCACCCGAGAAGACCCGGCCGACCGCGGCCGACTTCCTGGCCCGCAACCGCGGCGGCGGGCTGTTCACCGAGACGATCAACCAGCGCATCGGCGCGGTCCTCGCCGTCGTCGCCTACCGGCTGCGGCTGGCTCCGTCCGCGCTCACGCTGATCAACCTCGCACTCGGCCTGGGCGCCTCGGCCGCCGTCGTCGGGCTCGCGCCCGCCGCGGCCCGCGGCGACGTCTCGTCGTGGTTGCTCGGCGTCGCCGCGCTGCTCGCCTGGCACCTCGCCTACAGCCTCGACTGCTCCGACGGTCAGCTGGCCCGCGTCACCGGCCGGGCCGGCCCGGCCGGCGCCCGGGTCGACATCCTGTGCGACGTCGCCGTGCAGATCTCGCTGGTCGCGGCGATCTCGGCGACCGCGGTCGCGCACACGCCCGACGTACCGGCGTGGCTGGTCGCGGTGTTTGCCGGCACCTGGATGATCAACCTCGTGACCTCGGTTCTGGCCTCGACGGACACCGCGTCCGCGAGCCTCATGACGTCGAAATCCCTGCCCGTCCGCATCATCAAACTCGTGCGGGACTACGGTGCGGTGGTGACCGTATGCGGTGTGGTGATCGCGTTCCTGCCGGGCTGGACGCCCTGGCTGATGGCCGCGTTCTCCGTCGTGAACGGGCTCTTCCTCCTCGCCAGCATCGGGCAGTCGGCGCGCACGGCCGGGCTGGTGGCCCCTAACGACACCGAGGCCTGACGTCACCCATGAGGTCGGTAGTGCGGAGGCTCCGCGGGAACACCACCGCCGGGCTCGCTGATCAGCTGGTCAGCGCCGGGGCCAACGCCGCGACCGGCCTGCTCGTCCTGCCGTTCCTCACCCCCGCCCACGCCGGCGCGGTGCTGTTCGCGATCGGCGTCGGCTACTTCGCGATCGGCATCGCCCGGGCCCTGGTCGGTGACGTGTTACTGACGTACTCGGCCCGCTACGGCGACTCCGAGCGGGCCCGCCAGGCCACCGACGCGACGAAGACCGCCGGCGCGTTCGGGCTGATCGCGTCGGTGCTCGCGGTCGTCGCCTGGGCCAGCGGGCCGAGCTTCCTGAGCGAGTTGATCTGGCTCGCGCCGTTCCTACCGTTCGTCCTCGTGCACGACGCCGGTCGGTACGCGTTCCTCTCGGCGCGACGTCCGGAGCGGGCGCTGATCTCCGACCTGACGTACATCGGCGTCCAGGCCGTGCTGCTGGCCGTGCTGCTCGGCGCCGGGTTCCGCGACGGCGCGGTGTTCCTCTGCGCCTGGGGCGCCGGCGGGGTCGCGGGCGCGTTCTCGTTCCTGATCCGGGCCCGGATCAACGTCTTCAACATCTTCGGCGGCAACCTGCGGGGCTGGATCCGCGAGACCCGGCACCTGTCCGGCTGGATGACGGCCACCGCGCTGCTCGGCCAGGCGCAGGTGCAGCTCGTGTACACGTTGGTCACCGGGCTACTCGCGCCGGCCGCGCTGGCGATGCTCCGGGCGGCGCAGTACGGGCTGCTGATGCCCGCTCAGAACCTCCAGATGGCCGTGTCGAGCCTTCTGGTGCCTCGGATGTCCCGGCTGGCCGGTGCGGGCGACGTGGCCGGTGTCAGCCGCCTCGTCCGCAAGGCCCTGAGCGCGACCGTGCTCTGCGGCCTGGTGCCGGTCGCGCTGTCGCCGCTGGCCGGTCCGCTGCTGGACGCGATCCTGCCCAAGTACGCCGACGCCGGCACTATCGCGTTCCCGGTCGCGCTGCAGGCTCTGATTTACCTCGTCCAGGTTCCGTTCACCGCCGCACTTCGCGGCATGCAACGCGTCCGCAGTCTGTTCGTGCAGTACGCGGTGTTCTGCGTGGCCCAGTGCACGGGCCTGGTGCTCGGAACGCTGTGGTTCGACCTCCGCGGCGCAGCCGCGGGCATGGCGTTCGGGTCCGCGGTCGGCCTGGTGGTGATGATCGTCCTCTACCGGAAGGCCCTGCGTCGGCTGGCCGAGACCGGTGCGGCGGAGCCCGAGGCTCCGGAGGCGATCACTCCGACGACGGTTGCCGACGAGACCGCCGGACCCACGCCCGTACGATGACCGGCGACCGTCGCCCGAGACAAAGGATGTGCAGTGACCGACCCCACCCCCCGTCGAGTGGCTTTCGTGACCGGCATCACCGGGCAGGACGGCTCCTACCTGGCTGAGCTGCTACTCGCGAAGGGGTACGAGGTCCACGGCATCATCCGCCGGGCGTCGATGTTCAACACCGAGCGGCTGGACGCGATCTACCAGGACCCGCACGAGACCCACCGTCGGCTGTTCCTGCACTACGGCGACGTCACCGACGCCAGCGGCCTGGTGAACGCGATCCGCGACATCCAGCCGACCGAGGTGTACCACCTGGCCGCGCAGAGCCACGTCCGGGTCAGCTTCGACATCCCGGAGTACACCGGCGACACGACCGGCCTGGGGACGGTCCGTCTCCTCGAGGCCATCCGGGCCGCGAAGATCGAGACGCGCTACTACCAGGCGTCGACGTCGGAGCTCTACGGGTCGACGCCGCCGCCGCAGAGCGAGACGACGCCGTTCCACCCGCGCAGCCCCTACGGCGTCGCGAAGATGTACTCGTACTGGATGACCGTGAACTACCGCGAGTCGTACGGGCTGCACGCGTCGAACGGCATCCTGTTCAACCACGAGTCCCCGCGGCGCGGCGAGACGTTCGTGACCCGGAAGATCACCCGGGCCGTGGCCCGGATCGCGGCCGGCCTGCAGGAGGACCTGTTCCTCGGCAACCTCGACGCGGTCCGCGACTGGGGCTACGCCCCCGAGTTCGTCGAGGGTATGTGGCGCATCCTCCAGCAGGACGAGCCCGACGACTACGTTCTGGCGACGGGTGTGCCGGCGACCGTGCGGGACTTCGTGTCGGCGGCGTTCAGTCACGCGGGGCTGGACTGGGAGAAGTACGTCAAGCACGATTCGCGGTACGAGCGGCCGGCTGAGGTCGATGCGTTGATCGGTGACCCGGGTAAGGCCGAGCGCCAGCTCGGGTGGAAGACGGGTACCGACTGGCGGCGGTTGGCTCAGATCATGGTGGACGCTGATATCCAGCAGCTGGATGACCAGCTGAGCGGCCGCAGCATCCGCCTCGACGACCGCTAGCGTTTCCCGCGGTCTCGCGGGCATCCCTGTTCGCGGCCGTGGCTGTGCCCGCAGCCGTCCGGCGCTGGCCGTCCGGCGCGGCGCTAGCCGTCCGGCGCGGCGCTGGCCGTCGTCACGCGCGAGCCGGAGGCAGCGCCTCAGCGCTTGTGCCGCATGGGGGTGCGCGGTGGCCTATGCGGGCGGAATCGCCGCGTACGGGTGCGCGGAACCGCCGCGTGTCGCCACCCGGAACCGGCCCGTTCCGACGGACGGAAACGCTGGGTTCTGATACGCGCGGCGCGCCGCGGTGACACCGGCGCGGCAACTTCGATCCGCGGAGCGCGGCGGGCCGCAACGAAGCGCGCGGAATGGGTTGAGCGTGGGCGGTAGCGCTCGACGATGGCAAACGCCCCTCGGCGCGACCACACCACGCTGGCGCGCGACCGCCCCGCGCTCGCGCGCGACCGAACCGCGCGGGTGCGCGACCGAACCGCGCGGGTGCGCGACCGCGTCGCCGCGGACCGGCCAGGCGCACGCGGAGTGCGCCGATCGCGGGGCGCCTCGACCACGCAGCACCCCGATCGCGCAGCACCCCGACCGCGCAGCACCCCCACCGCGGGGCGCCTCGATCGCGCAGCACCCCCACCGCGCAGCACCCCGATCGCGGCGCACCGATCGCGGGGGGTGCCGGCTGTAGGGCGGATCGACCGCGGAGCGGGGCGACGGCGGTGAGGTACCGCGCGGCGGTGGGGAGGCACTGCGCTCACGACCAGGCACTTGAGTCCGGGGCACGGGGGTTGCGGTGCTGGCCGTCGGTGCGGAAGCCATGTCGGGGCCCGGCCGCATCGATGCGCGCCGCCGAGGCTCACGCGGGGGCCGCGGCTCAGGTACGGATAGGCGCACCGCGCCGGACCGCAGGCGCATCAAATAGGTCGAAGCGCTGAGGCGCCCAGAAGCCAGTGAACCGCCCGCTATGGGCAACGCCCCCGAACGCCGACCCGGAAGCGCGGCGCGCAGAAGCCAGCCCTACGCGCAGAAGCCAATTAACCGGTACCCCGCCCGAACTAAGCCCCCATCACTGGCGCGCTGACCGGCCCGGCCGCCGTATCCGCGTGACCCGCCGATCGCGCCGCCGGCGCGCCCTCTCCACCCGACGACAAACCCCTCCCCCCGACAACATCGACCGGGCGGAAAACCACCCACGCCTCCGCCGCCAGCAAGAAGATCCAGAACGTCCCCCCGAGCCCCCCCAACAACCAATCCGCCCACGGAATCGTCGCCAGCGACGAGATCGCCGCGATCGTGAACCAGGCCGGCGCCCCCCGGCGCAGCGACCGCCAGATCATCAGGCCCAGCCCCACGACGAACGCCACACACCCCAGCACCCCGGCCCGGCGCAGCGCACCGATCGCCGAGTTGTCGGTCGTGAGCTCCGGACGCTCCCCGACCTTCCCGGTCGACTCGCGCACCACCGCACCGCGCGGGTCGTCGTTGTTGCCGAACACCTTCGCGACGACGCCGTCGGCCGAGAAATCGTCGAAAACCTGTCGCCAGGTGTCGAGCCGCCCGCTCGTCACGTCCAGCGTGTCCGACTGATCGGTCACCGGCGTCGTCACGGTGTTCTGGTACCGGCTCTGGAACAGCGAGGACACCCCGCCCATCCCGATGAACACGGCGCCGAAGACCAGGAACGGCACGATCGCCGCCACCGCCATCCGACGCCAGCCCGCGTACACCGGCAACCCGTCGTCGGGCACCGGACGCCCACCCCGGCCCCACCACTGACGCCTCACCAGCACCAACAGGTGCACGATCGCCGCGCAGACCAGGAATCCCCAGGCGGTACGCGAGTTCGTCAGCACGATCACCAGGCTGGTCAGCCCGAGAGCGGCGCACCGCTGCCAGCCCCGGAACGACCGGTCGGGCGCGATCCGCAGCGTGATCAGCACCCCGATCAGCGCCAGCGAGTTCGGGTGGTACAGCAGCCCGGGGCCGCCCCAGAAACGCCCGGTCATGCTCCGGCCCCACGGCCCGTCCGGCACCGCGTGGACGTCGTCCAGGATGTTCCCGGAGCCGACCAGGAACAGGGCAGCCACCGCGAACAGGAACGCGGCCACCACGCCGACCGACGGGTCTCGCCCCGTCCGCCGCAGCGCCACCAGCACGCCCAGCGCAGCCAGGGCCGATACCCCGAAGTAGGCGATCCGCTGCCCACCGACGGCCCAGTGCGCGGTCAGCACGGCCGAGACGATGCCCAGCGGCCAGTACGCCAGCCCGAGCCAGGCCGCGCCCAGCCGGGGCAGCCGCAACGCGTCCCGCACCCACGGGAACGTCCACAGGAGCAGCAACAGCCCGCCGACCGCGTACACCGACCAGGTCACCGCGCGGGTCGTCGTCCAGGTCCACGACATGATGCCGCAGAACACGACGAAACCGCCGACGGCCAGCCCCGACCAGGTGACCCCGCGCAGCGTCAGCGCGAACCCCGCGACCGCGACGGCCAGCGCCGCACCGATCGCGGCCCGGGTGCCGTTGGCGGCATTGGTCTGCGCCGCCTCGACCAGCCAGGCCACCGCGACCACGACCGCCCCGGCGATCAGGAACCGTTGGTGGCGCGGTGTCCACCGCTCAGGGTCGAGTAGCGGAAAGAGACTGACGCGTTTGTCGATCGCCACGGCTCTGCTGTGTCCTCCGGTCGATGTCCGCCCCCGATTCTCGCATTCACGCCAAGGAACCACGGACGGCACCTACCGTCTATCCCCGGTTCACCGACTGAAACGCCAGCTCCTCGTAAACGCCGATCAGTGCAGCCGTCGTGACCTGCGTCGAGAACAGCTCCTCGTACCGCCGCCGGGCCGACGCCGCCAGCCCGCCGGCCTCCGCGACCACCCGGGGCAACATCGCCGCCAACGCGTCCACGTCCGGCGCCACCGCCCATCCCCCGTCGGAACCCACCAGGAACGGCAGCCCCCCGAGGGCGGTGGCCAGCACCGGCCGCGCGTTCGCCAGCGACTCCACGACCACCATGGGACACACCTCGTCCCAGGTCGACGGCGTCACCAGCGCGGCCGACGAGCGCATCGCCTCCTGCACCTCCCCGTGCGACCGCCGGCCCAAAATCGAGATGTCGCTCCGGCCGGCCGCGGCCGCGGTCACCTCGGCCATCAACGGTCCGTCCCCGATCAGACGCAGAGTTCCCAATGTCCCATCGGGGTGCCGCCGCCACGCGTCGATCAAAAGACCGAGACCCTTCTCCTCGGAGAAGCGGCCCACGAACAGCAACCCCTTCCCCACCTCGGAGTGCGGCCCCGGGTCGGGGACGCCGTTCGGCTTGACGGTGATGTGGGAGTCGGGGATGCCGAACGACCGCAGATGATCGGCGATCGCCGGGGTGAGGGCCAGGTAGCGGTCGACCGACCGCCAGGTGCCGCGGTGCACGGTGAGCGTGGTGGCCATCAGCGCACTCTGGGCCTTCGACCCGCGGTAGCAGGAGTGCTGCACGGCCGGGTACGGGAAGGCCTTGCCCAGGCAGTCGTGACAGGAGTGACCATCCCGGAAATACAGGCCGTTCGCACACACCTGCCGGAAGTTGTGCACGGTATGGACGACCGGAACGCCGTGTTTGTGGGCGGTTCGCACTACCCAGGGCGAAAGCAGGGGGTAGGGGTTGTGGAGATGCAGCACGTCGGGTTTTTCCCGTGCCAGCAACTCGGAGAGGTCTCGCTGCCGCGCATAGATCGGCGAGAGAGGCAGCAGCGCCTTCTGTGCCGCCGAGAACGACCCGATCTCGTCGGAGCTGCGCTGGAACGGCACCACGGTGACGCCGGCCTCTTCCAGCAGGCGCGATTCCAGATCGACGACCGTGTTCTCCCCCGACGGATTCGCCGAGACGTAGCGGTTGTGCGCTATCACGATCTTCACGTCGGGCTTCTCCAGAGGGTGGATACGCTGGCGGCAGACGTTACTCCCCGGAGAGGACACCCCTTGTTCCACCACCCGGTCCCTCGCGACGCGCGCGTCTACATCGCCGGCCACGGCGGGCTCGTCGGATCCGCGCTCTGGCGGTACTTCGAGTCGGTGGGCTTCACGAACCTGGTCGGGCGCCGGTCGAAGGAGCTCGACCTGCGCGACCGTGAGTCGGTGCGGGCGTTCTTCGACGAGGCCCGCCCGCAGTACGTGATCGACGCGGCGGCCAAGGTGGGTGGAATCTTCGCGAACTCGACCTACCCGGCCGAATTCCTCTCCGACAATCTGCGGATCCAGACGAACCTGCTCGACTCGGCCCACGAATTCGGCGTCGAGCGCTTCCTGTTCCTCGGCTCCTCGTGCATCTACCCGAAGTTCGCACCGCAGCCGATCCGGGAGGATTCGCTGCTCACCGGCCCGCTCGAGGAGACCAACGACGCCTACGCGATCGCCAAGATCGCCGGCGTGATGCAGGTCCAGGCCATCCGCCGCCAGTACGGCCGCAGCTACATCTCGGCGATGCCGACGAACCTCTACGGACCCGGCGACAATTTCGAAATTCCGGGCGCACACGTGATGCCGATGGTGATGCGGCGCATGCACGAATCCCTGAACGGGAAGACCTTCACGATCTACGGCTCCGGCACCCCGAAGCGCGAGTTCCTGCACACCGACGACCTCGCCCGCGCCTGCCTGGTGCTGCTCGAGCGCTACGACGACCCGGCCCCGATCAACATCGGCGTCGGCGAGGACGTGACGATCGACGAGCTCGTCGCGATGATCGCCGAGGTCGTCGGCTACGAGGGTTCGTTCGAGCACGACACCTCGAAGCCTGACGGAACGCCTCGAAAGGTGTTGAACGTCGACCGGATCAAGGCCCTCGGCTGGGAGCCGACGGTGTCGCTGCGCGACGGCATCGCCTCCGTCTACGAGTGGTTCCTCGAGCACCAGGCGACTTTCCGTCGGTGAGTTTTTGATTACGCCTGCCGGGCGCGGGCCGGTCGCTTCCGCGGCCGGCGCGCGGCTCGGTCCGCCGGGCCGTCCCGCCGGCCCGTGCGTGGTGGCCCGCCCACCCTCCGGTTTCGGGGGGTGTGCAGCGCTTTTCGTCGCTGACGCTCGGGCAACTAAGCTCTCTGGGCTATGACGACGTCTACGCGGCCGGGCACGTTCGTGTGCTGCGGCGTCCATATCGAAGCGGTCACCCGGCAGCCGGCGGCGGAGCTGATCGTCGCCTCGCAGTGGGGGCAGCCGCGCAGCACGCACCTGTGCAACGCGTACACGTTGTCGCTGGCGGTTCGTGATCCTCAGTTCCGGGCGCTGCTGAACTCCGCCGACGTCAACTTCGCGGACGGGCACTACGTGGCCATGGTCGGCCGCAAGCGCGGGTACCCCGACATGTCGGCCCGGACGTACGGCCCCGACCTGATGGCCGACGCGATCGACCAGGGCCGAGCTCGCGGGTTGAAGCACTATCTGTACGGCGCGTCGCCCTCGACGGTGGCGAAGCTGGCCGAGGCGCTCTCGGAGCGGTTCCCGGGCGCGGAGTTCGTCGGGGTCGAGTCCCCGCCGTTCCGGGCCCTCACGCCCGAAGAGGCGGACGACCTGGTGGCTCGGGTGGCCGAGGCCAAGCCGGACGTCTTCTGGGTGGGCCTGGGGACGCCCCGGCAGGACGAGTTCGTGGCCGAGTACACGGCCCGGCTGAACTGCACGGTGGTGCCGGTGGGAGCGGCGTTCGACTTCCACGCCGGCAACAAGCCGAGCGCGCCGGAGTTCCTGCAGCGGCACGGCCTGGAGTGGGCCTACCGGCTGGCTACCGAGCCCCGCCGCCTCTGGAAGCGCTACCTGGTCGGCAACCCGGTCTTCGTCTACGGGGCGTTGACCGACCGCTGGCGCAAGAGCGTCTGAATACGAGAGCGCCCGCCCCGTTCCGGGGCGGGCGCTCTGCGTTGAACTACTTGACCGACACCGTCGCGCCGGCGGCCTCGAGCTGGGCCTTGGCCTTGTCGGCGGTCTCCTTGTTGGCCTTCTCCAGGACGGGCTTCGGCGCGCCGTCGACCAGGTCCTTGGCCTCCTTCAGGCCGAGGCTGGTGAGGGCACGCACCTCCTTGATGACCTGGATCTTCTTGTCGCCGGCGGCCTCGAGGATGACGTCGAACTCGTCCTTCTCCTCGGGGGCCTCAGCGGCGGCACCGGGGCCGGCCGGGCCGGCAACGGCGACGGCAGCCGGAGCGGCGGCCTTCACGTCGAAGGTGTCCTCGAACAGCTTCACGAACTCGGAGAGCTCGATCAGCGTCATTTCCTTGAAGGCCTCGAGCAGGTCTTCGGTAGCGATCTTCGCCATGTTCGGCGGTTCCTTTCGAGTTGGGGTGCCGGGGATTGGTCACCCCAGCGGTGGTTTGTGGTGGCGAGGATCAGGCCTCGGCCGGAGCGTCCTCGGCCGGAGCGGCGTCGGCCGGCGCCTCGGCGGAGGCACCACCCTCGGCGGCCTTCTTCTCCTGCAGCGCCTGGGCGAGCCGGGCGAGCTGGGTCGGCAGCGCGTTGAACGTCGCCGCAGCCTGCGCCATCTTCGCCTTCATGCCGCCGGCGAGCTTCGCGAGCAGAACCTCGCGCGACTCGAGGTCGGCCAGCTTGGTGATCTCCTCGGCGGACAGCTTCTTGCCGTCGAGCACACCACCCTTGACGATCAGCAGCGGGTTCGCTTTCGCGAAGTCCCGCAGGCCCTTGGCGGCCTCGACCGCGTCGCCCTTGACGAACGCGATCGCGGTGGGACCGCTCAGCAGCTCGTCGAGGTCGGCGATGCCGGCGTCGCGCGCGGCAATCTTGGCCAGCGTGTTCTTGGTAACCGCGTAGGTCGTCTCGCGACCGAGCGAACGGCGCAGCTCGGTGATCTGCGCCATCGTCAGTCCGCGGTACTCGGTGAGCACCGCCGCGGACGAGTCACGGAAACCGCTGGTGAGCTCAGCCACCGCGGCTGCCTTGTCGGGGCGAACCTGCGTGTCAGCCATGGGCCTCCTCTCTCGTAACTCGGGCTGGTAGTCATTCGGCCCGGAAACGAGAGACGCCCCGGCGCAGGGCGCACGGGGCTGCACAGCAGGATTGATTCCTACGGGCGACCGTCCGGCCTGCGCGGGTCGCCCGCGTTTGCGCGGGACCTTCGGCCGAGTCGTGCGACTCAGCGACCAGCGGTCTTCGGTGGAATGTCGCTACCAAGCATACAGGGCGTCGCGCGAGGTGCCCAATTCGGCCGGGGCCGCTCCGCGCCCTGGACCGGGCGCGGAGCGAACCACTGGCTCGGCCCACCCTGCATCGAAAAAGTTAGCAGCGGTTCGAGCGTCGGAGGGATCCCTCGCGCGAGGTTGCCCCCATTCGTCGGCCATACAGACATGAACCGTCCCGTAAGGGGACACGAAAAAGGCGACCCCCTTTTCGGAGGCCGCCTCTTTCTCGAGTGGAACTCAGACCGCCGGAGCGTCGTCCTCGGTCAGGTTGCGCGACCGGTTCGGGTCGACCGGGATGCCCGGGCCCATCGTGGTCGTGAACGTGACCTTCTTGAGGAACTTGCCCTTCGCGGCGCTCGGCTTCGCCCGGTTGATCTCGTCGAGCGCGGCCGCGTAGTTCTCGACCAGCTTCGTGTCGTCGAAGCTCGCCTTGCCGATGACGAGGTGCAGGTTGGCCTGCTTGTCGACGCGGAAGTTGATCTTTCCGCCCTTGATGTCGGCGACCGCCTTGGTCACGTCCGGGGTGACCGTGCCGGTCTTCGGGTTCGGCATGAGGCCGCGCGGGCCCAGGATCCGCGCGATCTTGCCGACCTTGGACATCTGGTCCGGGGTCGCGATGGCGGCGTCGAAGTCGAGCCACCCGCCCTGGATCCGCTCGATCAGGTCGTCCGAGCCCACCGCGTCCGCGCCGGCCGCCTCGGCCTGCGTGGCCTTGTCGCCGACCGCGAACACGATCACGCGGGCGGTCTTGCCCGTGCCGTGCGGCAGGTTGACGGTGCCGCGCACCATCTGGTCGGCCTTACGGGGGTCGACGCCGAGCCGGATCGCGACCTCGACGGTCGCGTCGTACTTGGTGGTGCTGGTGGTCTTGGCCAGCCGAGCCGCCTCGAGCGGGCTGTACAGCTTGGTCTTGTCGATCGTCTCCGCGGCTGCGCGGTACGCCTTGCTGCGCTGCATTGTCTTCTCCTGTGTTTCGTGGAGTCCGTGGTTAGTGAGCCGCGCCGGGCTCTCCCACGACTTCAGTTCTGCGACTGGTTTCCGCTCGCAAGGCCGCAGCCTGCGACGATTGCTTTGCAATCGAGTGGGCGAGAACGCCGCGAGCGGGAAGCTGGGCCGGGCGATGCGGCCCCAGCATGGTCAGCACCGAGAAGGACGTCAGTCCTGAACGGTGATGCCCATGCTGCGCGCCGTGCCGGCGATGATCTTCTCGGCCTGGTCGAGGTCGATCGCGTTCAGGTCGACCATCTTGGTCGTGGCGATCTCGCGGACCTGGTCACGGGTGACCGTGGCGACCTTCGTCTTGTGCGGCTCGCCCGAACCCTTGGCCACACCGGCGGCCTTGAGCAGCAGACGCGCAGCCGGCGGGGTCTTGGTGACGAACGAGAACGAGCGGTCCTCGTACACCGAGATCTCGACCGGGACGATGTCACCACGCTGCGACTCGGTGGCCGCGTTGTAGGCCTTGCAGAACTCCATGATGTTCACGCCGTGCTGACCCAGCGCGGGGCCGACCGGCGGGGCAGGCGTCGCGGCGCCGGCCTTGATCTGGAGCTTGATGATCGCTGAGAGCTTCTTCTTCTTGGGAGGCATCTTCCTGGGCTTCCTGGGCTTTACTGCAGACCCCCGGTATCTCCGGGGGAAACCTAGATCTTCGAGACCTGGTTGAAGTTCAGCTCGACCGGGGTCTCACGACCGAAGATCGAAACCAGAACCTTCAACTTCTGAGCGTCCGGATTAATTTCGCTGATGGACGCGGGCAGCGTCGCGAACGCACCCTCGGTGACCGTGACCGAATCGCCGACCTCGAAGTCGACGACCTTCACCGGCGCCTTGACCTCCTTCTGGACGGTCGGCGCCAGGATCTTCACGACCTCTTCGAGGCTCAGCGGGCTCGGCCGGTCGGCGCGCGAGGTGGCCCCGACGAAGCCGGTGACCCCGGGCGTGTTCCGCACCGCGGACCAGGACTCCGGCGTCAGCTCCATCCGGACCAGCAGGTAGCCGGGGAAGACCTTCGACTGGACCTGCTGCCGCTTGCCGTTCTTGACCTCGGTGACTTCCTGCGTCGGCACCTCGATCTGGAAGATGAAGTCCTCGACGTTGAGCGAGTTGATGCGGCTCTCGAGGTTGGTCTTCACCTTGTTCTCGTAGCCGGCGTAGGAGTGCACGACGTACCACTCGCCGGGAGCCATCCGCAGCGCGCGGCGCAACTCCTCGACCGGGTCCTCGTCCTCGGCGACCTCGGTGGCCACGGCCGGAGCCTCGTCGAGCGCCGCGACGTCGGCCGGCGCCTCGGCGTCATCGGTCAGGGCGGCGGTCTCGCCTCCCTCGGGAAGGCGGTATTCCTCGTCGTACTCGGGCACGCGATGGCTCTTCTCTGTCTGTGGATTTACTTCATTGTCCCGCATGCGGAACGCAACGCGCGGCCAACCCGCTCAGGCGGGTCAGCCGCGGTGACTCAAGAGTTGGTTTTGCCCCCGAAGGCCCACATCACGATCTTCGCGACGCCGGCGTCGAGGCCCCACACGATCGCGACCATGATCGTCACGAACACGATCACGACCGACGTGTAGGTGATGAGCTCCTTGCGAGTGGGCCAGATCACCTTGCGGAGCTCGGCCACGACCTCGCGGATGAAGCGGATCAACCGGGAGATCGGGTTCGGGCGACGCTCCTTGGTGCCCTTGCGCGGTCCCTTGTCGACCGGGCCCTTGCCCTTGTCGGACGACTTCGACTTCGGGAGCTTGGGCGAACCGTCGGTCTTGGCCGCGACGCGCGCAGACGATGCAGAAGACCGCTCCGCGGCTTGGGCGCTGCCGCCCTTCGACTCGGCCACCGGTCTGCCTTCTTCCCTCGTCGGTCGTTGGTCCTCGGGTTCAACGACAGAGGGGCCCGTTGAGTTTCGCGGACCGCCCTGCCGCGTTCAGGTCGGCGCAGGGGTGACAGGACTTGAACCTGCAGCCTGCGGTTTTGGAGACCGCTGCTCTGCCAATTGAGCTACACCCCTTTGTGCTCCACAAAAGTGTCACACAGTGTGTCGCCGGAGCGACACGGGTACATCCTTGCCTGAGTTCGAGCGCAACGACAACCCGCCGTCCTACCAGGGGGTGGCGGGTCAGGCGTCGGCACGCCTCAGAGCGATGAGTGTACGTGGTGCGTCGCTGATAACCCAAACCGGTGCCCCGCAATGCGCATGACACATCTGCCAGCATGGGAACCATGACCGCAGCACACACGACCCCCGCTCGCCGCATCTCGGCCAAGGTGGGCGCCATTGCCGAATCCGCCACCCTCGCCGTCGACGCCAAGGCCAAGGCGTTGAAGGCGGCCGGGCGTCCGGTGATCGGCTTCGGCGCGGGCGAGCCCGACTTTCCCACCCCCGACTACGTCGTCCAGGCCGCGATCGCGGCCTGCAGCGACCCGGCGAACCACCGCTACACCCCGGCCGCCGGCCTGCCCGACCTCAAGAAGGCGATCGCCGCCAAGACCCTGCGCGACACCGGCGTCGAGGTCGCCGCGAGCCAGGTCCTGGTCACCAACGGCGGCAAGCAGGCCGTCTACGAAGCCTTCGCGACGCTGATCGACGACGGCGACGAGGTCATCCTCCCGGCCCCGTACTGGACCACCTACCCGGAGGCGATCCGCCTGGCCGGCGGCGTCCCGGTCGACGTGATCGCCGACGAGACCCAGGACTACCTGGTCACGGTCGAGCAGCTCGAGGCGGCGCGCACCGAGAAGACCAAGGCACTGCTGTTCTGCTCGCCGTCCAACCCGACCGGCTCCGTCTACACCGGCGCGCAGGTCGAGGAGATCGGCCGCTGGGCCCTCGAGCACGGCATCTGGGTGATCACCGACGAGATCTACGAGCACCTCGTGTACGGCGACACCGAGTTCGTCTCGATCGTCAAGGCCGTGCCCGAGCTCGCCGACACGACCGTCATCCTCAACGGCGTCGCCAAGACCTACGCGATGACCGGCTGGCGCGTCGGCTGGCTGATCGGCCCGGCCGACGTCGTCAAGGCGGCCTCGAACCTGCAGTCGCACGCGACGTCGAACGTCTGCAACGTGGCCCAGCGGGCGGCCTTGGCCGCCGTCTCCGGAGACCTGTCGGCCGTCGACGAGATGAAGGTCGCGTTCGACCGGCGCCGTCAGACGATCGTCCGGATGCTCAACGAGATCGACGGCGTCTTCTGCCCGGAGCCCAAGGGCGCGTTCTACGCCTACCCGTCGGTGAAGGGTCTGATCGGTAAGCAGCTGCGCGGCGTCACGATCGAGTCGTCGGCCCAGCTCGCCTCCGTCGTGCTCGACGAGGCCGAGGTCGCGGTCGTGCCGGGCGAGGCCTTCGGCACGCCCGGTTACCTGCGGCTCTCGTACGCGCTCTCCGACGAGGACATCGTCGAGGGCGTCGGCCGTCTGCAGAAGCTTCTCGCCGAGGCTCACTGACCCGTCCTTTTTTACGCTATGCGGCGAACCACCGCCGGAGATTGACCACCGCACGTGCCGAAGTGGCCCCGCCGAATTGGGCGGGGCCACTGTCGTCAGCGGGTCAGGCCGGGACCGGCTCCGGCTCGCGGACGACCACCGAGCCGGCCTCGGGAGCGCGCTTGCGGAGGCCGGGGACGAACGCGGCCGCGATCGCGGCGGCCAGCACCACCCCGGCCCCGACCCAGACCGCGACGCTGGTGCCGTCGGAGTAGTCCTGGGCGCTCGCGTAGCTACCGGAGTGGGAGAACACGGCGGCCAGCACCGCGACCCCGAACACCCCGCCGATCTCGCGAATCGCGTTGTTGGCGCCGGACGCGACCCCGGTGTCCCCGGCCGGCACGGACCCGAGCACCACGTTCGCGATCGGGACGAAGAACAGCGCCATGCCGATGCCGGAGATCACGAACGCGGGCCACTGCGTCGAGTAGGCGGTGTCCGGCGACATGTTCAGCGCGAGCCACCCCAGCCCGGCCGCCTGCAGCAACAGCCCGACGACCAGCAGCGGACGTCCACCGATGCGGTCGGAGAGCGGACCGGCCAGCGGGGCAACGAGCATCGGCATCGCGGTCCAGGGCAGCATCTTCAGGCCGGCCTCGAACGGGCCGGAGCCCTGGACGGTCTGCAGGAACTGCGCGAGCAGGAAGATCGACCCGAACATTCCGAAGCTGAACAGCATCGCGGAGACGTTGCTGGCCGCGAAGCCGCGGCTGCGGAACAGGCGCAGCGGGAGCATGGGGGTGTCGGTACGCGCCTCCCAGGCCACGAACAGCGCGGTGACGCCGGCGCCGGCGATCAGCGAACCGACGACCTCGAGGCTGCCCCAGCCGGCGGTGTTGCCGCGCACGAGACCCCAGACGATGCCGAACAGCCCGGCGGTGATCAGGCCGAGGCCGGGCAGGTCGAGTTTTTGTGGGGTGCCCTTTTCCGGCGAGAGGCGGGTGAGCGCCAGCGGCGCCAGCAGGATGCCGACCGGGACGTTGATCCAGAAGATCCACTGCCAGGCCCACCCGTCGACGACCGCGCCGCCGATCAGAGGGCCGAACGCGACCCCGAGCCCGGAGACCGCGCCCCAGATGCCGAGCGCGGCCCCGCGCCGCTCCGGCGCCACCGCGGACGAGAGCAGCGTGAGCGTGAGCGGCAGGATCATCGCGCCGCCGACGCCCTGCACCGCGCGGGCGGCGATCAGCGTCTCGATGTTCGGGGCCAGCGCGGCCAGCGCCGACGACACGGTGAACAGCGCGATGCCGAGGCCGAGGATGCGTCGGCGTCCGAAGCGTTCGCCCAGCGCGGCGCCGGTGAGCAGCAGGACGCCGAACGTCAGCGTGTAGGCGTTGACCGTCCACTCCAGGTCGGAGATGCCCGCGCCGAGCGAGGTGCGGATCTCCGGCAGAGCGGTGGTGACGACGAGGTTGTCGAGCGACACCATGAATGCCGCCAGCGTGGTGACGAAGAACGTCCACCTGGTGGTCTGTGGGGACATGGTCTTTCTCCTAAGTAGTGAGTGGTCACTAACTTCTACGGGCATGGAAAAAGGCTCGGGTGCGGCCTTCTAGTTCTTCGGCTGGTCAGTTCTTCGGCTGGTACTTGCCGCGCATGTCGTCTGGGAGGCACATCTGCGCCCACGGGGCGTCGTACTCGTCGAGGTTCATCGCGGCCACGGTGTTCCAGAGCATGCCGTAGGCGAAGAACTGACGGATGGCGTCGTCGTCGACGCCGCTGATGCGCTGGACGGCCTGCCAGAGGTGGCCGTAGCCGGTGCGGGTGGCGGCCCGGACGTCGACGTCGTTGCCGGCCGCGTAGGCCTGGAGCTGGAGCATGAGCAGATCACGGTCGTCGGTGATGAGCTTGC
The DNA here is from genome assembly GCF_006912135.1 of Cryptosporangium phraense. Classification (NCBI taxonomy): domain Bacteria; kingdom Bacillati; phylum Actinomycetota; class Actinomycetes; order Cryptosporangiales; family Cryptosporangiaceae; genus Cryptosporangium; species Cryptosporangium phraense. Next base: position 95,375 of record NZ_VIRS01000002.1, on the reverse strand, counting down.
CGTAGGCGTTGGCGATGGCGACCATCGCGTCCTCGCCGGCGAGCCCCTCGGCCGCCTCCTCGAACGTCTCGAGCACCTGCTGGAAGCACCGTTCGACGGCGGCGACGAAGAGGGCCTTCTTGTTGGGGAAGAGACGGAACAGGTAGGGCTGGCTGATGCCGGCGCGCTGGGCGATCGTCTCGGTGCTGGTGCCGTCGAGACCGCCCCGGGCGAACTCGACCACGGCGGCCCGCAGAACCATCCGGCGGCGTTCGTCGGCGCTGAGGCGGGTTGCTGGGCTCACGCGGTCTAAGTTATTGACCAATCACTAGCTTGTCAACCGGTATCGCTGAGCGGGGGCTTTCCGTTGAGCACGGCGAAATCTGGCTGAACCTGGCGAATCCGGTGAAAGGGACGAGATGAAGGCAAGGCTCGTGGTGTTGGCGTGTGCGGTGGCGGCGGGCGGGGTGCTGGCCGTGGGCGGGGCCCCGGCGGCGGCGGCGCCGGACACGGACTGGGAGTCGCTCTGCGGCCCGAACGCGGTGTGGGACGGCCGGTACTACTTCCGCGACCCGTGCGACGACCCGGACAACCCGTACCGGAACGGAGGCTCGGGGACGTCGACCGAGACGAAGCCTCCGGCGACGGACCAGGCACCGGAGGGGCCGAGGTCTAGGCATGGTTTCCCGCGCCGGTCGTCCGGCCGAGGACGCTTCTGACGCGCGCGCCGGCCTCACCCTGCGGTCGGGGTGGGGCCGGCGGGCATCGCCGGGCGAGCCGGCGGTGGGACGAGGTGGCCGTGACCGGCCATCAGGCGAGGCGGCCGTGACCGGCCGTCAGGCCGGGCTGGCGGTTGGGCGCGGTGGCCGGAGCTGGCCGTGGGCGGCCGTCGGGCGAGGTGGCGGGGCGGGCCGCCAGGCGGGGTGGCCGTGGCCGGCCGTCAGGCCGGCTAGCGGTTGGGCGCGGTAGCCGGAGCTGGCCGTGGCCGGCCATCGGGCGAGGTGGCCGGGCGGGCCGTCTGGCCGGCTGGCGGTCAGGCGAGTTGGAGGACTGCCTTGGCGCGGCCGAGGACCTTGTCGTCACCGGAACGGGCCGTGAGCTCGACCGCGACCCGGCGGGCGTCCAACTTCTCCGTGACCTTGCCGGAGACCTCCAGGCTGGCCCCGGCATCGTCGTCCGGAACCACGACCGGCTTCGTGAACCGGACCCCGTAGTCCACGACCGCTCCAGGATCCCCGACCCACTCGGTGAGCACCCGGCTGGCCTCGGCCATCGTGAACATCCCGTGCGCGATGACATTGGGCAACCCGACGGACTTGGCGACCCGCTCGTTCCAATGGATCACGTTGAAGTCGCCGGACGCGCCCGCGTACTGCACCAGGTTCGAGCGCTGGATCGGGAACGTCTTCGAAGGCAGCTCGGTACCGACCTCGACGTCGTCGTAAGAGACGGTGGCGGTCATCAGCTCTCCTCGTCCGCGGCGCGGGACACGATCAGCGCGTAGGCGGCGAGCACCGGCTCGCCGTCCTCGGTGGTGACGTCGGTACGCATCGACAGGAAGATGCTGCCGGCCCGGACCTTCACGTCCTCGATCTCGGTCGCGCAGACCAGCCGGTCCCCCGCACGGACCGGACGCTCGTACACGAAGCGCTGCTCCCCGTGCACGACGCGGGCGTAGTCCATCTCCAGGTCGGGATCGAAGACGGCGGCGCCGGTCGAGCGCATCGTGAAGATGATCGGGAACGTCGGCGGCGCGATGACGTCCGGGTGGCCCAGCTTCTGCGCGGCGGCCGGGTCGAGGTAGGCCGGGTTCAGGTCGCCGATGGCCTCGGCGAACTCCCGGATCTTCTCGCGCCCGACCTCGTACGGAGCGGTCTTCGGATACGTCCGCCCGACCGCGTCGGCCGCGCTCATCGGTTCCCCACTCCGGTCACGGAGCCTCCTTAGTCGAGTCCTCCGCAACCTACCGGTAACCCGAGCGTCCCACCCCCCGCCCACACCCGAACGGAGGCGCACCCCACATCTTCACGAATGCGCGAGTTCCACCCAACCGGCCAAGTCAAGCAGGCCCCAGCCCGCCTGAACCCGCTCAGCCCGATCACCCGCACCAGAACCGGCACCTCGTAAGACGAGACCCAATATCGCGCGAGCCGCGGAGCGCTGGCACCGCGGACGCGAAGGGCAGGCGCGGCACCGGAACGCACAGAGAGGAGGCCGCCTCGCACGGAAGGCAGGGTCCGGACGCACGGCGGGCAGGGCCCGCAACGCTGGACACAGGCGCGGGAATCGCGGGACCGCGGCATCGCGGGGACCGCGGGAGCGCCGAGCGCGGAGCGCGGGGACCGCGGGAGCGCCGAGCGCGGAGCGCGGGGACCGCGGGAGCGCGGAGCGCGGGGACCGCGGGAGCGCGGAGCGCGGGGACCGCGGGAGCGCCGAGCGCGGAGCGCGGGGACCGCGGGAGCGCGGGGAGCGCAGGAGCGCGGAGCGCGGGGAGCGCGGAACGCGGGGACCGCGGAACGCGGGCGCGGTGGTGCGAGTGGGGCCCGAGGCCACGGAGCGAAGTACAGGATCGTGCCACAGAGCGCGAGCCCTGCGGCACGGGATCCGCAGGTCGTAGCACGAAGCGCGGACACGGTGGCGGAACGCGTGCTGCGCGGACCGCATCACTGAACTCGAAGGGCGGGCGCCGGGCCCGGGGCACACCGAGCACGAGATCAGGGCGCCCCGCGGCGCGGGATCCGCAGCTCGGAACACGAAAGGGCGGGGCACAGGGCCGGAGGTACGAGGCCCGGAGCGCGGGCGCGAGTCGCGGGCCCAGAGCGCAACCCGGGTGCGCGGACCCCGTGCATGTACCGGAGCTCAGGGCCCGGGGGGCCGCAGCGCAGAGCCAGCATCGCAAAGCGCGGAGCTCGAGCGCGGACTCGGAGCGCTGGCGCAGACCGGGTCGCACGGAACGCAGGGCGTAGGGAATGGGCGCACGGGGCGCAAGCCCTCAGCGCAGTGCCCACGGAACGGAAACGGCGTGCGAAGCGGGCACGCCAGAGTGAACACGGCGCGCGGCAGAGCGGGGACCTAGGGCGCTCCGGCAGCAGGGCCGCCGATGGATCAGTCTCGGGCACGCAGGGACGCGACGGTGAGGTCAGGAGCCGCGCCTGCGTAGGACGCCAACTCGCAGCCGGTAGCGGGCCGGCATGCGTCAAGAGCCACGGCGGCGCACGAGCGCGAGACGCCCGCAAGCGGGTGGAGCCGATGCGCGACAGGGCGATGAGCGGCACGCGGCAGCGCGGGGATCGGGAGGCGGGAGCGGAGTGGGCAACCTTGCGCGAGGCGCCCGCCACCAGCGAAGTAGGCGGCGGCCCTCGGGCACAGGCGGTGGCTGCGGACAGACACTCAAAGCGCTCGGACGCGCAGGGCCACTACCCGTCGGTCCGCGGGACTGGAGCACCGGCAGGCGAGACGCATCACCCCGGCCCAGTGCAGCGCGCTGCCGGGCGCAGATCACAGCGCACGGCCAGGCACCGCAGCCAGGCACCGCAACCAGGCACCGCAACCAGGCACCGCAGCCAGGCGCAGCGCCACAGGATCCAGCCGGACGCGGCGCGCCGCCGGACGGCGACGCAAGGCCCCGCCGATAAGGCGCCAGCGGTACCGGTGGGCAACGCGCCCGACTCAGCCCACGCTGCCAGCTGCCCACCTCAGCCAGCGAAGCCCACAGGCGCGCACCCGCCAACCCGCCAGACACAACAAAACGGCGCCACCCCCACTCGGGGACGACGCCGTTCGCGACCCTCCCGCCCAGGAGGCGGAAAGCGAAACCTCAGCGGGTCTCGCGGTGGGGCTGGTGCTTGCCGCAGTTCGGGCAGAACTTCTTCACTTCGAGCCGGTCGGGGTCGTTCCGACGGTTCTTCTTCGTGATGTAGTTCCGGTTCTTGCACTCCACGCAAGCCATCGTGATCTTCGGTCGGACGTCGGTGGCGGCCACGGAAGTGCCTCTTTCTACGTGATTGGGGTTGGTCCTCGACCAACCAGCTTACCTGGCACGGTAGCGGTGGCCGGACTTGAACCGGCGACACAGCGATTATGAGCCGCTTGCTCTGCCATCTGAGCTACACCGCCATCGGCACCCGGCCGAACAGCCGGATTCGGAGCCCCCTTACGGAATCGAACCGTAGACCTTCTCCTTACCATGGAGACGCTCTGCCGACTGAGCTAAGGGGGCCTTGCGAGCCGCTGCAAAGGTTACACGGCCCGCCCTCCCAATGCGAAATCGGTACCCCGCGCGCCCCGCCGGCCCGCGCCAACCTCCCGCGCACCCCGCCAGCCCCGACTCCCGCGCGCTACGCGCGCGCCAGCCCCGCGCACCCCGCCAGCCCCGCGCACCCCGCCAGCCCCGCGTACCCCGCCAGCCCCGCGCACCCCGCGCGCCGCACCCCGCCAGCCCCCGGCACCCCGCGCGCTACGCGCGCGCCGCGCCGGCGCCCGCCCCGCCAGGCCACCCCACGCGCCGCACCCTCCGAACGTCGGCCCTCAAAACCCAAAAACTAAAATCCAAAACTCAGCCGTGCTGCCCCACGACCCGCAAGCGCCGCGTCGCCTCGTCCGACGACTCGTCCGCCGCCGACGACGTCCGCGCCGTCACCCAGGCCTCCAGGCGCTCCATCGGCAACGGCCTCGCGAACAAGAACCCCTGCGCCACGTCGCAGCCCATCTCCTCCAGATGCGCCAGCGCCCGCTCGCTCTCCACACCCTCGGCCACCACCGACAGCCCCAGGTGCTGCCCCAACCCCACGATCGAGCGCACGATCCCCAAATCCGCCGCGTCCGTGTTCATCCCGAGCACGAACGACCGGTCGATCTTGATCTCGTGCACCGGAATCGTGCGCAGGTAGCTGAACGCCGACGTGCCGACGCCGAAGTCGTCCAGCGACAGCCGCACCCCGCGCTCGGCCAGCGCCTGCAGCGTCGCCAGCGGGCGTTCGGCGTCGGTCAGCGCCCCGCCCTCGATGATCTCCAGGGTGAGCTGCCCCGGCGGCACGCCGGCTTCGGCCAGCAGCGCGTCCAGCTCGGCCGGGAAGTCCGGATCCTGCAGCGTCCGGGCCGACAGGTTCACCGACACCCCGAGCGGGCGGCCGCGGTCCTGCCACCGGCGGGCCTCGGCCAGCGACTCGCGCAGAACCCAGCGGGTCAGCGGCCCGATGAGCCCGGTGTGTTCGGCCACCGGCACGAAGTCGCCCGGCATCAGCAGGCCCTGCTCGGGATGCTCCCACCGCACCAGCGCCTCGACGCCGATCAGGCGGCGGTCGGCCAGCGAGACCTTGGGCTGGTAGTGGACGGTCAGCTGGTCGTGCTCGATCGCCCGGCGCAGCTCGGGCACCAGCCCCAACCGGTGGACGCTGTGCGACTCCATCGCCGGGATGTAGACCGCGACGCCCCGGGGCTGGGCCTTGGCCGCATCGGTGGCCGCGTCGACCCGGCGGAACAGCGACTCGCTGTCGGTCGCGTGATCGGGGAACAGCGCCACGCCGACCGCCGCACCGACCTCGATCGTGAAGTTCTCCAGCGGGAACGGCTCGATCGCGGTCCGGCGCAGCTCGGCCGCCAGCGCGACCACGCAGTCGACCCCGGACGCCCGCAGCAGCACCGCGAACTCGTCGCCGCCCAGCCGGGCGACCAGCGCGCCGTCGGGCGCGTACTCGCGCAGGCGCCGGCCCACCTCGGCCAGTAGCTGGTCGCCCGCTTTGTGGCCCAGCGTCTCGTTCACACCGCGCAAGGCGTCGATGTCGAACTCGAGCAGCGCGACGACCTCGTCGGGCACCGGGTCGACGGCGATCGCCGCCTCCACCGCCTCGACCAGCCGGCGCCGGTTCGGCAGCCCCGTCGTCGTGTCGTGGTAGGCGTCGTAGCGCAGCCGCTCGACCAGCCTCGAGTTCTCCACCGCGACGGCGGCGTGCGCGGCCAGCGTCTCCAGCAGACGGACGTCCGCGCTGCCGAACGTCGCCAGGTCGTGCAGGCGATCAGCCACCTCGAGGCAGCCGACGACGGCGGTGCCCGACCGCAGCGGGACGACGATGAGGTCCTTGACCTCGCGGCCGCGCAGCGCGCGCCGGAGCCGCAGGTCGGCGTTGGCGCCGCGAGGGCCGAGGTGCACGGTGACGCCGGTGTCGAGCACCCGGCGGCGGATCGGGTCTTCCCCCAGCTGCTCGTCGATCAACCCGGCCTGGTCGACGCGCGCGACCAGCGCGGTCTCCGGGTGCCGGCCCAGCGCGGGCATCCACAGCGTCGCGGACTCGGCCGACAGCAGCTCACGCACCCGGGTGAGCATCGTGTCGGCCAGGCTGTTCTCCTGCCGGGCGGTCGACACGGCCCGGGTGAACGCGTACAGCTCCCCCAGGCTCTTGTGCTGGGCCAGGAACTGCGCGTAGGCGCGGTAGCCGGCCACCAGCACGACGGCCAGCACCAGCAGCAACGCCAGCGCGAGCATGTTGACCTGGAGGACGATCAGCACGACCAGGCCGACGGTGGTGTTCAGCACGCCGACCGAGATCGAGGCGATCACCAGCCGGGTCACCGCGACCGGCGCCGGACGACCCTCGTACAGCGTGATCGCGGCCAGGATGCCGGTGAAGCTGACCAGGTCGGCCAGCCCGACGGCGAGCAGGACCGCGACCCAGAGGAGCGGCTTCGTGGTGTCGAGAGGCCCCATGTAGGCGTAGACCGCCACCGCGACGCCGGTCTCGGCCGCGGCCACCGTGGTGTTCGTCACGAACTTGTGCGGGGTCGTGCGCCGGACCGCGTTGACCAGGATCACCGCGGTCAACCGGCTGATCACCAGCGCCAGCGGCGAGAGCCAGAACAGCCCCAGCACCAGCGGAATCTCGGAGATCGAGAACGAGTGCGTCTCGCGCCGCAGCTGGACGTGCAACTGCGTGGCCTCGCCGACCAGGAACAACCCGATGAAGACGGGGATCAGCCAGCCCGGGGCCAGCGTCGCGCCGGTGACGCTGATCGCGGCCTCGGTACCGGCGACGCCGACGGCGGCCGTGACGAGGACGAGTGGCCAGAGCCGGGTGGGAACCCCGGCGATGCGCCGCCTCATCACGTCGGCCACGCGCACCTCCCCGGTGATTTCCGGTCGATCGGCCCAGCTGGGGCGATCACATCATGCAGGACCCGTACGACGACCTCCCGGGAAAGGGGCACAGTTTCAGCGCAACGGTCAGTTCGGGCTGGACCCAGGGGGGAGGGGGGTGTCCACCGTTCCGGACCTGGGAAGAGGCTCGACTGCAACTTCCACCTTGGTCGAGAGCGGGAACTCGGTCCAGCTGCTTCCCTCCGGCGCCAGCACCGAGGTCTGCACCATCCCGCCGGTACCCCCGTCGTTGCCCGCGAACGACACCGACAGCGCCTCCGCGCCCGGCCCACCGAACAGTCCGCCGGCCAGGGCGATGGCCAGCCCCAGGACGGCTCCCACTCCGCCCGCTGTTCGTCCCCGCATCGTTCTCCCCTTAAAGACCAACTCTTACCCCGACAGGTCACAATCATCCCAATAATGGAGTATCTCACGCTCAGGTCACAGATGTCCTACTCCAGAAAGCAGCCTGATCGCGCCACCCTGGCCCCGGTGTGCGACCCTGCCCGCGAACGCGAGCGACGATCAGAAGGAACCGGGTGGACGAGCGGAGCCTGAGCGAGGTCTGGACCAACGTTCTGGGCACGCAGCCCGACCCACCCCGATGGCTGATCTTCACGGCCGCCGCGCTCGCGCTGGTGGTGATCGTCCCGCACGCGCTCTGGCGGATCTCCCGGAACGTCGTCACGATCGCCCACGAGGGCGGCCACGCGGCCGCGGCCGTGCTCAGCGGCCGCCGGCTCACCGGCATCCGCCTGCACTCCGACACGTCCGGCGTCACGGTCTCCAAGGGCAAGCCCTACGGGCCGGGCATGGTCGCGACCGGCGTCGCCGGGTACATCACCCCGTCGCTGCTCGGCCTGCTCGGCGCGGCCCTGCTCACCGCCGGGAAGATCACCGCGCTGCTCTGGCTGGCGATCGTCGGCCTGGCCGCGCTGCTGGTGATGATCCGCAACTTCTACGGCGTGCTGTCGGTGGCGGTCACCGGCGGTGCGGTGTTCGTCGTCTCCTGGTTCGGCACCCCGACCCTGCAGGCCGGGTTCGCCTACGCGTTCACCTGGTTCCTGCTCGTCGGCGGCGCCCGCCCGGTGGTCGAGCTGCAACGGCTCCGCCGTCGTGGTCAAGCTCCTCATTCGGACGCCGATCAGCTCGCGCGTCTCACCGGCCTGCACCCCTTGCTCTGGGTCGCTTTGTTTGCGTTTGTGGCCATTACTTGCCTACTGCTTGGGGTTCGCTGGCTCCTGACCTGAGGTGCGTTCGACACGGACGGTACCGAGGGGGGAGCCTTGCGCAGCACCGGTCGCGGTCGATCGGCATAATGGCACCCGCACATCTTCGGGAACACGGTTGAGCAGCCAGCCGCCCAATTGGGAGGGGTGGCTGGGTAGTGGTTGCAGCGGGTGACGCCGCGATCCCGAGCGACGTCGCGTTGCTACGCGACGAGCTGTTGTCGGCACGGACGGAGCTCGACGGTCTCCGCGAGGCGATGAGTCGTCGGGCGGTGATCGAACAGGCCAAGGGCGTGTTCATGGAGCGCTACGGCGTCGGCGAAGAGGGTGCGTTCGCGCGCCTGGTCGCGCTGTCGCAGAGCACGAATGTCAAGCTCGTCCAGATCGCCACCGACGTGGTGGCCCGGTCGGGCGGGGCCACCGGGGCCGAGAACGGGCGGAGCAACTGGATCGACCGGGCCCTCGACGCGTTCGGTGAGCCGGCGGTCGTGGTCAGCCCGATCCCGACCGAGCGCGGTTCGGTCGCCGATTTCCAGATCGACCACGTCAACCGGGCCGCGGTCCGGTGGATCGGACGTCCGCGCGATCGGATGCTCCGCGCGACGACCGCGTCGATCTATCCCTCGGCGAAGGCGAGTGTCCTGATCAACGTCTGCCGTCGGGCGTTGGCGACCGGCACGCTGGTCGGCGCGCCCTGGCCGGTGGCCGACGACGAGACCCAGGCCGACGCCGATCAGCGGCGTCCGGTGCGGGTGCACGCGGCCCGGGTCAGCACGGTCGTCCTGGTGACCTGGCAGGTACTCAGCGGCCGGGTCACCGAGTGAGCGAGGCGGCGAACTCGTCCGGGGGCATCGGGCTGGCGAAATACCAGCCCTGCCCCGCGTCGCAGCCCAGCTCGCGCAGCCGATCGGCCTGACCGGCGGTCTCGACGCCCTCCGCGGTGACGCTCAGGCCGAGCGTGTGCGCGAGCCCGACCAGCGCCCCGACGACGTCCATGTCGGCGCCCGGCACCCGGTCCGGCGGGCGTCGCTCGAGCGCGGTGCCGACCGGCCCCGGCAGCGCGGCCGGCTGCTCGGACGCGACGCCCTGCAGGAACGGCCCGGCCAGCTTCAGCTCGCGGATCGGCAGATGGCGCAGCGTCGAGAGGTTCGAGTAGCCGGTGCCGAAGTCGTCGATGACGATCCGGATGCCTTCGCCGGCCAGCGCCTGCAGCACCTCGGTCGGCGCCTCGGCACTGCCGACGATCGCGCTCTCGGTGATCTCGAGCTGCAGCCCCTCGGGCGGTAGCCCGGTGCGGTCGAGCACGACCGCGACGTCGTTGAGCAGCGACGGGTCGCTGACCTGGCGGGCCGCGATGTTCACGCTGACCAGCGGCGGCCGCGGGCCGGACGTCCGCCAGCGGGAGGCCTGCCGGCAGGCTTCGGCCAGCACCCACCGTCCCAGCGGGACGATGAAGCCGGTCTCCTCGGCCAGCGGGATGAACTGCGCCGGGTCGAGGACGCCGAACCGCGGGTGGTTCCACCGGACCAGCGCCTCGGCCGCGTAGACCGCACCGTCGGAGAGCCCGACGATCGGCTGGAAGTCGAGCTGGAACGCGCCGCTCTCGAGCGCGGCGGGCATCGCCGCGGCCAGCCGGCGGCGGGCCGCCTCGCGCTCGCCGCGGCCGGGCTCGAAGACGGCCCAGGACCGGGTCGGATCGCCCTTGGCCCACTCCAGCGCGGTCTGCGCCGCCCGCAGCAGCCCGGACGCGTCGGTGCCGGCCGCGTCGACCTCGGCCACCCCGATCGTCACGGTGACCGGGATCGCGTGCGCGCCGACGCCGAACGGGCGGCCCAGCACCGCGAGCACCCGCCGGGCCAGCGCCTCGGCCGCGCCCCGGTAGCCGCCCGGGCCGACCAGGATCGCGAAGTCGTCGCCGTCGATCCGGGCGACCAGGTGACCGGCCCGGGAGATCTCCTCGGTGAGCCGGTCGGCGACCGAGGCCAGGATCTGGTCGCCGGCCTCGTGCCCGAGGCTGTCGTTCACCGCGGCCAGCCCGTCGATGTCGATCACCAGGATGCCGACCGGGTCGCGCGGCCCGGTGCGCACGAGCACCTCGCGCAGCCGGTCGAAGAACAGGGCCCGGTTGGGCAGGCTGGTCAGCGGGTCGTGCAGCGCCTGGTGCACGAGCCGGGCCCGCATCCGCCGCCGGTCGGTGACGTCTTCCACGACCGTGAGCTGGTACCGCTCCGCGTCCTGGTTTCCGAACGTCGCCTCTTCCGGCGAGATGATCGACGTCGTGAGCTGGGCCCAGATCACGCCGCCGCCGTTGACGACGAGCGGGCGCTCGCCCGAGATGGGCCCCGCGCTGTCGCTGCGCAGCCCCACCTCGGTCGGCCCGGCGAACGCGCCGTCGCGGTGGACGAGATCGTCGAGCCCACGTTCGCGCAGCTGCTTGAGCGTGTAGCCGAGCATCCTCTGCAGGGCCGGGTTGGCCTCGAGGATCGTGCCGTCCCACTCGCTGATCGCGATCCCGACGGCGGCGTTCTCGAAGACCGCCCGGAACCGGGCCGCGTGCGCGCGGGAGACCGCGTCGGATTCGGCCCGGGCGGCCAGGTCGGCCCGGCGCAACTCCTCCTGCTGGGCCAGCGTCTGGTCGCGGATCGCTTCGGTGTAGCCGGTCACCAGCGCGGACCGCAGGTCGGCGAGCTGCCCGCCGGACGCGCCCGGAACGCCGAGCGGCGCCAGGACGGCGTCGTCGAACAGCGCGGTCGTGCGGCCGAGAAACTCCGGCGCGGCGAAACGCCGGGCCACCAGCGCCGCCCCGACTTCCCGGCCAGGCTCGGCCGAGAACGGGTCGGCGAACAGCGCCCGCAGCAACCGGGAGGTGTGGGAGCGGAATTCGGCCTCGGTGTCGGCCGAGCTCATCGGCACGAAGCACGTCTCGCGCGCGATCTCCCACCAGCGGTGGGCCACCGCGTCGACGACAGCCGAGGGCACTACGACCCCGGTGCTCCCGGCGTGGACCGCCACGCGTAAGCCTCCGCTCCTGATTCCGACGAGCGCTGAGCATACGGGCGGTATCGATCCACCGGTACCGGACGACCGGTCCGGCCTCGGTCGTCCGGCCGCGATCGCGCTGCCCGCAAATCGATACATGCAGGTATGAACCCGAGCCACACAGAATACGCACAGCGCTCACACCAGCGCGATCTGTAGTCGTAAGATCCCTGCTGGGGCGCACGACCGACCGGCCCCGCCCGGCACTGGCTGCTCACCAGTACCGCGCGAGCCGGTCGCACCAGCGGAGAGGTGACGTGTGCCCGGGATCGACGAGAGCCTCCGCACCGCTATGTCCATTCCCGGCGTCCTCGGCGCCGGGCTGGTCGACTACGCCTCCGGCCTGGCCGTCGGCAGCGCCGGTGACTGGCCCTGCGGCGAGGAGCCCGCGGCCGCCGGGGCCACCGAGGTCGCCCGGGCCGCGCTGGAGAACGCCACGTTCGCGGTCTCGGCCGAGGGCGACATCGTCGAGGACATCGTGGTGGCCTCGGTCGCCCGCTATCACGTGCTGCGGTTCCTGAACGCCAGATTGGACAGCCGGCTCTTCCTCTACCTCTGGCTCGACCGGGAGCACGCGAACCTGGCGATGGCCCGCCACCGGCTCGCCGGGCTCGCGTCCGACCTGGTGCTGGGCTGATGTCCGGCGTCTCGGCCGAGGTGGCTCCCCGCCGTTGGGGAGGTGTTCCCGAGGCTCTGGACGAGTTGACCGCGGGCCGGGCCACCGGCGCGGTTCACGTCGAGGGGGGATCGATCTACCTGCTCGACGGCGAGATCTACTACGTGCAGACGCCGGCCGCGCCCGGGGTCGACTGCCTGTTACAGGCGTCCGGCACCGTGCCGCCGTCGGTGTTCCAGACCGCTTGGACGGCCGGGGCCGCCGCCGGTCAGGTCGGCGAGGTGCTGGTCAAGTCCGGTGCGCTCAGCCGGGGCGAGGCCGAGCTGTGCACCGCGACGGCGATCGCCGACGGGGCGTTCGCGCTGTTCATGGCCCCTCCGGGCGAGGTCCGGTTCGCGCCGGGCGAGGGGCACTGGTGGGGCGCGCTCCGCCGGGTCGCTCCGGCCGCCCTGGAGGCCCAGGTCCGCAAACGACGCCGATTACTCGAGCGGACGCCTCCCGGTGACGCCGACGACCAGCCGGTGGTCGCCGCCGGGCGTCTCGGGCGCCACCACGTCGTCCTGACCGATCTGCAGTGGGAGCTGGTCGTCCACGCGGACGGCCGGCGGACCCCACGGGAGCTGGCCCGGCTGCTCGGGCGCTCGGCGTTCAGCGCCGTGCTCGAGACCCGCCGCCTGATCACCGCCGGCCTGATCCGGGTCGTCGCCGCTCCCCCGCTCAACCTGCCCCCGGCGCACGCGGCTCCCTCGCGGGCCGTCCCGCCGTACGCTGCGCCGCCGTACGTGCCGGCCCTGCCCGTCGACCCCGGGCCGCCGGCCGCCGCCACCTCGTCGCCGCCCGCGATCTCGCCGCCACCGGAAGCGTCCCAATCGTCCGGACCATCGTCGTCCGGATCATCGTCGTCCGGATCACCCTCGGCCGACGGGCCGGCCGAGGCCACGCGGCCGTTGCCCGTACGGCGGCCGGCGCACTCGGCGCCGCTTCCCCGGCGGCAGCCGGGGGCCGCCCTACGCGGGGTCGTCCCGGTCGGGCCGCAGCCGGGCGTTCCATCCGGGTCGGTGCTCGACGTACCGGAACCGGACACCGGACTGCTCTCCCGGGTCCGCAACGCGCTGGAGGGCCTCCGATGAGCGCTCGCTGGCCGCTCGGATCCTGGCGAGCCGTCGCGCTGCCGACGCAGCGGGTCGGCCCACTGGTGCCGCGACGCCCGGCCCGGCTGAAGGAGCTCCGAACCGACGAAGGGAGTGTGGTGGAGCGCGAGAACGAGGCGGAGGTGCTGGCCCAGATCCGGGGGCTGCGCGATCGGGTCCGCCACGTGGCCGGGAGCCTGGTCGCGAGCGTGGACGGGCGGCTGGTCGCGCACGACACCCACGGCATCGAACCGGACGGGATGGCCGCGATGTCGGCGGCCGTGCTCGGGCTCAGCCAGCGGGTGATCGAGAGCGTGGGCCCCGGCCAGTTCGCCGAGACCGTCACCCGGGGCACCCGCGGCTACGTGGCGACGTACGCCGCCGGCCCGCGGGCCGTCCTCACCGTCCTCACCGGCGAGGAGACGAACATCGGCCGGCTCCACCTGGAGGCGCGGCAGGTCGCGAACCGCCTGGCCGCCCTGCTCGAGGAAGCAACGTCGAACCGGTAACACCCTCTACAAAGGAGAGAACATGGCAAACGTCGACACCGCCCTCAAAGAGGCCATGACGATCGAAGGAGCGATCGGTGTGGCGCTCGTCGACTACAACAGCGGGATGGCGCTGGGCACGCTCGGCGGCACCAAGGACTTCGACCTGAACGTCGCCGCCGCGGGCAACACCGACGTCGTCCGGGCCAAGATGCGCACGATGGAGATGCTCAACCTGGGTGCCGACATCGACGACATCCTGATCACGCTGCGGCACCAGTACCACATCATTCGGCCGGTGCAGTCGCGGTCGGGCAAGGGGTTGTTCATCTACCTGGCGCTGGACCGCCAGCGGGCGAACCTGGCGATGGCGCGTCACCAGCTGTCCCGGGTCGAGAACGACCTCGAAGTCTGACCGGGTGAGCGCCCGGGGGCTACTCCCCGGGCGCCACCAGCACCGCGCGGACGAACTCGGTGGCGACCGCGTCCAGCTCGGTGAGCCGGTCCGCGCGGCCGTCTTCGACCGCCTCCAGCACCAGCTCGTTCAGCCCGCCGATCACCGCGGTGGCCATCGCGGCCGAGATCGGCCGGGCCCCGGGGCGCGCTCGCGCTCCCTCTTCGGCCCGCTCCAGCAGCAGCGTGGCGAACCGCTGCTGCCCACGCCGGCGCAGGCGCAGCGCCTCCGGACCGGCCGACTGGATCTCCAGCAGCATCGTGCGGGTGAGCGCCGGCTCGGTCTGCAGCGCCGCCAGGTAGGCGTGCACCGCGGCCCGCACCTGCTCGACCCAGCCCAGATCGGGCTGCGCGGCCTCGTCGGCCAGCCGGAGCAGCCGGTCGCTGGCCGAGGCGTAGACCGCGAGGAAGCACTCCTGCTTGTCGGCGAAGTGCTCGTAGAACGTCCGCTTGGAGACCCGGGCGTGGCGGGCGATGTCGGCGATCGTCACCGCGCTGTAGCCCTTCTCGACCAGCGCGGTGGCCATGCCCGCGAGCAGTCGGACGCGGTGGCCGTTCGCGCGCGCGTTCTCGGCCGAGCGGTCGGCGGGGCGAGCCTGCTCGGAATGTCGCGTCGCGGACGATGTCACCTCTGTCCCCCTCCTCGCCCGAATGGTACCGTCACCGACAGTCTGGTACTACGCAGTACCAGACGCCTGACCCCGGAGAGATGTCATGGCTACGCGAAAATTCCCCCGTGGAAAGACCGTCCTGATCACCGGCGCAGCTCGCGGAATCGGCGCCGAACTGGCCCGGCAGGCGACGGCCGCGGGCGCCCGGGTGGCCCTCGTCGGGCTCGAGCCCGATCGGCTGTCGGCGCTGGCCGACGAGCTCGGACCCACCGCGAGCTGGGCCGAGTGCGACGTCACCGACCAGGCCGCGCTGGAAGCCGCGGTCGAGAGCACGCTGGCCGCGCACGGCGCGATCGACATCGTCGTGGCCAACGCGGGCATCGCCAACCACGGCACGATCGCGGTCTCCCCGCCCGAGGCGGTGGCCAGGGTGATCGAGGTGAACCTGCTCGGCGTCGTCCGCACGGTGACCTCGACGCTGCCCGCGGTGACCGCCGCGCGCGGCCACTACCTGCTGATCTCCTCCGCGGCCGCGTTCACGATCCTGCCCGGCATGACCGCCTACAGCGCGGCGAAGGCCGGCGTCGAGCAGTTCGCCAACGGTCTGCGGCTCGAGGTCGCCCACAAGGGCGTGACGGTCGGTTCGGCCCATCCGATCTGGATCGACACCGACATGGTCCGCGACCTGCGCGACGACGTCGGTGCGGCCCGCGAGAGCGCCCGCCGCCTGCCCGGGTTCCTCGGCGCGACCGTCTCGGTGGAGGACTGCGCCTCCACGCTGCTCGACAGCATCGCCCGGCGCGCGCGGAAGGTGTACGTCCCGCGTTCGGTGGCCGTCCTGTCGGCAATGCGGACGATAATCCTGGGGCCGCTCGTCGAACGCGCGATGATCGCCCAGGCAAAGAATCACGTGCCGCAGTTCGAGGCGGAGGTGCTCGCGACCGGCCGCTTCTTCGGCAAGAACAGCACGGCCAAGTTCTGATTTCGGAGGCAACGATGCCGGTCGACCAGTCCCTCGTGCCGTTACTCGCGCTGATCAACTCGCCGCAGATACCGAAGCTCGGTACGGGCACGCCCACCGAAGCCCGCGCGAACTTCCGCGCGTTCACGGTCGACGTGCGCGACCCGGCCACGCTGGTGCCGGTCGCCGCGATCGAGAACGTGACGATCGACGGCGCGAACGGGACGCCGCTGCCCGGCCGCATCTACCGCCCGGACGTCGACGGCCCGACGCCGACGATCGTGTTCTTCCACGGCGGCGGGTTCGTGCTCGGCGACATCGACACCCACGACGACCAGTGCCGATGGCTGTGCCGGGAGGTCGGCGCGGTCGTGGTCAGCGTCGGGTACCGGCTCGCGCCGGAGTCGCCGTTCCCCGGACCGGCCGACGACGCGCTGGCCGCGGTCCGCTGGGCGGCGGCCCGGATAAGCGGCCTCGGCGGTGATCCGGACCGGCTGGCCGTCGCCGGGGACAGCGCGGGCGGCAACCTGGCCGCGGTCGTCGCCCAGGACTGCCGGGACGCCGGCGGCCCCGCCCTCGCCGCGCAACTGCTGCTCTACCCGGCGGCCGACTTCGCCGGGGACTACCCGTCGATGGTCGAGAACGCCGAGGGCTACTTCCTCACCGGGTCGGACATGATCTGGTTCACCACCCACTACGTCCCGCGCGACGCCGACCCGGCCGACCCCCGGCTCTCGCCGCTGCGCGGACGGCTCGACGGGCTGCCGCCCGCGGTGGTGGCCACTGCGGGCTTCGACCCACTGCGCGACGCCGGGGACGCTTACGCGTCCGCGTTGAACGAGGCCGGCGTGCGGACGATCGCCCACCGGTTCGACGGGCTGATCCACGGCTTCTTCGGCATGGGCCCGGTGTCCCCGGCGTCCGAGCAGGCCGTTCAGACCATCTGCGCTTCCCTGCGGGAGCTGCTCGCGTAGCGCGCCGACACGGCCCGGCGGGCCAGGTCGACGGCCTCGGCGACGTCCACGTCGGCGACCGCTGCACCGGCCGCGACGCCGGTCGTCGCCAGCACGTCACCGCCCGGGTCGACGACCTTGGCGCTGGCGACGAACCGCAGGTCGCCGAAGCGTCCGGACTGGTTGGCCGACAGCCAGAGCAGCTGGTTCTCGACCGCCCGGGCCTGGTCGAACAGGTCGAACTGGCGGGTCCAGCGGTCGCGCCCGAGGTCGGGTGACGCGTTGGCGCGGCTGGCCGGCCAGGCCGAGAGGCAGACGCCGATGGCCGCGCCGTCCGCGGCCAGCGCCCGGGCCGCGTCCGGGGACGCCTTGTCGTAGCAGATCATCAGCCCGATCCGGCCGACCGGAGTGTCGAAGGCGCCCGGCTGGTGCGCCTGACGGTGACGTCCGAGCACGCCGTCGCCGGTCACGCAGACCGCGCTGTTGTACCGGACGCCCTCGTCGGCCCGCTCGTAGTAGCCCGCGCACAGCACCATGTCGCCGGCGATCGCGGCCAGCCGCCGGAGCTCCGGGCCGTCCGGGTCGAGCGCGGGCGGCTCGTCGGCGTCCGGAGCCCGGTACCCGCCGAGGCTGGCCTCGGGCAGCGCCAGCAGCTGGACGCCCCGGGCCCGGGCCAGCGCGACCAGGCGCTCGATGCGGGCGAAGCACTCGTCGAGATCGCGTCCGAACGGCGCCGCGACCGCCGCCACCCTTGTCGTCCTCATGAATTCCCCCAGGGGAGTCGTGGGTCCGGAATCACTGTGCGCAGGGGTTCAGGTGATGATCGGGTGCGGCCCGGTTGCGGTTGAGGAGCTGCCCGCGCCTGAGGAGTTGCCCGCTCCGACCGTGCGGAGCATGTCGGCGACGGCCTGGCCGGCCCAGCGGACCAGCGCGTCGGTGCCGGCCCGGTAGGGGACGACGACCGGCTGCACACCGCGGGCGATCAGCCGCGCGGCCCCGGACACCAGGTCGCCGGGGTTCTCCCCGGCGCCGACGACCAGGCACGTGGTGACCCGGTAGCGGCCGAACACCCGGACCGCTTCGTCCCAGGCTCGTTCGTAGCCCGACAGCGGCACGGCTTCGGCGTCGGAATCGCGGGCTCGTACGTCGTCGTCCAGCGAACCGATGTGGATCCCGACGTCGGTGACGCCGGCCGTCCGGAGCTGGTGGAGCACGCACGCGTCGGCCGGACCGCAGTCCACCGCGACGCGCATCCCGGGGACGTCGTCCCGGACCGCACGCACGTAGTGCGGGACGTCGTCCGGGACCTCGGCGGTCAGCCACATCCGGGCCAGGCCGTCCTCCCACGCGTCCCGGGCCAGCAGGACCAGCTGGGCCGGGCTCCGGACCGGGAGCGGTTGCGATTCGGCCGACGTCAGGGCCGATGGGCAGAAGCGACAGACCGACGCTCTGGTGTCGGCCGGGGCCGGTCTGTCGACCGGGCGCGCAATGCGGACGCGGAGTACGGATCCGCCGTCCTTGCCACCGTTCCGGGACACGGTGCTCCTCCTGTACGTCGGTCCCGCGGACCGTGCGGCATGAACCGATTCAGCGGCATCCCGGAATGCCACGTGGGTCAATCGGTCCTGGATCGATCCGCGGTGCGTGCTTCCAGTCCAGAGGTCGCGGATTAACTGACGATGACAACCGGAATAAACTCGTGTCGCAGTCCGAATTGCATGCCACGAACCAGACCATTTAGGTTCAGTCCCTGCGTTGGCCGCGACCGGCCTCCGACCCACGACCCCAAAGCTGTGGGGGACAGCCTGTGACCACCACCTCGCCCGCCCGGACACCCGCGCCCCGAGGAAGACCCCGGGACCCGGCCCTGGAAGACCGCGTCTTCCGCGCCGCGATCGAGCTGTTCGGCCAGAAGGGCTGGGCCGGCTTCACGATCGACGGGGTCGCGAAGGCCGCCGGCGTCGGGAAGGCATCGCTCTACCTGCGCTGGAACAGCAAACAGCAACTCCTGTTCGACGCGCTGGGAGCCAGGGCGTCGATCGACGTCTCGATCGACACCGGCGACATCCGGTCCGACCTGCGCCACCTCGGGTCCCAGTTGCTGGGCATGTTCTGGGACGACGGCGGGGTCACGTACATGCGCCTGGTGGTCGAGGGTGCGGTGCACAGCGAGTTCGCCGAGCACCGCGACCGGCTCACCCACCCGACGATCGCGGCCGCCCGCCAGATCGTCCGGCGCGCGGCCGCCCGAGGTGAGCTGCCTCCCGGCACGTCGCCCGCGGTGGTGCTGGACGCGATTCTCGGCGCGACGATCATGCACGTCGCGGTGACGCCGGTGGAGCTGCGCGAGGCTGCTCGGGAGCAGAGCGACGAGTATCTCGATGAGCTGGTGGATCTGATTCTGGCCGGGGTGCGCCGGGCGGTCTGAGGTTTTGTTCGGGGGTCGGCCGTTGGCGTCGCGGGCGTCGCGGGATCAACCGCGGGCGTCGCGGGATCAACCGCGGGCGTCGCGGGGTGGGCCGCCGTCGGCTTCCGGGGGGCCGTAGCGGCCGGCGTGTCCGTCGGCCGGGAGTACCACCTGGGTGCAGCGGCTGCTGGCGAGCTGGGCGCCGTCGGCGTCGTACAGGTCGGCGGCGCAGAAGATCACCCGGCGGGTCCGGCGGATCACCTCGCCGGTCGCCCGGAGCAGGCCCGGCCGGGAGCTGCGCAGGAACTCGACCCGCAGGTCAGCGGTGAGGAACGCCTGGTCCCGATCGAGGACGGTCCAGCAGGCGCCGCCCATCGCCGCGTCGAGGAGCGCGGTGACCAGGCCGCCCTGGACGATCGGGCCGCCGGCCGACGGGAAGCAGTAGTCGGCGGTGGCGTCCCACTCGACCGCGGTGGCGCCCGGCGACCAGCCGGCCCGGCGGTACCCGAGCGTCCGCCACAGGTGCGGCCCTTCCCCGCGGCGGTTCTCCCACTCGTCGACGTCGGCGAACCGCTCGCCGGCCGTGATGCCTCGATCGGAGATCAGTCGTTCGTCGGTCATCTGGCTCCTTAGTTGCCGACCAGCGGTGAGCATCCCGCACCAGAGCCCCCGCCGACGCAGTTCCGCGGGAGCCGACCGATTCTGCCGACTTATCGCGCTAATTTCCGCGCCGATGACCCCGACAAGTCGTCATTCGACGCGGACGAAGGCAAGTTGCGAGCGCAGCGCAGGCCGCACGAGCGGACGCAGCACGGGCAGCGCGGGCGGCGCGGGCGCGCGCAGCGCAGGCGGCGCGGGCGCAGCGTGGGCGGCGCGGGCGATGACCGCACCCCGGCATCGGAGGCGAGCGCGCCGCCGGCAGCCGCCCGAGCCGGGGACACACGCTGGGGCCGCCGGCCACGCCGGACCGCGCGGGCCACGACCCCGACGCTGCCCCGCGAATGGCCGGCGGCTGACCCCTCACGGGCCGCTGTCCCAGGATCCGACGCAGGCCGCAGCCCAGAGGCCGACGCGAGCTGCGGACCGGAGGCGACACAGGCCGCGATTCGGAGCCACCGCGAGCCACGGGCGCGCCCGACGGCCCAAGACGGGTTGCCGACGCGGCCCCGGGGGCCGATACAGCTACGGGCGCAAGCCACCGGGCCGCCGCAGGCTGGGTGGCCGAGCGCTCGGGAGCGGGCGCGCGGGCGCGGGGCCGCCGCGGGCTGCGGGCCGACGGTCGTCAGGGCCGCAGGCTCGGCGTAGGCGCAAGTCACGGCCGCCCCGAGGTACGGACACCTGCCGTCGCCGGCTCGGCAGCGCGTCAGAAAGGCGCACTGAGGACCACGGCTCAGGGCGGGCGCGCCACCGGGCCGTCGCGGCTACGGGCTTCACATATTGCGGCCGCAGGAGCCGGCCGTCGCCGCGGCGGGTTTCCGGCGCTAGGGGCGGGTCGCCGAGGGCCGCAGCGTCTGGTCGCTGCGGGCAGGCGGCTGTTCGACCGGCGCGCCGGATCGCTCGCAGTCGGCTGACGCGTCGGTCGCTGGTGGATGAGGTGAGCTGGTCGGGCGTGGCGAGCCGGGGTCGAACCGGTCCGGCCGGGACCTCAGCGGCGTGAAGCGTGGGGCATCGGGCGCGGCCCAACCCCACCGGCCCCGCCCCGCACCGGTCTCGGACCGGCCGGACACCGGCACCGGCACCGGATTCACACCGGCACTGACTCCGCAACCCCCGGACCGGCACCGCACCCGCCCCGGACCGGCACCCACCCCGCTACCGGCGCCGGTCGCGGCCAGTAGGGCAGGACGTCAGGGGCTACGCGGCCACGGCGGGGGCCAGGGCCTCCAGATCGTGGATGAGCGTCGTGCACTCGGCCAGCAGCGTTCGGGGGACTCGGATCGTGTGCTGGGGGCCGGAGCGGCCGCCGGCCTGGGAGCCCAGGTGCGCGGCCAGCCAGTCGACCGTCGCGACCAGGTGGCCGTGCAGATCGGCCAGCAACAGATCGAGCTCGTGGAGCTCGGCGACCAGCACCCGGCGGGTCGTCCAGCGGCCGGGGTTGGTCGACGAGCCGGCCAGCCACGCACTGGCCTGCTGGCCGGCGTCCGCGGCGCCGGACACCGAGCGATTCTCGGGCGGGACGGCGGCGGTGATGCGCAGCAGGCTGTACGAGGCACGGGCGGCTAGCGCCTGACGCGTCTCGTGGAGCTGCATGAGCGCGTAGAGGTCGTCCGGAGCGGAGGGAGTAATCGACACAAATCCGACGTCGACCGCGCCACCCCAGAGCTTCGGGCCGGGAGCATCACGCTCCCGGCCCGCAACCTCGATCAGGCCTTGGGGTCCGCGGACTGGATGACTTCGAACTCCAGCAGCGTCGAACCCGACGCGACCGGGCGGGCGCGTTCGCCCGAGTGGGCCTCCATGGCCGGGCCGTTCACCCAGGCCTGGAAGTGCTCCTCGCTCTCCCAGCGCGTGTACACGAAGTAGCGGGTCTCCCCCTTCACCGGACGCAGCAGCTCGAACCCGAGGAACCCGGGCGACCCCTCGACCGCGCCGTGCCGGGCACCGAACCGCTTCTCGAGCTCCGGCCCGGCACCTTCAGGAACCTCGATCGCATTGATCTTCACGACAGCCATGAGGGGAGCCTAATCTCCGACACGTGCGCGCTCACGATGCGCCATCCGACGCCGAACCGCGCCCACGTCTGCGACTGCCGCCCCAGCGCCTCGCCCGACGGATAGGTGAACAGCGTGGTCACGACCGCGTAATCGGCGCCGAACGTCGTGACCCGGGTCTCGGTGAGCGTTCGGCCGAGCGGCACCGGAGGCTGGGCCGCCCGCCACGCCCGCAACTCCTCGACGCCGTTCTGGCGATCGGCGATCCCGAACCGCACGGTCTCCGGGGCGTCCCAGAACCAGCCGAGGATCGTGGCCCGATCGTCCCGCTGCAAAGCGTCCTCATAGGAAGAGAACGCTGCACGGACCTCAGCCACGATCTCCGGCCGGTCCACCTCCATCAGATCTTCTCCTCGGCGGGCACCGCCCGCGGGGCGGGCATGGCGTCGGCGGCCGGCACCACCGTCGCGGCCGGCTCCTCGCCGGGCTGCACGACCGCTCCCCCGCCGTGCAGGCGGTCGAGTTCGATCTCCTCGGCGTCGGGGACCCGGGGCGCCGGACGCGTCGCCGCGAACGCGGCGCAGACCACCGCGACGAACAGGTAGCCGAGCGAGACCGGACCGTTCATGTTCCAGCCGACCTCGGGCGCGTGGATCAGCCCGATGAACGAGAGCACCGAACCGACCGCGGCCACCACCGTCGCGCCGATGAACTTCTTGTCGATCAGGAAGACGACGAGAGCACCGAGCACCATCCCGGCGAGCACCGCGCCCTGCCCCAGCGTGTTCAACCCCCCGTACACCACACCCGCGTTGTTCAGCGCGTCCTCGCCGACCGCGGCCGCCGTGGTACCGGCGGCGGCCAGCGCGTTGTCCATCTGCCCGGCCGCCCAGGACGCGATGTTCGGGATCAGCGCCGCGACGACCGCGGCCGCGTGGGCCCGTGGTGTCGCCTGGAACGCCTGGGCGCCGATCAGCAACCCGATGTAGAGCAGGATCGGGACGATCGCGGCCGTCGGGAGCACGGCCCCCAACAGCGAGAACATGCCCAGGAAGCAGAGGATCGCGATCACTACCCCGGTCGCCAGCGAGTACCCGGCCCGGCCGCCGGCCGCCTTCCACCCCGGGTGACCGACGTACACCGCGGGCGGGAACGGCGAGCCGAGCGCGGCCCCGATCACCGCGCCGGCGCCGTCGGCCAGCAGGACGCTGCGCAGGTTGTAGCTGTCGCCGGCAGTCGCGGCGCTCTCGACGTTCGTCATGCCCTCGGTGAAGTTGTAGACGCCGAGCGGGATCGCGGTCGCGAGCAGCGGCCCGACCTCTTTCAACCCGTCGAACAGGTCACCGAAGTGGAAGGTCGGGATCGCGAACGCGATGTCCTTGGCCGCCGCGCTGACGTCGGGCACCGACATCGCCCCGCCGATCCAGCCGATCGCGGTACCGAGCACCAGCGCGGCCAAGCCGATCGGGATGTTGCCCGGCAGCTTGAGGTCGGTGAACAGCCCGACCAGGAGCAACGCGAACACCGGCAGCGCGATCCAGGCCTGGGCCCACATCTGCCCGGCCGGGCGCATCGAGATGAACGTGATGCTGATTCCCGCGAGGGTGCCGAGCATCGCCGCCCGAGGCGTCCAGCGCCGGATGTACGGGCCGACGAACGCGCCGATCAGCACGATGATGCCGATGATGAACGCCCAGGCCAGACCGGCCTGCCAGGCCTGCACCGGGTTCTTCGTCTTCAGGTAGATCGGCAGCATGATCAGGAATACGACGATGAACATGTGCGGGACGCTCGGCCCGTACGGCATCGCGGTGACGTCGGTGCGGTTCTCGCGCGCGGCCAGGCGACGGGCGAGATACGTGTAGTACGCGTTGCCGACGACGAGCGCGATGCCCAGCGCGGGCAGGATCGAGCCGAAGACGTCGTCCTTGGGGATGTGCACGACGAACAGGCACAGGCTCGACAACGTCAGGACGTTGACCAGCACGTTGATGCCTAAGCCGAAGAACGCGTTGGTGTCGCCCCGGACCCAGAACGGCAGGGCGGTGTCCGAGCGGGAAAGCTTGATCATCGTCATCTCTCCAGGGCGTCGAGCACGGACGCGGACGGGGCCACCCAGCCGAAGATCCCGCCCTGGGCGGCGATCATGTCGAGGGCGACGCGGTGGAACTCCGGGAAGTACGAGCCGACGCAGTCTTCGAGGACCAGGCACTCGTAGCCCCGGTCGTTGGCCTCGCGCACGGTCGTGTGCACGCAGACCTCGGTGGTGACGCCGGCGACGATCAGGCTCTTGATGCCGGCTTCGGCCAGGAGATCGCCGAACGACGTCGCGTAGAACGCGCCCTTGCCCGGCTTGTCGACGACCGGCTCGCCGGGAAGCGGCTTGAGCTCGTCGACGATGTCCTGCCCCTCTTCGCCGACGACGAGGATCCGGCCTTTCGGACCCTCGTCGCCGATTCGAAGCGTCGGGTTGCCGCGGTCGCGCTTGGCGTCCGGGAGGTCGGAGAGGTCGGGCTGGTGCCCCTCGCGGGTGTGGATGATCGGAATGCCGACGGCCCGGAACGCGGTGAGGATCGCCGCGGTCGGTTCGATCGTCGACCGCAGCAGGCTGACGTCGTTGCCGAGCGTCTCGCCGAAGCCGCCAGGTTCCATGAAGTCGCGCTGCATGTCGATGACGACGAGCGCGGTCGTCGCCGGGTCGAAGGTGAACGGGTAGGGACGGGCGTCGACGGAGAGAGTGGGCATCGGCATGCGCCTCCCGGGTCAGTTCGTGGCCGCGATGATGTCGTCGGAGGTGCTGACGCAGCCGAAGACGCCGCCCTGCATCGTCACCATGTGCAGGGCTGCGGCGTGGTTGGCGGGATCGGTCGCGCCGGTGCAGTCGGACAGGATCACGCACTCGTAGCCCCGGTCGTTGGCCTCGCGCATCGTCGTGTGGACGCACACGTCGGTCGTGATGCCGGTGAGGATGAGGTGCGTGATGCCGTGCGTCCGGAGCACGAGGTCGAGGTTCGTGGCGTAGAACGCGCCCTTGCCCGGCTTGTCGACGACGACCTCGCCGGGCACCGGCGCGACCTCGGGGACGATCTCCCAGCCCGGCTCGCCGCGGACGAGGATGCGCCCGCACGGGCCCGGCGCCCCGATCTCGGCGCCGATCTGCGCCGACCGCCAGCGCTTGTTCGGCGGGAGGTCGGAGAGGTCGCGGTCGTGACCCTCGCGGGTGTGGATGACGAGCATCCCGATCGAGCGGGCGTGCTCCAGCAGTTTGGCGGTGGTCGGGAGACCGGCCCGGGTGAGCTCGATGTCGTAGCCCATCGAGTCGACGTAACCACCCGGGCCGCAGAAGTCGGTCTGCCAGTCGATGAGGAGAAGTGCAGTTTTGTCGGCGGGTACCGAGCCGTCGTACGGCCAGGCGTAGGGCTGCGCGTTCACCGGCCCGATCCGGGCCGTTCCCTCGGATTGCATACAGTCGATTGTCGAGCGACTCTTTTCAGAAACCGCTCCTGCGCGTTACGTATCGATGACGCTAGGAGATGTACTGGCGGGCGCCGTGCGACGCGAGCTCGGCGACGATCGTGTCGGCGTCGGCTCCGCTGACCGCGATCGCGTCGAAGAGGCGCCGGTGGCGGGCCACGTTGTCGGCGCCGTGCCCGGTGTCGGCCTCGCGGCGCAGGTTGATCGCCATGTAGAGCTGGGTCTTCACCAGCACCGACTCGTGCACCCAGGCCAGCTGGCGGTTGTCGGCCAGCCCGACCAGCGCGATGTGGAACCGCCGGTGCGCCTCGGCCATCGCGAACCGGTCGCCCACGTCGTCGGCCACCCGCATCGCGTCGAGCTCGGCGTGCAGCGCGACCAGCCGGCGGGGGTCGTCGATCGGGAACGCCTGCTCGACCGCGTACCGCTCCAGGACGTCCCGCACCCCGTACAGCTGCTGCAGGTCGGCGTCCGTGAGCGTGGCGACGCGAGCCCCCCGGCGCGGGAAGTGGTCGATCAGGCCCTGCTGGGCCAGCAGGCGGAGCGCCTCGCGGAGCGGGGCGCGGCTGATGCCGAAACGGCGGGTGAGCTGTTCCTCGATGAGTCTTTCGCCCGGTTCGGTGCCGCCGCTGAGGATGTCCGCGCGGAGCCGGGCGACCGCCAGGTCGACCAGGCTCGGGGTTTCCAGCGCATCCGTCTCGGATGGCGCGACGACGTTCTCCACGCCGTTCAGTCTGCCAGCCGGACGAAAACCCGAACTGACCCTCCGTTCGGCGGATCCAGTCCAGACCGGAGAGTCACATCTACCCGACCGGAGCGGCAGACCCCTACCGGGCCAGCACGGGACGTCCGCCGGATCGCGTGACGCGGCCCCGGCCCGACCGTCAGATTGAGTCCGAGAAGTGTTCTGGTGCGAACGTTCCGGGCGTTCTCGCCACGATCTCGGTTCCACCCGACGGCCCGCACCCTGTACACGGGCCGCGCCGCCGCGTGTGCCGACGACGAGAATGCTTCCGACAAATCGGAGAGGACCGGGGCGATGACCACGACGTCCGTTTAACAGCAGCCACACCCGTGCGCGCGAGCGATTGTCGCGAAGCGACAGTGCTGCTCACACCGTGGCCGGCCGGGCATTGTCGGGGTTCCGACTACCACACCCGGACCAGTCACTTGTCCGGTTACGCCGCCCTTAGGCCCGTGATAACTTTCACCGGATTCATGGTCCAGCTACAGGCGCCGGCCAACCGCCGATGTTCGACGCTCCTCTCCATCCCTCCGAGTGGAGGAACTCCCCATGCGTCTGCCTCGTCTCCGGCTGACCGCAGCAGTAGTCGCTGTGTGCGTCTCGGCCTTCGTACTCGGCACCGCCTCGCCGGCCCAAGCCCACAAGCACCCCACGCCGGTCCAGCTCATCTCGCCCGCCGTGGTCCGGATCATGACGTACGGCAAGGTCAGCATCTCGCTGATCGAGCACAACTTCCGCGGCTCGACCGGTAACGACATCTCGCTGGTCCAGCGCTCGTACGAGCCGTTGCTGGCCACCGGGAGCGGCGCGGTCGTCAACCCCAGCGGCACGATCGTGACGTCACCGACCGTCACCGGGGTCGACCTGAGCCGGGCCGCGAACTTCGCGATCAACAAGATCTTCAACGAGCGCTACGGCGACGGCGCGCCGATGCCCGCCGACCCGTACAGCAAGGCGAAGCCGTCGGGCAACACCTCCGACGTCGTCAGCCGCCGGCTGCAGCGCTGCTACCAGGGCAACACCACCGACGAGACCGGTGGCTGCGTGATCTTCACCCAGGCCGTCGTCGTCGTGCAGCCGTTCGTCGCCGACCAGAAGCAGTTCGGCAACCTGCCCGCCGAGGTCGTGTACCCGACCGGCGGCAAGAAGGCGCCGGTGTCGGTGCTGAAGGTCGGCGCGAGCAGCATGCCGTCGGTCGTGCTGGGCAGCTCGTCCGCCGACGTCGAGGCGATCTCCGAGCTCGGCTTCACGAACACGCCGACCGACGAGAAGTCGCTCAAGATCGTCCAGGCGCACTTCACCAAGAAGGGCAGTGGGGTCGAGCGGCCGAACGACGACTACCAGGCCGAGGTGAACGCCGGCTTCACCAACGGCCTGGACGGCGCTCCGGTCGTCTCGGAGAAGGGCCAGGTGGTCGGCTTCCTCACGAAGTCCGGCAGCCAGGTCAAGCTGGTCGGCCCGGACGCGGTCGCCGACGCGCTGTCCGCGGTCGGCGTCACGCCCGAGCGCGGCCCGACCGACCTCGTCTACGAGAACGCGCTGCACAACTACAACAACGGCCTCTACTCGGCGGCCGCGCCGAACCTGGCCCAGGTGCTCAAGCTCTACCCCGGCCACGCGCTCGCGACCGAGAAGCTCGCGGTCGCCAACCAGCGCAAGGGCACGTCGGCCGACAAGGGCAGCGAGGGCGCGACCGACACGTCGGGCTTCGGCTCGACCGACAACGGTAGTTCGAGTGACTCCGGTTCGTCGCCGAACATCCTGCTCTGGGGTGGGCTGGCCGCCGTCGTCGTCCTCGCGCTGCTGCTCGGCTTCGTGCTCTTCCGCGGACGGGGCGGCAAGAACAAGACCGTCACCGGTCCGACGCCGGACCCGAACATGATGCCGGGCTACGGGCAGCCGTACCCCGGCGCTGCCCCGCCGCCCGGCTGGGTCGATCCGCGCCAGCCCGGTGGTCCCTACGGCGGCCCGTACCCGTACCCGGGCGTGCCCGCGTACACCGAGCCACCGGCCGGTGCGCCGCAGTCGGGCGTGCCGTACGTCGACCCGAACGGGCAGACCGTTCTGCACTACGTGCCGGGTGTTCCGGGCAACGCGCCCGCTCTGCCCGGTGCCGCGCCGGGCAACTCGGGTGCGGGCTCGCCCAGCGGCGCTACCGTGGTCGCCGCGGACGGCGAGGCACCCACTAGCCTGCTTGCCGCCCGTCCGGGTGACGCGCCGGCCGACGGGGCCGGAAGCTGTGACCATTGTGGGCAGCCGCTCCAGTCGGGGCAGCAGTTCTGCGGTTACTGCGGTAGCCGGGTGCACTGAGACGTCGTGTCGAACCGAACCGGTGGTCAGCGATGAGTGGTGATTCGATCGAGTCCGCGCGCCTCGAAGGGCTTCGCGCTGCGGGCTACGAGATGCAGTCGCTCATCGGGCGCGGTGGGATGGCCTACGTCTACCGCGCGGAAGACACCCGACTCGGCCGCATCGTCGCGGTGAAGGTGCTCGCGCCGGAACTCGCCCAGAACGAGGAGTTCCGGCAGCGGTTCCTTCGCGAGTCGCGACTGGCCGCGTCACTCGACCATCCGAACATCATCCCGATCTACGAGGCCGGCGAGGTCGACGGCCACCTCTACCTGGCCATGCGCTTCGTGGAGGGCGCCGACCTCAAGGTCGTGCTCAAGCGGCGCGGGACGCTCACCGTCGACGAGGCGATGGGCGTCTTCGGCCAGGTCGGGGCGGCCCTGGACGCCGCCCACAAGGCCGGGCTGGTCCACCGGGACGTCAAGCCGGCGAACATCCTGGTCTCGGCGGCCACCGCGCCGGGCGGCCGCGACCACGTGTACCTGTCCGACTTCGGCCTCACCAAGCGGGCGTCGTCGCTGACCGGCGTCACCGCGACCGGCATCGTCGTCGGGACGATGGACTACGTCGCACCCGAGCAGATCGGCGGCAAGGCCGTCGACGCCCGCACCGACGTCTACGCGCTGGGCTGCGTGGTCTACCAGTCGCTGACCGGCAAGGTGCCGTTCACCAGGGACGACGACGCGGCCCTGCTCTGGGCGCACCTGATGGAGATGCCTGCGCCGATCAGCTCGGTGCGCCCGGACATTCCGGCGGCGGTCGACAAGGTCGTCGAGACCGCGATGGCGAAGGGCCCGGAGGGGCGGTTCGCGTCCTGCGGCGAGTTCATCAGCGCGTTGGGCGCCGCCTTCAGCGGCAACCCGGTGAACCTTCCGGCCAGCGCGACCGGTGGCACCGCGGTCAGCCCGAGCAGCGCGCCCCCGTCGACGTATCCGGGCAGCCCGACGTACCCGGGCGGACCGCAGTCGGGCGCCCAGACCGGGGCGCAAACCGGGGCGCAGCCTCAGGGCACTACGCCGCTGCCGACCACGCACATTCCGGGCGGGGAGTACTCACCGCAGACGCCGTACCCGCACCAGTACTCGCCGACCCAGTTCCCGCCCGGCACCTACCCGCCCCAGTCGGCGCCACCCCACTCGGCCCCACCGGCCTCGGCGCCGCCGCAGTACTCGACCCCGCCGCCGGGGATGGCTCCGTACTCGGCGCCGCCGAGTCAGCACAGCGGGGTCCCCTACCCGTACTCGGCCCCGCCGCAGCCCGGCTCGGCCCCGCCGTACCCGTACTCGGCCCCGCCGGCCGCGTCCGCCCCGCCGTACCCCTACTCGTCGCCCCCGCACGGCGTGAGTGGCCCTCCGCACGGTGTGAGCGGTCCGCCGCACGGCGTCAGCGGGCCGCCCGCGGGCTCGGCGTCGTCGTCCGGCTCGGGGCGGCGGAAATTGCTGATCGGCGGGCTGGCCGCGGCGATCGTCGTCGTGATCGTGCTGGTGGGGATCTCGCTCCTCAAACCGTTCCAGGAGGGCACGAAGCACTTCACCGCCAACGAGACGGTGCCGATCTCGTTCGACTACCCGGCAAGCTGGAAACAGGCCGGTCCGGGCACGAACGTGGTGTTCTCGCCGCACGCGAGCGAGGCGTTGTCGCTGTTCGGCACGCCGGGCGCGAGCACGGTCTGGAGCGACCTCGACCGGGTGGAGAAGAAGGACCCCGACTCGGTGGTCGGGGTGTACACGACGCTGTCGACCACGGACTTCCCGGCCAACCCGGACGATCGCAAGGCCTCGCTCTCCACCCAGCTGCCGGCCACCGTGACGCTCAACGTCCAGCAGACGACGGTCGTCGACGGGCGGGACGCGACCCGACACGACGGCTCGCTGCAGGAGTCGGGCGGCGACGGCAACCTGCGGATCCGCTGCTTCATCGTCAAGGACCCGACGTCCACCCAGACCGTCGTGCTGGTGTTCTTCGCGTCCGAGAGCGCCTGGGACAAGAACGAGGGCAAGTTCAAGACCTTGCTCGATTCCGTGAAGTTCCGTTCCTGAGGGAGAGTCCCGGTCGATGGAGTGGTCAACGCTGTCCATGATCAGCGACAAGGAGCGGCGCGAGCTGCTGGCCGTCGCCCGCAGGCGGAAGTTCCGCCGGAACGAGGTCCTGTTCCACGAGGGTGACCCGGCGAACTCCCTGCACCTGATCGAGTCCGGTCATGTCAGCGTCCGGGTCACGACCGACGCGGGAGACAGCGTCACGCTGGCGATCGCCGGCCCCGGCGAGACCGTCGGCGAGCTCGCGCTGCTCGAGGCCGACCCGAGCAAGGCCGTGCGGTCGGCGACCGTGACCGCGCTCGAGGGCTGCGAGACGCTGTCACTGCAGCGTGACCGGTTCGACGCGCTGCGTCAGCAGTACCCGCCGATGGACCGCGTGCTGGCCCAGTTACTGGCCAACCAGGTGCGCCGGTTGAACGGCCGGCTGTTGGAGTTCCTCTACCTGCCCGCCGACAAGCGCGTGCTGCGCCGGCTGGCCAACCTGGCCCGCGCCTACGACGACGGCCAGACCCGTCCGGTCGCGGTGCCGCTGACCCAGGAGGTCATCGCCAGCCTGGCCGGGACGTCGCGGCCGACGACCAACCAGGCGCTGCGCGCGGTCGAGGAGGCGGGCATCATCGCGATCGGACGATCGAAGATCGAAATCCTCAACCCGGCTGCGCTCGTGCGTAAGGCCCGGTGACTGTTTCCCCGCCTACCCCGCCTACCCCGCGTGAGCCAGACCACGAAGTCAGGTCTCCGTCAGTCCGGGTGGGCTCGGGAGCGCGGGACGCCTACGCTACCCCCGTGCCACCCGAGATCCGGTGCTCGAACTGCGGTGAGGAAAACAACCCACCGCAGGCCAGGTTCTGCTTTTCCTGCGGAAACGCACTGACCTCCGAGGACACCAGAGAGCTGCGCAAGACGATCACGGTCGTCTTCACCGACGTCGTCGGTTCCAGCGCGCTGGGCGAACGCCTCGACCCCGAGGTGCTGCGCCGGATGATGACCCGTTACTACGAGCACGCGACCGCGATCCACGTGAAACATGGCGGCCGGGTGCAGAAGTTCATCGGCGACGCGGTGATGGCGGTGTTCGGGCTGCCGAACTCCCGCGAGGACGACGCGGTGCGCGCGGTCCGGGCGGCCGGTGAGTTGCACGCGTCGTTGGAGGGCCTGAACGTGACGCTCCAGCGCGACTGGGGCGTCACGCTGAACCTGCGGACCGGCGTCAACACCGGCGAGGTCGTCATCGGGCAGGCGTTTCTCGGGCAGGACATCACGCTCGGTGACGTCGTCAACGTGGCGGCCCGGCTGGAGACCGCGGCCGAGCCGGGCACGGTCCTGATCGGAGACTCGACCTACCGGCTCTCCCGGGACGCGGTGACCGCGGAGATGCTGCCGCCGATGACCGTTCGCGGCCGGGGCGTCCCGGTGGACGCCTGGCGGCTGCTGGCCGTCAAACCCGGCGCTTCCGGACACGCGCGACGGCTGGACGCACCGATCGTCGGCCGGACCCGGGAGCTGCAGCTGCTGCGCCAGCTGTTCGACCGGGCGGTCGCCGAGCGCGCGGCCCGCACGGTGACCGTGATCGGTTCCGGCGGCGCCGGGAAGTCCCGGTTGCTGCACGAGCTGCTGGCTCACGTCCAGGACCAGGCGACGGTCCTGCACGGCGAGTGTCTGAGCTACGGCGACGGTCTGACGTACCTGCCGCTGGCCGAGGTCGTCCGGCAGGCCGCCGGGGCCGGGCCGGAGGAAGACACCGCGGCCGTGCGGGCCAAGCTGTCCGCGCTGCTCCCCGGCGACAACCACACGGTGGCCGCGCTGGCCGGCCTGCTCGGTGACCCGACGGCCCCGGTGGCCGCAGGTGGCGCTCCGAACTCCGCGGCCATCCCGGCCGGCAGCGTCGAAGACCTCCCCCAGGCGATGTACCGGTTCGCCCACACGCTCGCCTCCCGGCGTCCCCTCGTCCTGGTTCTGGACGATCTGCACTGGGCGGAACCGGCGTTGCTCGACCTCATCGCCCAGATCTCCGAGTGGTTGCGCGACAGCCCGGTGCTGATCTGCTGCCTGTCCCGTCCGGAGTTGCTGGAGAGCCGGCCGGAGTGGGGCCGGGGTGGCGTGAACACCTGGATGCTGACGCTCGAACCGCTGGCCGCGGGCGAGTCGGCCGCCCTGCTCGACAACCTGCTCGACGGCGCCGACGGGGCCGAGGAGGTGCGGGCGCGGATCGTCGAGGCGGCCGAGGGCAACCCGCTCTACATCGAGGAACTCGTCGGCATGTTGCTCGACGACGGCCTGCTCGACCGCGTCGACGGGAAGTGGACGCTGACGTCGGAGATCAACCGCCTGGCGGTGCCGCCGAGCGTCGCCGCGCTCCTCGCCGCCCGTCTCGACGGGCTGCCGAAGGACGAGCGCGGGGTGCTGGAGCGGGCCGGCGTCATCGGGGACGTCTTCTACCGCAACGGGGTCATCGCGCTGACGCCGCCGGAACAACGGCGGGACGTGACCGGCGCGCTGCTGTCGCTGGTCCGCAAGGAGCTGTTGCGGCCGGAAGGGTCGGTGCTGCACGGCGAGAGCGCGCTGCGTTTCCGTCACCAGCTGGTCCGGGACGCGGCCTACAACTCGCTGTCGAAGCGGGAACGCGCCCACCTGCACGAGCGGGCCGGCCGCTGGATGGAAGAGAAACTGGCCGGGCGGCTGCCCGAGCTGGAGGAGATCGTCGGGTTCCACCTCGAGCAGGCGGCCCGGTTCCGGACCGGCATCGGGCCGGTCGACGCCGACACGCTCGAGCTGTCCCGCCGGGCCGCCGAGCACCTCGGGCGGGCCGGCCGGCGAGCGTTCGCCCGTCGGGACATGCCCGCCGCGATCACGCTGCTCGGCCGGGCCACCGCGCTGCTGCCGGCCGAGCACCCCGGTCGCGTCGGGCTGATCCCCCAGTTCGCGGCCGCGCTGGTCGAGCGGGGCGAGTTCAACCGGGCGTCCGAATTGCTGGACGAGGCCGCGACGGCGTCGGAGCGGACCGGGGACACCGAGCTGCGGACCGAGACCGAGAAGGTCCGGTCGGTGCTGCGGTTGCTGTCCGGGCCGGTCACCGACGACAACGCGGCCTCGGCCGCGGAACGCCCGCCGTTGCCCGACCTGTCGACGACGGTCGAGCTCGGGGCCGGCGGCGGGTCGGCCGCCGCGAACTGGACGCTGCTGCGTGACGTGCGCTGGTTGCCGCGGGCGGTGAACAGCAACACCGGCCGCGAGTCGACCGACGAGCACCAGAGCGGGGCCGGGCCGGGCTCGGACTCGCGCAGGCAGGCGATCGCGAAGGCGTTCGCGCTGGCCGCGGTCCTCGGAGACGCGCCGGTCACCTCGACGATCGCCCAGTACCGGGCCGAGTTGTCGAGCGTGACGACCAACCGCACGGCCGAGGTCCGGCTGCGCGGTGCACTGGCCGGCCTGACCGCGATGGCCGGCCACTTCGACGACGCCCGCGAGCACCTCGTCGCGGCCCAGGCGATCACCGACCGGCTGGGGCTGCGGGTGCGTGCGGTGTCGCTGGCCTACCTCGGCGGGTACGTCGAGATGCTCGCCGGCGACCCGGCCGCGGCGGCCGAGAAGCTGCACGCCGGGGCCGAGGAGTGCGCCCAGATGGGCGAGCGGTACGTGCTGTCCAACCTGCTCGCGCTGCTCGCCCAGGCCCGGTACGCGCAGGGTGTGCTGGCCGAGTCGGCCCAGCTGGCCAGCGACGCCGAGCGGGCCGCGCCGAGCGACGAGATCGTCGCGCAGGCCACCGCGCGGGCGGCCCGGGGCAAGGCGCTGGCTCGGCTGGGGCGGGTGGAGCAGGCGGTGAACGCCGCTCGGTCGGCGGTCGATACCGTGCGCGGCACGGGATTGTCGACGGTCGAGGCGGATGTACAGATGGACCTCGCGGAGGTGCTGGAACTGCTACGCGACCCGATCGGCGCCCGGATCGCGGCGACCGATGCGCTCGAGAAGTACGAACGCAAGGGCAACGTCGTCTCCGCCGCGCGGTCTCGCGGGGTCGTGCTGCGGTTGGGTGGGTGAGTCGGTTGGCTCAGCTCGTCGAGGTCCGGGAGCCGGGGCTCGCGCCGCGGTCGGCGGTGATCGAAGGGGTCGTCGAGGTCGGGCGGGATGCGTCCGGGATTCTGCTGTCCGACCCGGAGACTTCGCGGCGGCATGCGGCGCTGACCAGCGTCGAGGACTTTCTGACCGTGCGGGATCTCGGGAGCACGAACGGGACGACGGTCAACGGGACGCCGATTCAGGCCGAGACGTTGCTCAATCCGGGTGACGTGGTCGGGATGGGCGATGTTCGGATCGCGGTTCTGGGGGCTCAGGTCTCTGGTGGGTTGCCGGATTCGGCTGGGGGGCCGACGGCGGATCTGCCTGCGGCGGATGGGCGCGGTGGGGCGCTCGGGAGCGCGCGGGTCGCGGGCCCGGCGGGCCCGGCGGGGGCGCAGGCCGGGGCTCCGGCTGGGGCGCCGCTGGGGGGTCAGGCCGGGGCTCCGGCTGGGGCGCCGCCGGGGGGTCAGGCTGGGGGTCAGCAGGGGGCGGGTGACGGTGGAGCGCCGGCTGGGCGGGCCGCGGTGCCGGTGACGCCGCCCCAACGGCCGGCTGCGGGCGGCGCAGGCCCTGCGGGTGGGCCCGGCGGTGTCAGGCCCGGAGGTGGGGCAGCCGGCGTCGGGCCCGCAGCCGGTGCTGCGGCGGTGGGCTCAGCGCACGTTGGCTCCGCTCAGCCGGGCGCAGCTCAAGCCGGGGCGGCCCGGGCCGGATCGGCGCAGGTCGGGTCCGCGCAGGTCGGGTCCGCGCAGGTCGGATCGGCGCAGGCTGGATCGGCGTACGCCGAGCGCGGCCACGGTGGGTCGGCGCAGGCTGGGCACGCGCAGGTGGCGGCACCTCCCTACGGCGGGCAACCTCAGCCGGCGCCGCCCCACGGACATCCCCAGTCAGCGCCGCCCTACGGCGGGCAGCCCCAAGGCGGGCCTGCGCAGTTCGGGTCGGCGCCCGTTGTCGGGTCAGCCGCAGTCAGCGCACCCGCAGTGGGCGCGCCCGCCGGCGGTGGCGCGCCCGCGCCCGGCGCCCCCGCGCCCGGCGCCCCCGTGCCCGCGGGCGCCCCAGCAGGCGCACCCCCCGTCGGCGTGCCCGTCGCCGGGCGGGCCGTCGTTGGGGCTCCTCCCGCCCAGGGCGGCGCTCGGGCCGCCGGCCCGATCAGGCCCGGCCCGAACGGACCCGGCCCGAACCGACCCGGTCCGGGCGGGCCCGGGCCTGACGGCGCGCGAGTTGGCGTCCCCCAGGGATTTGGCGGCGCCGCCGCCGAGGGCCAGGCGTTCCAGACCGGGAACCCGTTCCCGCTCCGCCCCGCCCTCGACCAGATGGTCGCCAAAGAGACCGACGCCGCCGTCCTGCGCTACCGCCCCGGCTCCGCCGGGGAAGCCGCCGCCACCGCCTACGCGACCGCGGTCAAACGAGCGCGCAAGCGCCTGGCCGGCCTCGGCTCCGAGCCCTGGGGCGTGAAGCCCCAGATCTGCCTCGTCGACCCGTTCCCCGACCCCGACGACCCGGGCATGGTCCTCACCTCCGGCACGGTCGTCGACGCGGCCCGCGGCGAGATCTGGGTCGTGGTCACGGCCGAGAACCCGCCCGAGCCCCCCGAGCGCCCGCTCGCGCTGTTCTTCGGGGCCGCGCTTCCGGCCGCGAACGACGTCGAACTGCTCATCGAGGGGTACGGCCTGCACCTGTGCGGCGTCCCCTCGGCCGACACGTACCTCGCCGACATCGACGAGGAGCGGGGCCTCCCGCCGCTCGTGCGCGCCGAAGGCGAGCTGCGCACGCTGATGGCGCTCAGTTTCGTCCGATTCCTCCTCGACCGGGGCAGCGAAGCGGACCTCTGGAAGGTCTTCACGACCGCCCGGCCGGGCGCGACCGACAGCGTCGTCCAGGAGGTCTACGGCCTCGGCCTCTCCGGCCTGGAGGAGCAGTGGCAGCGCTCGCTCGAGGTCGAGGACGAGCCGATCCGGATCACCGCGTTCCTCAAGCTGGCCCTGCGGTACCTGCGACCGCACGTCCGGCGCGAGATCGAGATCGGCATCTACCTGCTGGCCCAGCTCGGGTTCGTCGCGATCTTCCCGTTCGCGTTCTCCCGGCTGATCAACGAGCTGACCCGCGGCAACGCCGACCTGAAGTTCATCGGGACGCTGGTCGGCATCCTGGCCGGCACGTTCGTGATCTCGCTGCTCGCCGAGCTGCGGCGCAACTACGTGTCCGCGTACGTCAGCGCGTCGATCGTCCGCGAGCTGCGCACGCAGATGTTCAGCGGGCTGCAGACGCTGTCGGCCCGCTGGTACTCCGGCCGCAAGCAGGGCGACATCCTGTCCCGCCTGCTGTCCGACGTCGGGCAGCTGGAGCAGGGCCTGTCGAACACGGTCCGGGACGGCACGTTCCAGGTGGCGTCGCTGCTGGTCGCGGCGGGCACGCTGCTCGGGCTGAGCTGGATCCTCGGCGTCATCGTGCTGATCGGCGCCCCGATCGTCGGGTTCATCTACCGGCGGATGGACGGCGGCGCGCTCAAGCGCAGCAAGGCCGTGCAGGAGAACATGGGCGCGCTGGTCTCGGTCGCGGCCGAGAGCTATCAGGCCCACCCGGTCGTCTCGGCCTTCGGCCTCGAGGACGAGGAGCGCCGGAAGTTCAAGCGTCAGTCCGACCGGGTGTTCAAGCGGCAGCTCTCGCTGCAGCTGTTCAGCGGCCTGTTCGACCTGTCGGTGGACGCCGTGGTGACGACGCTGCGCCTGGTCATGCTCGTCGTCGGTAGCTACCTGGTGATCAACGACCGGCTCAGCCTGGGCAACTTCGCCGCCGCGGTGGCGCTGGTCAGCGGCGTCGTCGGGCCGGTGACCGCGCTGACCGGCATCGGGCAGCTGATCCAGACCGCGACCGGCGCGCTCTCCCGGGTCAACGAGATCCTGCTGGCCAAGCCCGACATCGACGACCACCCGCAGGCGACCCCGCTGCCGCCGGTGCGGCGCGAGATCCGGCTGGCCGACGTCGGGTTCTCCTACGACGGCGACCGACCGACGCTGCGCGGGATCAACGTCACGATCCAGGCCGGGACGAAGGTCGCGTTCGTCGGCCCGACCGGGGCCGGGAAGTCGTCGACGCTGCAGCTCATGATGCGGTTCTACGACCCCGACCAGGGTGCGGTGCTGTTCGACGGCCGGGACATCCGCGGTGCGACGCTCGCGTCACTGCGCGGTCAGCTCGGCGTCGTCTTCCAGGAGACGTTCCTGTTCGACGGGACGCTGCGCGACAACATCGGCCTCGGCCGGCTGGGCGCCGCACCGGAGGACATCGAGAAGGCCGCGCGAGCGGCTCAGCTGCACGAATACATCATGACGCTGCCCCGCGGCTACGACACCCCGGTCGGCGAGCGGGGCGTGCGCCTCTCCGGCGGCCAGCGGCAGCGGCTCGCGATCGCCCGGGCGCTGCTGCGCGACCCGGCCGTCCTGCTGCTGGATGAGGCCACCTCGGCGCTCGACCCGCGCACCGAGCGGCTGGTCGCCGAGACGCTCGACCAGGTCGCCGGCGGCCGGACGCTGATCGCGGTGACCCACCGGCTCACGTCGATCGTCGACTACGACCAGATCTACGTGCTGGAGAGCGGTCAGGTCGTCGAGCAGGGCAGGCACGACGACCTGGTGGCGCTCGGCGGCATCTACGCCGACCTCTGGGCCGAGCAGAACGGTCTGCCCCGGCCGGCCGACATCTCCGGCCAGATGGTGGATCCGACGCGCGCGCTGGCTCAGGTCCCGATCTTCGCGGGTCTGGACGCCGCTGGGCTGGGCGTCGCGGCGCAGGCGTTGCGGGAGATCCGGCTGGAGCGCGGCGACACGCTGCCGGCCCGCAGTGGGCAGCTCGCGGTCGTGGTGAGCGGGTCGGGGCGGGTGTTCGCGCCGGACCCGGCCGGGCGTCCGGTGCCGGTCGCGGAGCTCGGGCCCGGCCAGGTGTTC
The DNA here is from genome assembly GCF_006912135.1 of Cryptosporangium phraense. Classification (NCBI taxonomy): domain Bacteria; kingdom Bacillati; phylum Actinomycetota; class Actinomycetes; order Cryptosporangiales; family Cryptosporangiaceae; genus Cryptosporangium; species Cryptosporangium phraense. The sequence goes on along the minus strand of NZ_VIRS01000002.1, from coordinate 57,125 downwards.
GGGCTGGGTGCGCTGCTCGGCGACGACACGGCCGCGCAACTGGTCGCGGACCGGCGGATGGAGCTCGGGATCCTGTCCGAGCAGGCGCTGTACCACCTGGCCACGCAACTACCGTCGGTCGCGGCGGCGCTCACCGCCCGCCGCACGCCGTCGGCACCGCTCGGCGGCGAGCGCCTGTCGTCGATCCGGATGTTGCCCCCGGAGCTCCGGCGGTTGCCCCCGGCGTCGTGACGGGTCGCCTGCTCAGCGGCAGTAGGAACGGAAGCCGGTGTCGTACCCGTCGGTGTAGCCCTGGGGGTAGGTGTCGGTGCGGTCGCTGCGGCCGAGCTCGGGTGAGGGGCCGCAGTGACGCGTCGCGTCCCGGCGGCCCTGCAGGTAGCCGGTGTCGAAACCGCAGGTGTAGGTGCGCTCGGTACAGGTTTTCGCGCTGTGGGTGGCGGGCTGGGTCGCGGTGGCCGGTGCGGCGAACGCGAGGGCGGCGGCCGCACCGACGAGGGCCACGCCACAGATCTTCGACAGCGTCACGATTCTCCTAGCCCGGCACGTTCGCGAGGTAGTAAACGGCCGCGGCCCGGATCCAGTGACGTCCGGGCGAGCCGTACGGGTCGAGCGTGTGGCGGGTCGGGTCAGGCAGGGCCCGGTAGCCGATGATCCACGCGTCGTGGCCGGTCGAGAGCCGGGCCCGCAGCGTGTTCATCATGTAGTCCCCGGCGTCCTGCCTGCTCAGCGGACCGACCTCCGCGATGTTGGCTTCCAGGGTCTTCTCGCACATCTTCTCGTCCAGCACGAAGAAGAGGTCGTTGACCGCCAGGCGTACCCGCATGAAACGTCACGATACGGCATTTATTGGGGTATTTGTGAGGGCGAGAGCGCGTCTCGTCGGAGCACCTGCAGCAGCTCCTCGTACGGCCCGACCAGGTAGGCCCGGTCCCCGGCGCCGAACCGCGTGCCGCTGCGGGGCGGATGTTCGAGCTTCCCGGCCGCCCGGCTGATCGCGATCACCCGGGTCCGCGCCGAGAGGTCCTGCATCGCCAGCCCGTCGAGCCCGCCCCCGGTCGCCACCGACAGCGCCGCGATCAGGAACGGCTGGTGCTCGACGTAGAACGTCCCCAGGACGTCGAGACCGAGCGCCGCACCGACGAACCACGGCGCGGCCAGCGCCGCGGTCGACCGGACGTGGCCGAAGCCGAAGCTGCGCTCGACGGTCGTGGCGAGCTGCCGGTCGAAGAGCCGAAGCACGACCGGAACCTCGCTCCACCGCTCGCCGAGCTGGTCGCGGACCACCAGACCGGTCTCGATGTTGACCAGGTCGTCGCTGGTCAGCACCGCGACGGCGCTGGCCGAGGGCAGGTTCACGGTCTGCAGCGTCTGCGGCAGCGTCGCGTCGGCGATCACGACCGGGACCTTGAGCGCCCGGGCCTGCGCCAGGTAGCGGTTGTTCTCGTCCCGGTCGACGACCACGACGTCGCGCCCCTCGGCCAGCAGCCCCTCGACCGTCCGGATCCCGACCGCCCCGAGCCCGACGACGATCACGTGCCCGGACCGCTTCCCGACCTCGCCGCGGCCGAGCGCCTCGGCGATCCGCTTGCTGATCAGCAGGTTCGTGAGCAGCGCGAACGAGATCGCGGCGAGCATCGCGCCGGTGATCATGAACCCGACCGCGTAGGCGCGCAGCCAGTCGTCCTGGGCCGCGAACGAGAAGTCGCCATAGCCGATCGTGCCGACGGTCTCGACCGTGAAGTACAGCGCGTCGAGGAGCGACATGCGGCTGCCGTCGGGTTTGCGGTAGCCGATCAGCAGCATGCAGACCGAGAGCGCCATCAGCGTGATCAGCGCGCTGATCGTGAAGCGGAGCGCGGGGTCGGTCTCGCGGATCATCGTGCGGGCGAGCATGAGTGGGTTGGGCCGGTGCGGGCGCTGGCCGGTGGTTCTGCTGGTGTCGGAGGTCTTCAGACCGCGGTCGGCGAAGTCGCTCCGGGTGCCGAGCGCGGTGATCCGGTCGCCGGCGCGGACGGCGTGGTCCCGTCCCGGGCACACGACGAGCTCCGCGTCTTCTTCCCCGGCTTCCGCCGGGACCACGGCGATCGGGGCCAGGTCTCCGTAGAGCTCCCGGAGGGTCCCGTCCGCGGTCGCAGTGACCTCGGCGGCGAGGAACTCTTCGCCGCCGAGGTCGATCGGGTGCGTGCGCCGCTCGAGGCACGCCTCCACCACCGACGGCGCCGCGAGCGCCGCCACGTCGATCACGCTCCCCGCCCCGGTCACGTCCGCCACCGCGCGGCCGACCGCCGCGTTCGACAGCTCCACCGCCAGTCGGACGTCCGGTCGAAGCTGACGTACCAGGAGCGCCGTCTCGAGCGCGTGCAGATCGTCGGGCTCGACGCACACCACCGCGGTCGCGCCGGGTAGGCCGGCGTCGAGGAGGGTGTCGGTGGCGCGGGAACTCCCGCGCACGAGCGGTATGCCCCAGCCGGAGACGGTCCGGGTCAGGCGCGGGTCGGGGTCGTCGTCGACCACGACGACGGGCACCCCGGCCAGGTGCAACTGTTCCACCGTACGGAGGCCGACGCCGTGCAGGCCGCAGACGATGACGTGCCCCGTTCGCTCCCGCCGTGTGCTCGACATGACCGCAGTGTGCCGCGTGCCGGTTCAGTCCGCGTTTTCGACGCGTTACCGGTATACCGCGCGACCCCGTCGACCAGGGGGTGGACCGCACTGGAATGATGCAGCCCGACCCGAGGAGAACGATGGCGCCGGAACACCCGTCCGCTCCCGGCTCGACGCCGGACGGCCTTCCCGACGAGCCGACCGTAGCGGCCGCGTTAGCGAGAGCCGCCGCGGCGGCGAAGCGTGGGGGGCGCAGATCTCAGGGTGGTTCGGGGGATCCGACGGTTCCGCTCCGGACGGTTCCGACGTTCGGTTCGCCTCTGCCGGAGGGAGATTCGCCGCGGGGCGCGCGCGGAGAGCAGCCGCCGGGTGCGCGCGGCGACCAGCCGCCGGAGGCGCCGTCGCCTCCGGGTCCGGAGGGCTCCCTCCGAGGAACGCCGCCACCGCCGCCGGGGGGTGGGCCGCTAGGGGCCGGGCCGCCGGGAGGCCCGCAGCTGGGGGCTCCGCCGCAGCGCGGAGGGTCACCCCTCGGGGCGGGGCCGCTCGGAGCGGGGCCACTCGGCGGAGCGCCGCTCGGAGCGGGGCCGCTCGGCGGAGCGCCGTACGGAGCGAGGCCGCTCGGCGGATCGCCACTCGGCGGGGCGCCGGTCGGGGGATCGCCGCTCGGCGGAGCGCCGTACGGAGCGAGGCCGCTCGGAGGGTCGCCGCTCGGCGGAGCACCGTTGGGGTCTCCATTCGGAGCGCCGCAGTGGGCAACAGCTCCACGGGGGGCTTCGGGTCCGGGCGCGCCACAGCCACCAACCCACAGCGGGACCGCTGAGGGCGCCGGACTGAATGGGCCAGGTCGGCCGAGTGAGCCTCCCCTCGGGACGCCGCCAGCGGGAATGACCGCTCGAATGCCCTCTCCCCTGGACCCACCCCCGCAGCAAACCCCGGCCCGACCAGCAACCACACCGCTGGCCGCGGCGCCGTCGACGCCTGCGCCACCCAACTCGGCGCTGTCCGAATCCGCGCCTCCCACGTCTGGGGCCATCGCATCGGCTCAGGACAGCGCGGGGGCGTCGAGGGTGGGGGCGGCGCCCCCGGCGTTCTCCCAGGCCCCGGTCTCCGGAGCACCTACCGCCCTGTTCGCGCCCGGAGCCCTCCCTCTGGGCGATGGCCCCACCGCGTTGCCGCCGGTTCCGACCGTCTGGCCCGGAACCGATGCCTACTCCGCCCCCGCGCGCCGAGCGGGCATCCCCGAACCTGAGTCTCCATCGCTCCCGGCCGCGCCCCAGCCCGCTCCCGGCCGCGCGGCCGGAACTGCGCCCGGCGCGCCTACGCCGAGCACCCCGGCGACCGCCGGTCGCACGCCGCCCCCCGGAGGCCCCCCAGCGAGCTCCCCGCCCCCGAGCGCCCCGCCCCCGAGTACCCCGCCATCGAGCTTCCGGGCGCCGGACACAGCAGCCTCGCCATCGAGCATCCGGCCGCCGGGAGCCCCGCCTGCAGGAGCGCCCGTGTCCGGCGCCCCGTCGACCATGCGCATCGGGTCCACCCCCGCAATCGCTGGCCCCAGCGAAGCAACGATCCAGCCCGGTTCAGCGGCTCTTCGCCCGCCGACGCCGCCAGCCGCTTCGGCCGGCCCGTCGGCCACCGGTCGGCCTTCCTCCAACGGTGCGGCTCAGGCCAGTCGCACCAGCCCAGCCGTACCCGCTCGGCCAACGCCCAGTGGTCCGGGCACCCCCGATGCCCCCACTCCGGCCACGCCCAGCATTCCCGTCGCCGCTACTGCGGCCACTCCCGACATCTCCGCCGCAAGCGGGCCCAACGCTCCCGGTCTCGGTGCGTCCAGTTCCGCGCTCACCTCAACCCCGGCTACGCCCAGCGGCCCCGGCGCCTCCGGCCCGCCCGCCCCGAGCGGCACTCGCCCAACGGCCCCAGGCACCTCCGGCACGCCGGCGGCCCCCGGCCCGGCCACTCCAGGCAACCCCGCTTCCACCCCACCCAAACCCCCCACCTCCCGAGACCGAACACCTCCCCCCGCCCCGGCCGCCGTCTTCGGCGCACCCACCTCCCCTCCCGAAACCCTCGACTTCCCCACCCCCACCCCCGACAAGTGGTCCCTCGCCACCCCGAAGAAAAACCGCACCAAACTCCTCCTCCTCGGAGCCGGCGGCGGCGCGGTCCTCGCGATCCTGGCCCTGATCTCCGTCCTCGTCCTCCCCTCCCTCACCGGCAACTCAGCCGACGAGAGCCCCGAGAGCACCCAACGCCCCTCCCCGGCCGCCGCCACCCCCAGCGCCCCGCCGACCTCGGCATCCCCCACACCGAAACCACGGCCCAGCGCCTCGGCCGGCGCCGGCGAGTACAAAGCGCCCTACATCCCGCCCGCCCCGAAGAAGACGACCCCGTCCGACGACGACGAGGACGACTGGGACAACCCACCCTGGAACGACGACGACGGCGACTGGGACAACGACGATCCCCCCTGGTGGGAGGACAACTAAGCCACCGACACCGCCGGCGAGGCCAGCAGGCGAGACACCTCCGCGGCCGGCATCGGGCGCGCGAACAGGAACCCCTGAGCGTGCCCGCACCGCAGGTCACGCAACCGCTCGGCCTGCGACTCCCCCTCGACCCCCTCGGCCACCGGACGCAACCCCAGCGTCTCGGCCAGCCCGAGGATCGCCCTGGTCACCGCCTCGTCGGTCGCGTTCCCGTCCAGGTCACGGACGAACGAGCCGTCGATCTTGATCGCGTCGATCGGCAGCGTCCGCAGGTACGTCAGCGACGAGTACCCGGTCCCGAAGTCGTCCAGCGCGATCCGCACTCCGAGGTCGGCCAGCTCACGCAGGCTCCTGGCCGCCATGGCCAGGTCGGCCACCAGCGCGGTCTCGGTCACCTCCAGCATCAACGCCGACGCCGGCACCGACCCCAGCGCGGCCGTGACCTCGGCCGCCAGCCCGGGATCCACCAGGTGCGCCGCGCAGATGTTCACGCTCACCACGAAATCCGGACGACCCGACCGCCACTCGGAAACTTGGCGGCACGCGGCCCGCAGCGCCACCCCGTCCAGCGCCGGGAGGATGCCCGCGGCCTCGGCCGCCTCCAGGAAGGCCCCCGGCCCGAGCAGCCCCCGAACCGGATGACGCCACCGCAGCAGCGCCTCGACCGCGGTGATCCGCTCCGACTCGAGCTCGACGATCGGCTGGTAGTGCACCTCGAACTCGCCGGCCTCGAGCCCGGCCCGCAGCTCCTCCTCCAACTGCAGCCGGCCGAGCGTCGACCGGGAGAGCTCGGGGTCGGCGACCTGGTACCGGTTCTTCCCGCTCTCCTTGGCCTCGTACAGCGCCAGGTCGGCGTCCCGAAGGAGCAGTTCGGCGGTCGACTCGCCGTCGGCGAGCGCGATCCCGACGCTCGCCCGGACCGCGACCGGCGCGCCCTCGCTGAGCGAGACCGGTTCTCCGACCCGTTGCAGGATGAGGCTCGCCACCGCGATCGCGGCGGACGGCTCCGCGGCCCCGGGCAGCACCACCGCGAACTCGTCGCCGCCGAGGCGCGCGACCGTGTCGGTCGCGCGGACCGCGCCTTTCAGGCGCCCGGCCACCGCGACCAGCAACTGGTCCCCGGCCGCGTGACCGCGGGTGTCGTTCACCGCCTTGAACCCGTCCAGATCGACGAGGAGCAGCGCGGGCCCGGAGCCGTCCGACAATGCCGACGCGAGCCGCTCGCCGAAGAGCGCCCGGTTGGCCAGGCCGGTCAGCGGGTCGTGGAACGCCTGATGGGCCAGGCGGGCGCGGTGGGCGTCGATCTCGCGGTTGAGCGATGCGGTCATCCGCAGCGAGACGAACTGCCTCCCGAGCACGGCGACGACGGCGCTCAGCGCGAGCCAGGCCACCAGCATGTCGATCGAGCCGTCCCGGACCTGGTCACCCATCACCACCACGATCATCCCGGCCAACGGCAGGTACGGCAGCGCGTGCGACGCCAGCGTCGTGCTGTCGCGGTCCCGGACCGGGGCACCGAACGGCAGGCGCGCCGTAGCCCCCAGCACCAGCACCCCGAGCTGCAGCAGCCCGTTCCCCCACAGCCAGCCCGACCCCTGCAGGATCGACGCCAACTGCAGCAACATCGCGATCGCGATCAGCCCCAGCCCGACGGCCAGGCCGGTCAGCGCGGTGACCTGCCGACCCGACCCGTTGGCCAGCAGGATCAGCGCCATCGCGGCGACGACGATCAGCACGATGCACAGCACCATCAGCGTGACGCCGTCCGCGCCGCCGCCGTGCGACGCGTACCAGTCCTTCAGCACGAACAGCCACACCAGCGCGAGCATCGAGAACGCGGCGATCAGCCCGTCGAGTACCAGGCGCAGCTTGCCGAGCGTCGTCGGAGGCGCGACCGGCAGCGTCACCATCGCGGCGACGCCGCAGGCCGCGGGCAGCAGCGAGGCCAGCGCGTAGACGACGGTCTGGGTCTTCTCGGGCACCCCGGCGAGGTCGGCGGCCAGGTTCCAGGCGATCGCACCCAGCCAGAGCGCCGCGGCCGCCGCCCCGAGCCGGCGGGCCGTCCGCAGCCGCCCGGTCGCCTCACGGCTGGCCCGGGTGTACCGGACGAGCATCCACCCGACCACACCCACCAGCACGCCCCGGTCGAACGGGTAGAACCCGGAGCCGAAGCGGGCCGCCGCCCACTCGTAGAGCACGACGCCGACCAGCGTCGCCACCCACCAGCGAGCCTTTCCCGGCATGCGTCCCCCCGCGAACGTGCCTCATCCACCCATCGGCGGGCCGGGCTCGTACTGAAGGGTTATCTCGCCGCGGCCGGTGAGGCAGGATGCAAACCAGGCGACAGTGCCGTCGCGGGTACCCCCGCGACGGAAGGCCGATCCATGGACTTCTCCATTGCGTCCCTCGGTCCCTGCCGGATCGACTCGCCGTTCGCGCCTCTGGTCGAGGCGCGTCGAACGACCGAGGCGTACGTCGACGAAGGCGACCGCGTGCTCTTCGACGACACGATCTCGATGGTCGCCGCCCGCGGACTACCGATCGAGCAGTTACCGAGCTTCGAACCCGGCGGCCCGCGCAGCCGCATCTTCTTCGAGCCGGCCAAGACCCGGGTGGCGATCGTGACCTGCGGCGGGCTGTGCCCCGGGCTCAACGACGTGATCCGCGGGCTCGTGCTGGAGCTGACCGAGCACTACGGCGTCCGCCGGATCGTCGGGATCCGCAACGGCTATCAGGGCTTCATCGCGAGGTACGGCCGGGACGTCGTCGACCTGACGCCGGACGCCGTCGCGGGTATCAACGAGCACGGCGGCACGATCCTCGGCACCTCGCGCGGTGAGCAGGACGCCGGGGAGATCGTCGACTGCCTGGAACGGCTCGGCATCTCCGCGCTGTTCGTCGTCGGCGGCGACGGCACCATGCGCGGGGCGATCAACGTCAGCGCGGAGATCGCGGACCGCGGGCTGAAGATCGCGGTCGTCGGCGTCCCCAAGACGATCGACAACGACATCCCGTACATCAACCAGAGCTTCGGGTTCCAGACCGCGTTCGGCCGGGCCGCGGAGTCGATCCGCACCGCGCACGTCGAGGCCCGGACCGTGCCGAACGGCGTCGGGCTGGTCCGACTGATGGGACGGCACTCCGGGTTCATCGCCTGCTACGCGGCGCTGGCCAAGAACGACGCCGACTTCGTGCTGATCCCCGAGGTGCCGTTCACGCTCGAGGGCGACCGGGGCCTCCTCGCTCACCTGCGCAAACGGGTCGTCGAGCGGGGGCATGCGGTCGTCGTGGTGGCGGAGGGCGCCGGGCAGGAGCTCCTGGAGACGAACGGCACCGACGCGTCGGGGAACCGGAGGCTCGGCGACATCGGCGTCCACCTGCGCCACCGCATCAGCCAGGACTTCGACGAGGCCGGGCTCGAGCTGAACCTGAAGTACATCGACCCGAGCTACACGATCCGCAGCGTGCCCGCGAACCCGTACGACAGCGTCTACTGCCTGCGGCTCGCGCACACCGCCGTACACGCGGCGATGGCCGGGCGCACCGAGATGGTGGTCGGCCGCTGGCACGGCCGGTTCGTCCACGTCCCGATGCGGCTGGCGATCAGCAAGCGCAACCAGGTCGACCCGGAAGGCGACCTCTGGACGTCGGTCCTGGAGGCCACCGGCCAGCCCCCGAACCTGCGCTAGGCGACGGAGTCGGCTCGCGACGTTCTGGTCAACAGCGCGAACTCGGCTGCCGGCAGCGGCGGGCCGTAGGTCGCCAGCGGGGCGCCGCAGTCGCGCAGGCGCGCCCAGGACTCGACTCCGGTCACCACCGCGCGCAGCCCCAGGCTCCGGGCCAGGTCGAGCACCGCCCTGGTCAACGCCGGGTCGCCGGCCAGCGACGGGTGCAGGGTCAGGGTCCGGAACGGCAGCGAGCGCAGCCGACGCAGTTCGGTCGGCCCGGCGCCGAAGTCGGCGATGCCGAGCCCGACGCCCAGATCGGCCAGCCCGCGCAGCGGCGGCTCGACCGCGGTCAGGTCGGCGGCCAGCGCGGCCTCCGGCACGGCCAGCTCCAGAGCGTTCGGAGACAGGCCGTCGAGGCAGGTCAGCACCGCGCCGACGACCGCCGGGTCGGCCACGCAGGCCGCCCCCACAGGCACGGTGACGGTCAGCCGCCCGGCGCGCCAGGTGCGGGCGTCGGCGCAGGCCATCGACAACGTCCGGCGGTCCACCGTGGAGAGCAGGCCGACCGCGACCGCCGCGTCGGCGAAGTCGGCCCGGCCGAGCAGGCCTCGGGTGGGGTGCCGCCAGCGGACCACGGCCTCGGCCCCCACGACCCGTTCGGACGCCGGCTCGACGAGCGGGCGGTACCCGACCTCGAACTCGTCCCGGTCGACCGCTTCGCGCAGCTCCTCCTGCAGCCGGAACTTCTCGAGCGCGCGGTCGGCCAGCTCCCGGTCGGCCACCCGGTAGCGGTTCTTGCCCTCGGACTTCGCCCGGTACAGCGCCAGGTCCGCGTCCCGGAGGACGGCGTCGGGCGACGCTCCGCGCCGGGCGGTCGCGACGCCGACGCTCACCCGCACCCCCACGGTCGCCTCGTCCAACGTCACCGGCCCGGCCACCCGCTCGAGAATCCGCTGCGCGACCACTTCCGCGTCCGAGGAACCCGGCAACAGCACCGCGAACTCGTCGCCGCCCATCCGGGCGACCGTGTCGCCGTTCCCGACCGCGGTCCGCATCCGCCGGGCGACGGTCACCAGCAGCTGATCCCCGGCGGCATGACCCCGCGTGTCGTTCACCGCCTTGAACGCGTCCAGGTCCATCAGCAGGACGGACGGCGTGCCGCCGTCGGCCGACGCGGACGCCAGCCGCTCGGCGAACAGCGCCCGGTTCGCCAGCCCGGTCAACGGGTCGCGAAACGCCTGATAGGCCAGCTGAGCCCGCTGACGGGTCAGCTCGGCGGCCAGCCGCGCGTTCCGCCTCAACGACAGGAACTGCCGGGTCAGCACCGACACCGCCAGCACGAACAGCATCCCGACCAGCACCAGGTTGATCTGCCGCACGAGCAGCTGGTGCACCCCGGCGACCAGCGCCAACGCCAGCAGCACCAGATACGGCAGCGCCTGCGAGAGCGTCGACGGGTAGTCCCACGGCGGCCGCCGGACGAACGTCGGCAGCGGCAGCAGCGCGGCCCGTCCGAGCAGCGCGGTGCCGAGCAGCAGCGCTCCCCCGGCCGCGACCTCCGGCGTCGGGCTACCGGCCAGCGCCGCGAACCCGGCCGCCACCGCCCCGACCGCCATCATCGCGATCCCGGCCGCGAACGACCCGAGCGACGACGGCCCGTTCCGGCTCCCGCCGAGGAAGAGCGGTAACGCCGCCGACAGCAGCACCAGCAACGATCCGGACAGCGTGATCAGCGCCAACGCCCCGGGAGCGTCCACATCGACCCGGGGATCCACGCCGAACAGCGCGACCCAGGCCAGCGAGGCCAGCGACAGCCCCACCGCGACCCCGTCCAGCAGCATCCGGGTCGTCGACGCCCTGGTCAGCCGCAACCCCGGGACGACCAGCAGCGTCACGACCGCGCAGGCCAGTGCGCCCTGGGCGAGCACCGCCAGCACGAACATCCGCACTTCGAGCGTCGTCCCGAGCAGTAGCCCGATCTCGTTGCCGCTCAGCGCGAGCGCCCACAGCGCCAGCGCGACCACGCTCAGCAGCCGCCAGCGCCGCTGCGCGCCGGTCAGTTCCCGGGCCCGGCGGAGAAAGTGGAGCATCGCCCAGACCGTCACGCAGAGTAAGCCGACGCTCTCGACGTGCACCGCTCCGGCAGGCAGCATCACGAGCGCGACCTGGAAGGCCACGCTGCACACCACGGCTCCCGAGAGCCAACCCCGTCGCATTTCTGTGTCCGCCCTCCGCGCCGACCCGACCGGAATGGCTAGAAACGCGACTGTAGGCCTCAGTGGACCCGCGAAACACCCCGTTCACGAACGTATGCGGGCACACACTCCCGTTGTCCTCAGCACTTGCTCGATCACTGTGACGCACATCGCAGCTACGCTACGACGCCGGCGACCGCCGAACCCGCCCGCGCATACACCGGGAACTGGTCGATTTCACACCGAATAGTCGCCCAGCCCGAGCCCGCCGACGCGCCCCAGACCGGCACCCACTCCCCCGGCGGGAACCACACCTCGCGCGTGCCGCCCGGCTCCAGCAGCGGGGCCACCAGCAGGTCCGGCCCGAGCAGGTACTGCAACTCGGCGTCACGGCCGGCCCGGTCACCCGGGTAGGCCAGCACCATCGGCCGCATCATCGGCGACCCGTCGGCCGAGGCCGAGGCGGCCACCGAGACCAGGTACGGCTGCAGCGCCTTGCGGAGCCGGCACGCGGCCACCGCCACCGACCGGGCCGGCTCCGGATACGCGGTCGGCTCGCGCCGGCCGACGCCGTGGAACCGCATGATGGGGCTCAGCGCGCCCCACTGCGCCCAGCGCGCGTACAGCTCCGGTTCCACGTCCGCCTCGACGGCGTCCGGCGTCATCGTCTTACGCAGCTCCAACGCCCGGTCGTAGGACGACGGCGTCCAGTACCCGCCGCTGTCGTGGCTGACGACCGCGAAGCCGGAGAGCGACATCGACAGGCAGGCCCGGAGCGACGACACGAGCCCGGCCCAGGTCGACGGCATGTCGCCGGCCCAGTGCGCCGGGGTGCGCTGCGACCCCGCGGTGCCGGCCCGGAAGATCGGCGCGAAGTCGTCCGGGCGAACCCGGCGCCCGACCTCCCACACGGTCTCGGCGTAGATCAGCCCGTACGAATTGTGGCGGTCCCGGCCTCGTCGCCCGTCGTCGAAGACCGCGTCGGGGGGTACTTCCTCCCCGAAGTCGGACAACAGCGCCGACACGCCTTCCGCGCCGAGCACCTCGGCCAGCCGCCCCTGCCACCACTCCCGGGCCTCCGGATCGGTGAAGTCGACCGGCAGCGTGTCGGGGTTGTCGGCCGCGCCCGCCGGCTCTCCGTCCGGCGTCCGGATCAGGTAGCCCTTCGCCGTCGCCTCGTCCGCGAGTGCCGAGCCCTTGGCCAGGTAGGGGTTGATCCAGACGCTCGTCCGGACGCCCCGCGAAGCCAATTCCGACGTCCATCCGGACGGAAACCGAGTGCGGTTCGGCGCCGAGCTCCAGGCCGCGTCGTCCAGCACCGACTCGGCGAGCCACTCGTCGACGTGCATCACATCGACCGGGCAGTCCGCGGCCCGCAGGTCGTCGGCGACCGCGACCATCTCGGCCGCGGTGAAGTACGACGACCGGCTCATCCAGACGCCGAACGCCCAGTCCGGCAGCGGTCCGGGCCGGCCGGTCAGCTCGGAGTAGCGCCGCAGGATCGTCGGGCCGTCGCCGAGCAGCAGGAACAGGTCGATGCCGGGCCCGTCGACCTCGATCCGGGCCGCCTCGACGTGCTCGGCCCCCAGGTCGGCGTCCACGACTCCGCCGGTGTGCACGAACAGCCCCCACCCGGCGTCCGACCACAGCAGCGGGACGTTGAGGTACGCGCTGTCGCGCCCGGCGTTGCGGTCCTGCTCGGTGTTGCGCAGGTAGCGGTGCCGCCCGCGCAGGTTCGGGCCCTGGTAGCTCTCGCCTCCGCCGTAAACCCGGGCACCCGGGGGTAGGTGCACGGTCTCGACCCAGCCGGCCGGGCGGTCGTCGGTCGCCTCCCTCGCGCCCGCCGCGTACGGCACGGTCGAGGCCGCCGGTTCGGCGAACCGTGCGAACGGGCCGAGACGAAAGTCCTGGCCATCGCGCCAGACGGCGGAAACACCGGGGGCGCGGAGCGCCACCCCGGTGCCCTGGGCGGAGATGTCCACCGGCCGATCGTCGAGATCAGGAAGGAGAATGTCGTCGCAGACGGACGGGTCACCGATCCGGAGCCTCAGCACACCCTCGACGGGTGCGGTCGCGCGGACCGAGACCCGGCGGCCGGAGTCGAGCTCGACCGCCAGGTCCCCACCGGTCAGGACCATCCGCCGGTAGGCATCGAGGGTCACGACTGCGGCGGCTCGTCCTTGCCGGCCTCCTCGAGGCGGTCGGCCTCTTCCTTCGTCTTGTGGACGGCGCCGTCGGCGTGGTCCGGCGGGCCGTAGATCGTGTACAGCACGAGCGGGTTCGGCCCGGTGTTGACGAAGTTGTGCTTGCGTCCGGCCGGGACGACGACCAGGTCACCGGCCGCGATCTTGCGGGTCTGGCCGGAGACGCGGGCCTCGCCGACGCCGCTGACGAACGTGAGGATCTGGTCGTTCTCCTCGTGAACTTCCTCGCCGATCTCGCCGCCCGGCGGGATCGTCATGATGACCAGCTGCGTGTGCTCGCCGGTCCAGAGCACACGACGGAAGTCGGGGCTCTTTTCGGCTTCGGTGGCGATCGTGAAGTGCTCCATGCCGCGCTGGTTTCCCCACCGGGGCCCGGCCTACACAGGATCTCCGTCCAGCGGAAACCGGGCTGGACTTCTCATCGTTGGCCGGTGTGACATGCGGAAACCGACGTCGAAGAAGATGGGGACAAAGATGGGTCTACTAGACAGTGCGGTCTGGGAAGGCAAGATCTACCTCGACGGATGGACCGACGGTGGGGCCGCTCCGGAGGCGTCGGTCGAGCCGGCGACCGGCAAGGAGCTCGGGTTACTCGGGCGGGCCTCGGTCGAGGACGTGCGCCGGGCAGCCGCGTCGGCGGCGGCGGCCCAGAAGGAGTGGGCGGCCCGGCCGTACACCGAGCGGGCGGCCGTGCTGCGCCGGGCCGGCGACCTGTTCCAGCAGCACGCCGAGGAGATCTCGGGCTGGCTGGTCCGCGAGGGCGGGGCGATCCCGGGCCGGGCCGGGTTCGAGATCGAGACCGCGGCTCAGGAGTGCTACGAGGCCGCGGCGCTGGCGTCGACGCCGTTCGGCGAGGTGCTCCGCTCGTCGCAGCCCCGGTTCAGCATGGCCCGGCAGCTGCCGGTGGGGGTCGTCGGCGTGATCGCGCCGTTCAACGTGCCGGTCATCCTGGCGATCCGGGCGGTGGCTCCGGCGCTCGCGCTCGGCAACTCGGTGCTGTTCAAGCCCGACCCGCGGACCGCGGTGTGCGGCGGGGTGTCGATCGTCCGGGTGCTGGAGGAGGCCGGGCTGCCGGCCGGTGTGCTGTCGCTGCTGCCGGGTGGCGTCGACGTGGGCGAGGCCGTGATCACCGACCCGCTGACCCGGGTGATCGCGTTCACCGGATCGACCAGGGCCGGGCGCCGGATCGGCGAGCTGGCCGGTAAGCACCTCAAGCGCGCTCACCTGGAGCTGGGCGGCAACTCGGCGATGATCGTGCTGGACGACGTCGATCCGGCCGAGGTCGTGTCGGCGGCGGCCTGGGGGTCGTTCTTCAACCAGGGTCAGGTCTGCATGACGACCGGACGGCACCTGGTCTCCGACCGCATCGCCGACGAGTACATCGCCGCGCTGGCCGAGCGGGCCGACCACCTGCCGGTCGGTGACCCGGCGACCGAGCAGGTCGCGCTGGGCCCGATCATCGACGTCCGGCAGCGCGACAACATCCACGCCCGGGTCACCGCGAGCGTCGAGCAGGGCGCGCGGCTGGCGGCCGGCGGCACGTACGAGGGGCTGTTCTACCGTCCGACCGTGCTGGCCGACATCCCGACGACCGCGCCGGGCTGGGCCGAGGAGATCTTCGGGCCGGTCGCGCCGGTGCGCCGGTTCTCGACCGTGGACGAGGCGATCGCGCTGGCCGCGGATTCGGAGTACGGGCTGTCGCTGGGGATCATGACCCGGGACGTCGCCCGGGCGCTGGAGATCGCGGCCCAGATTCCGTCCGGGGCCGTGCACATCAACGACCAGACCGTGAACGACGAGGCGACGATCCCGTTCGGCGGGGTCGGCGAGTCGGGTACGGGTTCGCGCCACGGTGGGGCGCGGGCGAACCTCGAGGCGTTCACCGAGACCCAGTGGGTCACGCTGCGATCGACGCCGGCGCAGTACCCGTTCTGAGGTCCGATCTCCGGCGCGGGCGCGACACACGCACCCGCGCCGGAGAAAGGCCGTGCGATCCGGTGGAGATAGCTACTCCCGAGTAAGGATTGTGGCAGGGTGGCCGCGTGAAGGTTGAGCGGCGGCTACTGGCCGGTTGGGGCGCCACCGCCCCGACCGCGGCGGACGTGGTGTCCCCGACCTCGATCGACGAGGTCGCGAAGGCCGTCGGGGACGCCCCGAAACGCGGGGTGCTGCCTCGCGGGCTGGGCCGCAGCTACGGCGACGCGGCCCAGAACGCCGGCGGGCTCGTCGTCGACCTCACCCGCTGCACCGCGGTGCGGTCGTTCGACGTGGAACGGGGCCACATCACGGTCGAGGCCGGGCTGAGCCTGCACACGCTGATGCGCCAGGTGCTGCCGTTCGGGTGGTTCGTCCCGGTCACCCCGGGCACCCGGTACGTCACGGTCGGCGGGGCGGTCGCGGCCGACATCCACGGCAAGAACCACCACGTCGAAGGCTCGTTCGCCCAGCACGTGATCAACCTGGATCTGCTGCTCGCGTCGGGCGAGACCGTCTCGGTCGGCCCCGGGGACGACGTCTTCTGGGCCACCGCGGGCGGGATGGGGCTGACCGGCATCGTGGTGGCGGCCACGATCCGGCTGCTCCCGGTCGAGACCAGCCTGATGTCGGTCGACACCGAGCGGGCCGCGAACGTCGACGCGCTGATCGACCGGCTGGCCGCGACCGACGACGCCTACCGCTACTCGGTCGCCTGGATCGACCTGCTGGCCCGCGGGCCCCGGATGGGCCGGGCGGTGATCACCCGCGGCGACCACGCCCGGCGCGACCAGCTCCCGCCGCGGAAGGACCCGTTCGCGTTCGGGCCGCGCCCGCTGGCGTCGGTGCCGCCGGGCGTCGTCCCACCGGGGTTGCTGAACAAGGCGACGGTGGCCGCGTTCAACGAGGTCTGGTACCGCAAGGCGGTCACCCGGCGGGGCCAGCTCCAGTCGATCTCGGCGTTCTTCCACCCGCTCGACCTGGTCGAACGTTGGAACCGCATCTACGGCCGGCCCGGGCTGGTCCAGTACCAGTTCGTGGTCCCGTACGGCGCCGAGGACGTCGTCCGCACCGCGGTCGACCGGCTGAGCGCGGCCGGTTCGCCGGCGTTCCTGGCCGTGTTGAAGCGGTTCGGCGCCGGCAGCCCGGGCCACCTGTCGTTCCCGTCCCCGGGCTGGACGCTCGCGCTCGATCTGCCGGCGAACATGGCCGGGCTCGCGCGCCTGCTCGACGGGCTCGACGAACTGGTCGTGTCGGCCGGTGGCCGGATCTACCTGGCCAAGGACTCCCGGCTGCGGCCGGAACTGATGCCCGCGATGTACCCGCGGCTGGACGAGTGGCGGGCCGTGCGCTCCCGCCTCGACCCGGCCGGCGTCTTCGCGTCCGATCTGTCGAGGAGGCTGGAGCTGTGATCAACGCCCTGGGGTCGCCGCAGTCGTTGCTGCTGCTCGGCGGCACCTCGGAGATCGGGCTGACCCTGGCCCGCAAGCTGGTCGCCGACCGCTGCCGCCGCGTCGTGCTCGCCGGGCGTCCGTCGCCTTCGTTGGACGCGGCCGCCGACGAGCTGCGCGCGCTGGGCGCCGGGGTCGAGGTGGTCCCGTTCGACGCGACCGACCCGTCGGCCCATCCGGACGTCGTCGACAAAGCCTTCGTGGACGACGTCGATCTCGCCGTTCTGGCCTTCGGAGTGCTGGGTGAGCAGACGCTCGCCGAGCGCGATCCGGCGCACGCGGTGGAGATCGCCACCACGAACTACGTCGGCGGGCTCTCGACGCTGGTGCCGGTGTCGCAGGCCATGCAGCGGCAGGGGCACGGGGCGATCGTGGTCCTGTCGTCGGTGGCCGGCGAACGGCCGCGCAAGTCGAACTTCGCCTACGGCTCGTCGAAGGCCGGGTTGGACGCGTTCGCGACCGGGCTCGGCGACGTCCTGCGCGGGACGGGCGTCCACCTGCTGGTCGTGCGGCCCGGGTTCGTCCGGACGAAGATGACCGCCGGCCTGGAGCCCGCACCGCTCTCGACGACGCCGGAGCAGGTCGCCGACGCGATCGTGTCGGGGTTGCGTCGCCACCGGGAGACGATCTGGGTGCCCGGCACGCTGCGGTTCGTGATGAGCGCGCTGCGCCACGTGCCCCGGCCGATCTTCCGCAAACTCCCGATCTGACCCACCCATCGACTTACCATCGCGAAATGGCAACGTTGCCGGCGAAGGAGTTCGCGTGAGCGAGACGGTAGCCGCTTCCGAGGCGGTACCGGCCGCGCCGCCGGCAGTGGTCGCGGCCGGGGCCGGACACTTAGGACTCCCGGCTCGCGGCCGGGCGTTCGCCCAGTCGCTGCGGCCCCGGCAGTGGATCAAGAACGTGCTGGTCTTCGCCGCGCCGCTGGCGGCGGGCCAGCTCTGGCACCTGCCGGTCCTGGTCGACGCGCTGGTGGCGCTCGGGTGCTTCGTGGCCGCGTCGGCCGGTGGGTACCTGATCAACGACGCGCGGGACGTCGAGCGCGACCGGGCGCATCCGAGCAAGCGTCGGCGGCCGATCGCCCGCGGGGACGTGCCGCTGCCGCTGGCCTACGCGGCCGGCGTGGTGCTGCTGGCCGGGTCGGTGGTGGTGCCCGCGCTCACCGGGTACGGCAACCTGGCGATCTGCGTCGGGGTGTACGTGACCTGCACGACGCTGTACTCGAACTGGCTCAAGCACGAGCCGGTCGTGGATCTGGCGCTGGTCGCGTCGGGGTTCCTGCTGCGGTCGATGGCCGGTGGGCTGGCCGCGGACCTGCCGTTGTCGCGGTGGTTCCTGATCGTGGCCGCGTTCGGGAGCCTGTTCATGGTGGCCGGGAAGCGGTACTCGGAGATCGTGACGCTCGGGGACGACCAGGGCACGCGTCCGTCGTTGCGTGAGTACTCGGCGAGTTACCTGCGGTTCGTGTGGAGTACGTCGGCGGGCGTGGTGATCGCGGCGTACTGCCTGTGGGCGTTCGAGGTGGCGGACGAGCGGGCCGGGGTCACGTCGGCGCCGTGGACGTCGCTGTCTATCGCGCCGCTGGTGCTCGGGCTGCTGAAATACGCCCGGGACGTCGATCGTGGACACACCGGTGAGCCGGAGGAAATCGTGTTACGGGACAAGATGCTGCTGGCACTCGGTGGGGTGTGGCTGGTGCTCTTCGGTTTGGGTGTGCTGCATGTCTGATCGGACGGGTGCCGACCGGGAGTCGGCGGGGACGGCCGACGAGTGGGCCGGGCCTCGGGAGGCGCCGTCGTGGGCGGCGTCCGAGCAGGCGCGGTACGCGATGGGGCCGCCGATCAGTCAGCCGTCGGCCGAGCCGTGGTGGGAGAGTCCGACGTCGGGCGAGCCGCCCGCGGGCCCGGCCCCCCACCCGTTCCGGAGCCGTCCGACCCCGGCCGCCCGGGTCCCGGCCGAACCGGAAGCCGCTCCGGAGCAGCCTCCGGCGCCCACGCCCGAGCCTCCGCCGGCCGCAAACGAAGCGGCCCCGGCCCCGGCCCCGGCCCCGGCCCCGGTCGAGGATGCCGCGCCGAGCGCGGTGGCCGTGGCCGCGCCTCCGAAGCCGGAGCAGAAGCCGGACCCGGTACGGGAGACCGAGCACCCGGCCGGACCGCCGGCGCCGGAGGCGGCGCCCCTGGCACGGGACGACGACGCGGTGCGCGGGGCGCGTGGGCCGGAGCACCCGGCGCCCGAGCCGACCGGGGCGGCCGCACCGGATGACCGGGATGCCGTCGGCGGTCCGGCGGTGGCGCCGGTCAGCTCTCGGTTCGTCGACGTGGCCGCGGTCACGCTCATCCTCACCGAGCTGCTCATCCGAGCCTGGGCCGCCTGGGGCGGCTACTTCTCCCTCGACGACTTCACGTTCGCCCGCCTGGCCGCCGAAAAAGGCCTCACCCCCGACCTCCTCTTCACCCCCTACAACTCCCACTTCATGCCCGGCGCCTACCTCCTGGTCTGGGTCGAGACGACGATCGCCCCGCTCGACTACCGGGTGGTCGCCGGCGTCGACCTGGCGCTGATCGCGATCAGCTTCGCGCTGATCTGGCTGCTCATCCGGCGCCTGGCCGGCCCCCGCCTGGCCGCGCTGATCCCGCTGGCGATCGTGCTGTTCAGCCCGATCACCCTGCCCGCCACCCTCTGGTGGGCGGTCTCGATCAACCAGCTCGCGATGCTCATCGCGATCCCGGCCGCGCTCCTCGCCCAGCTCTCCTACGTCCGCACCGGCCGGAAATTCTCCGGCGCGCTCGCGGTCGTCGTCACCGCGCTCGCGCTCCCGTTCTACGAGAAGGCCGCGCTGCTCGTCCCGCTGGTCTTCGTCTTCACGGTGATCCTGCAGCCGCACGCGGACCTCCCCGACCGCCTGAAGTCGGCGCTGCTGCGCCACCGGGCGCAGTGGATCAGCTTCGTGCTCCTCGGCCTGGTCTACGCCGGCATCTACGTCACCCGACCGCTCGACAAGCGCTCGGACTCGGCCGTGGACCTCGGCGGTCTGCTCGGCAACGCGGCCACGAACTCGGTGCCGAGCGGCCTGCTCGGCGGCCCCTGGTCGTGGAAGGCGATCGGCGCGGTCGACG
The DNA here is from genome assembly GCF_006912135.1 of Cryptosporangium phraense. Taxonomy (NCBI): domain Bacteria; kingdom Bacillati; phylum Actinomycetota; class Actinomycetes; order Cryptosporangiales; family Cryptosporangiaceae; genus Cryptosporangium; species Cryptosporangium phraense. The sequence goes on along the minus strand of NZ_VIRS01000002.1, from coordinate 37,424 downwards.
CCAGCGCGAACCCACCGCTGGCGCTCCGGCTCGTCGCCTGCGCGATCATCCTCGCGGTCATCGCGCTGACCGTGTACCGGCGTCCGCTCGCCTACCAGGCCTGGATCCTGCTCGGCGGGATGCTGCTGTTCGACGTCCTGGTGCTCGCGGTCGGGCGTCTGCAGCTGGGGTCGGGTGCGGCGATGGAGTTCCGGTACTTCACCGACCTCGCGCCGGTCGCGGCGATCGCGTTGACGCTGGCGATGTTCGGGCCCCCGGAGTGGGCCACCACCTGGCCCCAGCGGGCCGGCATCGAGTGGCCCCCGGTGCTCGGCGGCACCCGGCTCAACCTCGCGAACCCCAACGCGGTCGTGCTCCCGCTGGTCGTCGCGCTGTTCGTGAGCAGCCTGGTCTCGACCGTGAAGTACAGCAACCGCTGGCACGAGAACCCGGCCAAGGGCTACGTCACCAACGCCGAGAAGTCGATCCTGGCGATGGGACGACCGGTCGACCTCTACAACGGCGCGGTGCCGGAGAAGGTCGCCTGGGGCGTGCTGAACCCGACGAACTTCCCGTCCCGGCTGATGGCCCCGCTCGACCTCCCGATCAACCCCGATCCGGACGTCAGCAAGGACCTGTACGTGCTCGACCAGACCGGGCAGCTCACGCACGCGGTGGTCACGTCGGCGAAGGCTCCGCCCGGCAACGTCAAGAACTGCGGTTACCGGATCAGCGGGAAGCGCGTGCCGGTCTTCCTCGACAAGGTGCTGTTCAACTGGTGGTGGTACGCCGAGCTGCACTACACCGCGAAGCAGACCACCCCGGCCGTCTTCAACTCGGCGAACACCCTGGGCCGCCAGATCACGTTCGAGCAGGGCGAACACGTGCTCTGGGTCAAGGTGAAGGGCCCGGCCGGCTGGATCACGTTCGACAACGTCCCGAAGAGCGCAGGCGTCTGCCTCACCGCCGCGTCGGTCGGAGTGGCCAACCCCGGCGAGCCGGTCTCACCGAGCGGCAACTAGCCGGGGCTCCAGCCACTTCCAGAGGAGTTTCCCGCCCTCGGTGGTGAGGTGGACGCCGTCGGTGCGTAGTTGCACGCCGTCGAGTTGCTCGGTGAAGCCGTTCTTGCACAGGAACGGGTTCGGATCGATGACCGCCACCTTGCCCCCGAACGTCGCCGCGGCCTTCTTCGCCGCGGTGTTCGTGGCGACGACCCGCTGCGGGTCGTTGATCACCGGCGGGTACCGTCCGGCGGCGAACATCGTCGCGGCCGGCAGCCCCGGGTCCGACACCGAGTGGCAGTGGTTGAGCACCACCAGCGCCCGCGGCGAGTACTTCAGGATCTCGCGCAGCACCTGCACGTAGTCCGCGGTCGTGACCCGCATCCACTCGGCCGAAGTATAGGGCACGGTCCGCCCCCCGATCCACCGGTCGTACTGCTCCCACGTCCCCGAGAACAGCACGCCCACCGTCGGCTGGGCCGCCTCGATCTCCATCTCGCGCTGGGCGGCCCAGTCCGTGCAGAGCGGCTCCTCGGGTGAGACCGGCTTGCCCTCGATGGCCGCGGTGTACGGCACCACCCCGCACCCGAACCGGGTCGCGATGCTCAGCGTCACGTCGGGGCCCGGGTCGTCGCGTACCGCGGCGAACAGGCTGAGCGTGTTCGAGTCCCCGACCAGCAGGACCTTGTTGGCCCCCGACCCGCCGGAGGCCGGGTCCTGGGCCACGTTGGCCAGCGACGACACGGAGTCGGCCGACTTCTCCTTCACCCCGGCTACGCCGGGAACCGCCACGCCGACCAGCGCCGCCACCAGCGCCAGCACCGCGATGGGCGCCGCCACCTGCGGCGACGCCAGCGAGTTCGGTGGTGCCCCGATCCGTAGTGGACGTTCGACGATGAGGAAGCTGGCGACGGACACCAGCCCGGTCAACGCGATCCGGACGACGAGCAGCGGGAGGCCGTCGATGCCGGTGCGAGCCGGGTTGAGCAGCAGGTAGATCGGCCAGTGCCAGAGGTAGATCCCGTAGGAGAGCACGCCGACGGCCACCAGCGGCGGCCAGGCCAGCACCGCCCGGGGCGAGTACCGGCCGGTCCCGACCACCGACGCCACCAGCAGCGCGCTGATCAGCGCGACGAGCAGGAACCCGCCCCGGTACATCCGGGGGTCGGCCTGGGCGGTGACCACGAACGCCACCAGCAGCGCGGCGAACGCGAACCAGCCCAGCACGCCCACGATCGCGTTGTCGACCAGCCGGCGCCCCACCGGCGACGCGAACACGCAGGCCAGCGTCGCTCCGACGAGAAGCCCCTGCAGCCGGGCGTCCGTACCGTAGTAGGCGCGGGAACCGTCGGACGTGGAGAGGACCGCGGCCATGACCGCGGCGGACGCGACCGCGCCCACGGCGAGGAGCCAGCCCAGCGCGCGCCGCCCCAGCGGCGTCCGAAAAAGGATCAGCAAGACCAACGGGAGCAGCACGTACCACTGTTCTTCGATCGCCAGTGACCACGTGTGCTGGAACGGGGACGGGTCCTCGAACGCCTGGGCGTAGGACTCGCCCTGGGCGACGAACCACCAGTTCGAGACGTAGAACAGGACGGCGAGCGCGTCACCGCGGGTACCGGACGGCCACTCGACGCCGAGCATCGGGAACAGCACCAGGACCGAGCCGACCATCAGCGCGAGCGCGGGCAGCAGGCGACGCGCGCGGCGGATCCAGAAGTTCCTCAGGTGCAGGGTGCCGGTGCGGTCGTGCTCGACGAGCAGCAGCGACGTGATCAGGTAGCCGGAGAGGACGAAGAAGACGTCGACGCCGAGGAACCCGCCGTCGAAGAGTTCGACGCCCCCGTGATACAGCAGGATCGCGATGACCGAGAGCGCGCGGATCCCGTCGAGGGCCGGGCTGTACGAGCCGCCACCTCTCGGACGGCTGAACAGCTGTCCCTCGGGGATCGAACTTCTGGGGGTGTCGAGCGGCCCGACGGCCGTCGGGGTCGGCGTCTCGTCGGCGATGGCTAAGTCCGTCTGCTGCTCCGCATGCCCGGCCACGGCGGTGATTCTGCCATTACTCGCCGGTAAGGATGGGCAAGAATCCGGGGAAAATTGCGACCCCCAACCGTCGGGCACGTGGCTGGTTTCCAAGGAGCAGACTGTCACCGTGGAATCGACTGAAACGCCGCAACCAGCAGAAACGGACAGACCCGAGTCAACGGATAGTAACGACCCATATCGGTGGCTCGAAGACGTCACCGGGGACGGCCCCCTCGAGTGGGCCCGGCAGCACAACACGCGGACGCTCGCCGACTACGGCGACTCGCCCCGGTTCACCGAGATCCAGACCGAGATCCGCGAGGTCTTGGACGCCGAGACGCGGATCCCGTACGTGACCCGCCGCGGCGAATACCTCTACAACTTCTGGCAGGACGCGGCGAACCCGCGCGGCCTCTGGCGCCGGACGACGCTCGAGCAGTACCGCAACGACAAACCCGACTGGGACGTCCTGATCGACGTCGACGCGCTGGCCCGGGACGAGGACCAGAACTGGGTGTGGCACGGGGCGTCGTTCCTCGCGCCGAGTTACCGGAAGTGCCTGATCTCGCTCTCGGTCGGCGGCTCGGACGCGGACGTGACCCGGGAGTTCGACCCGGTCGCCAAGGCGTTCGTGCCGGACGGGTTCACGCTGCCCGAGGCGAAGAGCAGCGTCGGCTGGATCGACGAGGACACGCTCTACGTCGGCACCGACTTCGGCGTGGGCTCGATGACTGATTCCGGCTACCCGCGACTGGTCAAACGTTGGACCCGAGGAACGCCCCTCGAAGAGGCCGTCACGGTCTTCGAGGGTGAGTCGTCCGACGTGTCCGTGTCGGCGTTCCGGGACCCACTGTCCGGTCTGGACTTCGTCTACCGGAGCATCGACTTCTACCACCGCAAGCGGTACCTGCTGACCGGCGACGACCCGGTGCCGGTGGACGTCCCGGACGACGCCGAGATCAGCGTGCACGCCGGGCACCTCCTGGTCGAGCTGCGCACGTCGTGGGAGGCCTACACCGCGGGGTCGCTGCTGGTCATCGACTTCGAGCGGTTCCGCGCGGGCCACCGCGAGTTCGACGTGCTGTTCGCGCCCGACGACCGGTCGGCGCTGCTGTCGTACTCCTGGACCGAACACGCGCTGCTGCTCAGCTCGCTGGTCGACGTCCGCCCGAGCCTGGACGTGCTGCAGCCAGGCCCGTCCGGCTGGACGCGGACGCCGTCGGCGTCGATCCCGGAGTGGAGCACGGTCCGGGTGGCCTCGACCGACCGCTACCACGGCGACGAGTACCTGCTCGCGGTCGACGGCTTCCTGACCCCGCCGTCGCTGCACCGGTACGTGGCCGGGAGCCCGGAGTCGGGCGAGGTGCTCAAGCGGTCGCCGGCCCGGTTCGATGCGGCGGGCATGTCGGTGGCGCAGCACTTCGCTGTGTCGGCCGATGGCACCCGAATTCCGTATTTCGTCGTCGGGCCGGTTCGCGATGAGCCCCTGCCAACGCTGCTCACCGGGTACGGCGGGTTCGAGATCCCGATGGTGCCCGGGTACGACGGCGGGCTGGGCCGGGCCTGGCTGGCCCGCGGAGGCGTGTACGTGGTGGCGAACATCCGGGGCGGCGGCGAGTACGGCCCGCGCTGGCACCAGGCCGCGCTGAAGGAGAAGCGTCCGCGGGCCTACGAGGACTTCGCCGCGGTCGCCGAGGACCTGGCGTCCCGCGGGATCACGACGGCCGGGCAGCTCGGCGTCACCGGCGGGAGCAACGGCGGGCTGCTGACCGGCAACATGTACACCCAGTACCCGCAGCTGTTCGGCGCGGTCGTCATCCAGGTGCCGCTGCTGGACATGCGCCGCTACCACACGCTGCTGGCCGGAGCCTCGTGGATGGCCGAGTACGGCGATCCGGACGACCCGGCGCAGTGGGAGTTCATCCAGACGTTCTCCCCGTACCACCTGCTCGCGCGGGAGCGGCCGTATCCGCCGCTGCTGGTCACGACGTCGACCCGGGACGACCGGGTGCATCCCGGGCACGCGCGGAAGTTCGTGGCCCGGTTGGAGCAGCTCGGGTATCCCGTCGACTACTACGAGAACATCGAGGGCGGCCACGGCGGAGCGAGCAACAACGAGCAGCGGGCGTTCATGCGGGCGCTGTCGTTCGCTTTTCTCTGGGACCGGTTGGGGTGACGTTCCCCGGGGCGCGCTCTGGCGCGCCCCGGGGATGGTCAGGCGAGCTGCGGCGCGACCTGCTCGGCGACCAGGGCCAGGTGGTCCAGGTCGCTGAGGTCGAGGAACTGCAGGTAGGCCCGCTCGGCGCCGACCTCGGCGTACTGGCGCAGCTTCGCTGCGACCTCGTCCGGCGTCCCGCAGGCGCCGTTCTGCTTGAGCTCCTCGACGTCCCGGCCGACGGCCGCGGCCCGGCGGGCGACCTCGGCGTCGTCCTTACCGCAGACGACGATCTGCGCGGCCGAGAACACCAGCTCCTTCGGGTCGCGACCGGCCTGCTCGCAGGCCTCCCGGACGACGTCGAACTGGGCCTTGACCGCCTCGACCGAGTCGAACGGGACGTTGAACTCGTCGGCGTACTTCACGGTGAGCGCCGGCGTCCGCTTCTTGCCCTTACCGCCGATGACGATCGGCGGGCGCGAGCTCTGGGCCGGCTTCGGCAGGGCCGGCGAGTCGACGATCTGGTAGTGCTTGCCGTCGAACGAGTAGGTCTCGCCCTCGGGCGTGCCCCACAGGCCGGTGATGATCTCGAGCTGCTCCTCGAGCCGGTCGAAACGCTCGCCGACCGGCGGGAACGGGAGCGCGTAGGCCTTGTGCTCGGCCTCGAACCAGCCGGCGCCGAGGCCGAAGTCGACCCGGCCGCCGCTCATCCGGTCGACCTGCGCGACCGCGACCGCCAGCGGACCCGGGTAGCGGAACGTCGCCGAGGTCACGAGCGTGCCCAGCCGGATCCGGGAGGTCTCCCGGGCGATCGCGCCGAGCGTGATCCAGGTGTCGGTGGGGCCGGGCAGCCCGTCGACGCCACCCATCGCCAGATAGTGGTCGGAACGGAAGAAGGCCTCGTAGCCGAGGTCCTCGGCGGTCTTGGCGACCGCGAGGAGCGTCTCGTAGTCGGCACCCTGCTGGGGCTCAGTGAATACGCGCAACTTCATGCTCGCCATACTCACACGGGGGGTTTGGACCCTCCCCGGCGCACCAGGTAGGTGTCCATGATCCAGCCCTTGGCCTCGCGCAGCCGGGCGCGCTTCTCGGTGACGTGGGGCAGGATCTCGTCGAGCGGGCCGGCGATCAGGACCTCGTCGGCGGTGCCCAGGTAGGCGCCCCAGTAGAGGTCGGCGCCCTGGCCGCGGAACCGTTCGCAGGCCAGGTGCGCGTCGAGCATCACGACGACGTCGGTGTCTTCGTCGTGGTGGCCGGCCGCGACCCGGCGGCCGGTGGTGATCTGGACGGCCCCCGCGGTGCGGGTGAGCGTGATCCGGTGGCGGGCGGCGAGCAGTTGCACGCTGCTGATGCCCGGGAGGACGTCGTACTTGAGCGGCACCTGGCCCCGGGCGACGATCGTGTCGAGCATCGTGATCGTGCCGTCGTAGAGCGCCGGGTCGCCCCAGACCAGGAGCCCCGCGGTCCCCTTCTCGCCGACCTCGGTGCGCAGCGCGTGCTCGACCGCCATCGACCGGGCGTCCCGCCAGGCCTCGACGGCGCCTTCGTAGTTGGCCGCGGTGCGGTCGCGGGGTGGGTCGGCGATCAGCGCGATGCGGTAGGTGTCCAGGTAGCGCTCCAGGATCGCCTGCCGGGCGGCGGTCAGCTCGGCGGTCGTCTCACCCTTGTCGAGGACCAGGAACACTTCGACGCTGCGGAGCGCCTTGACCGCTTCGACGGTGAGCAGCCCCGGATCGCCCGCCCCGACGCCGATGACCCGAATGTGTCGCACGCCGAGAAGGCTACGGCGTGAGCGCGGCCACACAGGCGGCGACGGCGGGGTCAGCGGAGTGCGCAATCGCCGCACAGGCCGCCGTGCGGGACGCGGTAGAAGAGGCAGCAGCTCCGCCGCTGTAAATCGGGCCCGGCCAGGGTGCCTCGCAAGGGGCCGCGTTCGAGCAGGTCGCGGGCGCTGTCCCAGCCCCGGGCGGTGTTCAGTACCCGTACGGTGCCGACCAGCGCTGAGGCCGCATTGCCCCACAGGAGTGCGGTGGGCAGCCGAACGCGCTGCTGGGTGGCGTCCACCAGCGGGAGCAGGTGCTGATCGACGACCGTGCGGAAGACGCCGTCGGCGGTGGCTTCGACCGGCTCGAGGCCGAGCGTGAGCGAGCCGTTCGCGGACCGCCACCACAGCCGGTCGGGGGCCAGATCGGGCACGACCCCGGCGATCGACAAGGGTCCGAGCGTCAGCGACCAGAGGCGCGCCGCGAACCCCTGGAACAGGATCGACGCCCCGATCCGTGGCTCGGGAGCCCCGATCGCGGCCGTGACCTCGTCGATCAGCCGGTCGAGGGCGTCGGAGTCGGGGTCGTGAAGATCGCTGACCGGCCGGCCGGCGCCGGACCCGAGCGCGAAGTAGCCCCCGAGCTTCCCGGCCTCCCGGAGCGCCCCGACCACGTCCACGCCCCGACGCTACCTGCTCGACACGCCGTGAGGTCGCTAGTCAGTCGTCCGACTGACTAGCCAGCTACCTTGTCAGTGAGATGACTGACTCAGCGAACAAGCGGGCCAAGCTGGTCGGCGGCGCGGCCGAGATGCTCTATCGGCAAGGCGTCGAGGCCACCACGCTCGCGCACGTCGCCGAGGCGTCCGGCGTGCCGGTCGGCAACATCTACTACTACTTCAAGACCAAGGACGACCTGGTCCGGGCCGTGATCGCGGCCCAGCTGGACCAGGTCGGCGAGATGCTCACCGCGCTCGACGGCCGCTCCACTCACCCGGCCCAGCGCCTCACCGGTCTGCTGCGCCGCTGGGACGACATGAGCGACGTCGTCGCCCGCTTCGGCTGCCCGCTCGGCAGCCTGGTCTCCGAGCTCGGCCGTCGCGACGACGGCCTGGACGCGGAAGCGACCGGCCCGATCGCGCGCATCCTCGACTGGGCCGAGCAGCAGTTCGCCGCGCTCGACTCGCCCCAGCCGCGCGCCGACGCGGTGGCGCTGTTCGCCGGTATACAAGGCGGCGCGGTACTCGCCAACGCGCTGCGCGACCCCGACGTGATGAGGGCCCAGGTCCGCCGGCTCGAGCGAACCCTCAGCGAGCCGCGTTCTTGAGGAACTGATCGCGGGTCTGCGTCGGATCACCGCTGAAGTAGCCCGACCGCACGTGCCGGCGAATGCCCTCGTCGTCGGTGGCCCGCGCGGCCGAGTGCCACAGATAGGCGTCGTGCAGGATGACGTCGCCGGGGTCGGCGTAGACGCCGATCTCGCCCGGGACCTTCTCGAAGCCGAGCGGCATCGGGAACGGCGGCGGTTCGTCGGTGTACCCGCCGGCCGGCTTCGCGTCCGCCGGCACCTCGACGTTGTTGACGTTCCGGTAGGGCGCGGGCGTCGCCCACCGATGACTCCCGGGGACGACGCGCAGGAAGCCGTTGGCCGGGCTGGTGCCGTCGAGGTGGAACGTGAACGCGGTGGACGGCCAGATGTCGAGGCTCGGCGACGCCTGCCAGTCGGAGTGCCAGCCGATCCGGGTGTAGCCGGACTCCTTGCCCGGGCGGGCGTCCTGGTAGACGATGCCCTGCTTGCCCGGGCCGGCCAGCCAGGCGTCCGCCCCGATCAGCCGGTGGATGATCGCGACCAGGGCCGGGTCGGTGGCGGCGGCCAGCACCGCGGGCGAGACCTCCTGCACCTGCTGGACGTAGTTGACGAAGCGCTCGATCTTGCTGGCGTCGTCGAGGTACTGGGCGGCGCCGTACCGCTCGGGTAACTCACCGGACAGCACCCGACGCTGGGCGTCGGCGCACTCGATCTCCATCGCGGCCATCAACTCGTCGGAGAAGAGACCGCGCAGGAGCACGAACCCGGCCTGCCGGTAGGAGGCCTCGATCGCGTCGAGCCCGTCGCCGGGAGTGAACACCGATTCGTCCATGCGCCCCACGGTAGGCGCTGGTCATTTCTCAAACGTTAAGCGCCTGTGCGAACGATCAAAGAACGCTGAGAAACTGAGCATTCGCTGCGCGCGTTACGCAGTTTTCTCACAATCTTCTCCCGATCGGCCGACCGAGCCTATGAGCGTCCTATGGGCTTGGCAGGAATTGCCTTTGGCGACGACTGGATCGCGTCATTCCGTGGAACCGTTGCCCCCGTGAACAAGAACTCCAACGCCGTTCGCGGCGCGCTCGTCGTCGTCGCCGCCCTGGCTCTGGCCGTGCTGTTCTACCAGTTCGCGCACGACATCCGGATGTCGCTCTTCATCTTCCTGGTGTCTTTGTTCGCGGGCAGCATGTTCACGATGATCAGCATCGTGACCCGGGAGAACTGACCTGTTCGCCTGCTCCCCGGACGGAATGGGATGATGACCACCCTGAGTACTTCCGTCCGTCCGAGGAGCGCCATGGCCGAACACGAGGCCGCGGCCCCCGAGGCCCGTCTGCTGATCGTCGACGACGAACCGAACATCGTCGAACTGCTCGACACCAGCCTCAGCTACGCCGGCTTCGAGGTCCGCACCGCGACGAGCGGGCGAGCGGCCGTGGCCGCGACCAGCGAGTTCACCCCGGACCTGATCGTCCTGGACGTGATGCTGCCGGACATGGACGGCTTCGAGGTGCTGCGCCTGCTGCGCGGCTCGGGCACCCGCATCCCGGTCCTGTTCCTCACCGCCCGCGACGGCACCGACGACAAGATCAGCGGCCTGACGCTCGGCGCCGACGATTACGTCACGAAACCGTTCAGCCTCGGTGAGGTGCTCGCCCGGGTCCGCGCGGTGCTGCGCCGGGTCGCCGAGGTCCCGACCGCGTCCACCGTGCCCGAACGGATCTCCGACGCCTCGGCGCGCTCGGCGTTCGCCGACATCGAGGTCGACCGCGAGACCCACGAGGTGTGGAAAGCCGGCAAGCAGGTCACGCTCTCCCCCACCGAATTCCGGCTGCTCCAGTATTTCCTCGACAACCCCGGAAAGGCGTTGTCGAAGGCCACGATTCTCGACCACGTCTGGCATTACGATTTCGGGCGCGACTCCAACATCGTCGAGTCGTACGTGTCGTATTTGCGGAAAAAGGTCGACACCACCGAGCCCCGCTTGATCCACACGATCCGGGGCGTCGGTTACGCGCTGAGGGTCCCTCGCTCTTGAGTCGGCCCAGGCGCCTGCTCGGCGCGCTCAAGGCCGCGCCCGATCTGCTGCCGCTCGGCGTCAAGCTGGTGGCCGCGCTGGTCGTGCTGCTGTCGATCGCGCTGCTCGTCACCGGGGTGACCGGCACGGTCGCGCTCCGCGGTTACCTGATCGAGCGCCTCGACCACCAGATCCGGGGCATGGCCGGCCGGTACTCGCGCGATCTCCCCGAGACGTCCAGCAACAGCTCGACCAGCAACGACTCGACCAGCTCCTACGTCCGCTACCAGCCGCCGACCGGCCGGCCGGTCGTCCGGTTGAGCCGGCCCGCCGGCAGCGACCAGTCCGCCCCCGACCTGCCGACGCTCGACGCGTCGACGGTCGGCCGCCTCGACGAGACCACGTTCACCGTCGGTTCGGTGAGCGGCGGACGTCAGTGGCGGGTGCTCGTCCGCGAGCTCGACGACGGCCGGGGGACGTTGGTCATCGCGATCAGCTTCGACAACATCGACGCGACCGTCACCCGGCTCGTCGGCATCGACGCCGGCACCGGCGTGGTGACGCTGCTGGCGCTGGTCGGGCTGGGCTGGGCGATGGTCCGCTCCAGCCTGCGCCGGCTCCGCGAGGTCGAGACCGTCGCCGAGGCGATCGCCGGCGGCGACCTGAGCCAGCGCGTCCCGCCCGGCGGGGCCCGCACCGAGGTGGGACGCCTGGCGACCGCGCTGAACTCGATGCTCGAACAGATCGAGACCGCGTTCGCGGCCCGGGAGGCGTCCGAGGCCAGTGCCCGGGCGTCCGAGGAGCGGATGCGCCGGTTCGTCGCGGACGCCAGCCACGAACTGCGCACTCCCCTGACGTCGATCCGGGGCTTCTCCGAGCTCTACCGCCAGGGCGCGGTACCCGACGACCGGGAGGCGGTCGACCGGGTGATGCAGAAGATCGAGGCCGAGGCGCTCCGGATGGGGCTGCTCGTCGACGACCTCATGCTGCTGGCCCGGCTCGACCAGCAGCGTCCGATCGAGGCCCGGCCGGTCGACGTGCTGCGGCTGGCCATCGAGGCGGTCGAAGGCGCGCGGATCGTCGCGCCCACCCACCCGATCACGCTGCGCGTCGACAGCGAGGTACCGCTCACCGTCATCGGCGACGGGCCACGGCTGCGCCAGGTGCTCGACAACCTGATCTCCAACGCGACGATCCACACCCCGGACGGGACGCCGGTCGAGGTCCGGCTCGGCGTCGATCGGCGCGATGCCGTGGTCGCGGTGTCCGACCAGGGGCCGGGGCTCACTCCCGAGCAGGCCGAACGGGTCTTCGAGCGGTTCTACCGCACGGACCCGGCCCGGAGCCGGGCCCACGGCGGCTCGGGCCTCGGCCTGTCGATCGTCGCCGCGCTGGTCGCCGCGCACGGCGGCACGGTCCGGGTCGAGACGGCACCGGGCGAGGGCGCCACGTTCCGCGTCCGCGTGCCGCTGGAGCACCCCGGGCAACGGGTCAGCCCGGAGCAGACCCCGGCCGGGACGGACGCGGGACACCCCACGGCGGCGCGCTAAGTTCGTCGCATGCGGGAGGACGACCTGCGCCTGCTGCGCGCCCACGAGCCGGTGCTGCGGTTCACCCGCGGCGAGTACTTCTTTCCGGTCTCGGTCGAGAACTACGTCGCCCGGGCGAGCCTCTGGCGCACCGAACCGGGCGCCGATCCGGCCGAGGAGATCGCCACCGGCGGGCTGTCGATCGACAAGCTGGCCGAGGTCGCCGGGGCCGAGCAGGGGCTGCGGCTGTCGTTGTCGGGCATCGCCGACACCGCGCCGGGCCTCGCCGCCGCCCACATCCCGCTCCGCGAGCGGCCGGCGCACCTGGCCCGGGCCAGCCGGTTGGCGTCGGTCGGGCTCGCGGCCCGGCTGATCGACACCGGCAACCGGGCGTCGCTGCTGTTCCGGGGCAGCGTCCCGGGTGGCAGCGCGGCCCGCTCGTTCCTGCTCCAGCGCGACCACCTGCGTCCGGATCAACCCACCTACTACGGCCGGGTGCTGCGCGACGACCCGTGGATCGTCTGCCAGTACTGGTTCTTCTACAGCTTCAACAACTGGCGGTCGGCGTTCGGCGGCGTCAACGAGCACGAGGCCGACTGGGAGCAGGTCACGATCTACCTCGATGCCACCGACGAGTCCCCTCGCTGGGTGGTCTATGCAGCCCACGACGAAACCGGCGACGACCTGCGGCGACGCTGGGACGACCCGGATCTCACGGTGATCGACGGTCGTCACCCGGTCGTCTTCGTCGGCGCGGGGTCGCACTCCGGTGCCTACCTGCCCGGGGACTACCTGATCACGGTGCGTCCGCCGAAGCTGGGTGGGGTGGTGGCCGCGCTCCGGTGGTCGGCTCAGCTCGTCGCGCCCTGGTCGGCGAAGGACCGCCAGACCGTCGGGATCCCGTACGTCGACTACGCCCGCGGCGACGGCCGGGCCATCGGGCCCGGGGAACCCGAGGCCTGGAACCCGGTGGTGATCGACGAGCAGACCGGCTGGGTCCGGGACTACCGAGGTCTGTGGGGACGGGACACCCGCGACCGCCTCGGCGGTGAACGCGGTCCGGCCGGCCCCCGCTACGCCCGGGACGGGAGCGTGCGGCCGTCGTGGGGCGATCCGGTCGACTGGGCCGGGCTGGCCAAGGTCGCGCCGAACCCGACCGCGGCTCGGGCCCTGGTCGAGATCCGGGCCCGGCGCAACGCCGACCGGCTGGCCGAGCTCGACCAGGAGATCGGTGACCTGCGCAGCGACCTGGCCATCGCCGCAGCCGGGCTGCCGGCCGAGGCACCGGAGGTGACCGCGTTGACCGGGCAGGAGCGGAAGCTGCTCGGGCTGCAGATGGAGCGGACCCGGCTCGCCGACGAGCAGTCCCGGATCGACCCGAACCGGCCGCTCGCCGTGCAGAACCCGCACGCGCACCTGCGTCACCGGCGGATGCCGATGGAGCCGATCGGGCGATTCAGTTCGTGGTGGGCGGTGCTCAGCACGCCGCTGATCCTGGGGGCGGTGGCCGCGCTGCTCTGGCCGTTCGGCCACGCCGGCCCGGGGATCGCGATCGTCGGTCTGCTGTTGCTGCTGGCGATCGAAGGGCTGGCCCGGGGCAAGTTCCTGGCCGTGATGCTGCGGTTGCTGCTCGGCGCGATGGCGATCGTCGTGCTGGTCGTGCTCTGGATCGACGGCCGCTACGTCGTGACGTTCGCGTTCCTGGCCGCGGCCGTGCTCGTCCTGCTGGTGAACCTCCGGGAGTCCACTAGGCGTTGAGCCACGGGACCGTCACGACGAACGACGTGTCGGAGCGGTAGGCGGTGGAGCCGTCTTCCGGGTCGATGCCGAGTTCGTCGCCGCGGACGTGCAGCAGCCGGTCGGGGTAGTTGTGCGAGCGGAACGCGACCGAACCCGCGACCGCGCCGGCCCGGGCGCAGAACGTCGTGTCCTCCAGGAAGATCGCCGAGCCGTCGTTGGCGTCGACCCGGACGCGGAACTGGAAGTGGCGCAGGTAGCGGCCGGTGCTGTCGCGGAACGAGTAGCAGGTCCGGTCGGCCAGGCCGGGGACGAGCGTGAACGTCGCCTGCAGCTTGGCCGGGTCGGAGTTCGACGGGCCGACCTGGGTGACGACGGCCTTCCCTCCGATCGCCCGGATGTACGCGCCGGGGCGGGTGGCCGCGCGTACCGAGTGCCGTCCGAGGAGCGACGGCAGTGGTGGGGCCGGTCGCGGGCTCGCGGCTGCGCGCGGCCGCGCGCTCGGGTTCGCGCTCGGGTTCGCGCTCGCCGTCGGGCTTCCGGTCGCGGAGGCCGTCGCCGTCGGCGACGGTACTGACGCAGATACGGACGCGGACGCCGACGCGCGCTCGCTGCCGACCGTGAGCGTGGACGGCTTCGGGTCGTCACCGCCGCGGGCGTAGGAGAGCAGGCTCGCGGCCAGCGCCGCCCCGGCGACCGCGGCCGCCACGATCCGCACCCCGGCCATCGCCCGCCGCCGGGTCTCCGGCCGACGGGTCCAGCCTCCGCCTCCCCCGGGCTTCGGACCGACCCGGACGAGCTCCGCGCCCGGCGACGTCACCCGATCCACTAACCAGGCCGGCGGCGGCACCAGCGGGAACCCGCGCAGCAGCCGATCGGCCGGGATCAGGTCCGACGTCCGGTCCTGGCAGACCGCGCAGTCCCGGGCGTGCCGCGCGATCAGCCGACGGCACCGGTCCGACGGCCGCCCGTCCCAGCGGGCCAGCACGCCGGCCAGCCCGAGACAGCGCGGGGTCACGCCCAGCGCCCGCACCACGGTCCGGGCGTCCTCGAACCGGGCCTCGATCTGCTGCACGGCCGCCGTCGCCGCGACCGGCGAGACGCCCAGCCCGGCCGCGAGCTCGCGCCGGGCGACCTTCCGGCCGACCTCCAGCCACCACAGCGACAGCACCTCGCGCTCGTCCTCGGCGATCCACCGGGTCGCCTCGACGGCTTCCCGCCGTTGGTCGGAAAGCTCGGGCTGAGCGAGTGCCTGGTCGATGAACCCCGCCCGCCCGTCCGGCGCGCGGCCGGCCGACCGCGCCGCCCGGGCCGCGGCGACGACGAGCCGGGAGCGGTAATCCGCCGGCTCGCCGGACGGCTCGACCTCGGCGACGGCCCGGCGCAGCGTCTCCACGGTCAGTGGTATCGAGTCGACGGCCCGTCCGACGAGGTTGAACAGGAGCGGCAGGTGCGGTTCGAGACGGTCGCCCGCAGCGCCCGCGGGGGCGCCCGCGGTACCCCGGAGGGCAGCTGCGGAGCCCGGGAGGGCGGAGAAGTCGGACGATCCGGTCGGATGCAAGGCTCAGCCCCGTTCGTAGCAGCGACCTCACTAGCAACGGAAGGCACTTCCTAGCTAACTGAAGTCACCGGAGCGTCGCAGCAGAATCCGGAAACTGTCCGATCTAGACCGCGGACGCGCGGAGCAACTCCGCGGTGGCGCTCCCGGCCGGGATCGTGAGCGACCGGCTCGACCTCGCCCACCTCGTCGACGACGACGAACGCGCCGTCGCACAGGTGCGCGCACGGTCATCGACGGTCAGCGACGCCCGGCCCAGCGCGGTGCTGCGCCCCACCAGCGGGAGGTCTGGCCGCTCGGTGCTGGGCCGGTCGGCCATTGCGCGCGCGGCGGCGCGGCCGAGACCCCGGGTCGGGTTGGTGACGAGGACGGTTCCGGTAGTGGTCGTGGCTCGAGAAGCGGCCGGTGCCGATCGGCTGGGCAGTGGTCCGGTTTTCGGAGGACCGCCAGACCCAGGACGAGAACCGGTTGTGGCCTTCGGCGCGATGAAGGAGTGAAACGGCTTCATCGAACGAGAGGGGTTCACTGGATGAAAGGCACGCTGAACATGGTCGGGTACGGCCTGGCCGCGATCGGGCCGGGCATCGCGATCGGCCTCATCTTCGCCGCCTACATCACGGGCGTGGCGCGCCAGCCGCAGGCGCGTCAGACGCTCCAGGGCATCGCGATCCTGGGCTTCGCGCTGGCCGAGGCACTGGCGATCATCGGCATCGGCTTGGCGTTCGCGCTACCGAGCTGATCGGCTCGGGCGACGCGTGTCCGGAGGGCTGGTCGCCGCGGCTATTCGCCGAACGCGGCGATCAGCGTGGCGCTGCTTCCGAGTTGGGAATTGGAACGCGGGCGGCCGACGCCACGCGGCCGCAGTCCCGTGCGGCGCCTGACGCGGTCGGCTTGTCCAGGAATGGCGCCGACGGGCCGGAACTGGAGCTCATGCCCGGCGGCGATCAACAGCCCCCGGCCGCCGCCCTCCCGCCCGCCTGCGCCCTTCTGCACCTGTCTGCACCTGGCCGCGCCCCGCGGCCCTGCGGCCCCGCGGCCCTGCGCCCCTGCGCCCCTGCGCCCCGCGCCCCGCGCCCCGCGCCCCGCGCCCCGCGCCCCGCGCCCCGCGCCCCGCGCCCCGCGCCCACCAGGCGAATCATGGGGCGCAACCCGCGCGTGACCGCCCCCGCCCGCGGCCGTAGCGCTCTCGGCGCACCCTCTCACGCCCGCCCCCGGCGTGCTGCTGGGCCCGAACCCACTTCGAGCCGACCGCGCCGACGCCCCACGTGATCACTGTCTGAACCGAGGCTCGGGCTACGGGTCGAACGGTCCGAGCCCACGTGCCGCCATTCCCGGAACACCGGCGCACCGATGGCAGCCACCTTCGCCGCCACGGCGTTGCGGTGGCTGATGCGGTCGGCGCGGGATCCGTAAGCCGTCGCGCCGCCGATCCCGAAACAGCCCATAGGCGCCCCGCTAACGTTCCGATCCAGACCCCATCAACGACCGACTGAACGAACCGACAACCGCATCCACCTCCCTGGCCTCAGGAGTCTGCGCCGCCGCCTCGAGCCCCGGTTCCAACGCCAGCGGATGAGCCAGCCCGGCAACCACAACGAGTCTGGCCCCCGGCAAAGCCTCGCGCAGCGCCACCGCGTCGGCCCGGAAGTCGTCGTGATCGTGCTCGCCGCTGACGATCAGAACCGGAACCTCGGGAAATTCGCCCGCCCGGGCCACGAAGTCGAGACGCCCAGCCAGCCGGCGCGACTCCTCAGACCACTCGTACTCGATGCCGAACGACCGCTCGACCAGCGCCACCACCGACGTCGCCCGGATCGCCGCGTTGATCGCCACCAGCGCGCGCACCGGCCGCTCGAGCTCGGCGAACGTCAGCAGGGCCACGGCGCCGCCGGCCGAGCCGCCGATGAGCGTCAGCGGCTCGTCGACCAGCGCGCTCGCGGGCAGCTGCTTGCGCAGCGCCTCGAGCACCGCCGGGAGTTCGGCCGCGGCCTGGGTGATCGCGGCCCCGTGCAGGTTGAGCAGCGTGTCGTCGCGCACCAGCGCCATGATCTCGTCCAGCCCACCGGGCGGCATGCGGGCGCCGGTGAACGGCAGGCCCAGGTACACCCGCCAGGCCGGGACGCCGGTCAGCGGCAGCGCGGCGGCCATCGCGACCTCGGTGCGCGGTGCGTCGAGCAGGTGCCACACCACCACGAGCGGCGCCGGCCCACCTCCCGACGGCGGTACGGCGATGAACGGCACCCCGGCCGCGACCCCACGAATCGACTCAGTCATACCGCGAACGCTAGGACCCCCCTACGACAGGATTGACCTCAACCGGACTTCACCTGTGAGGCTGACCGGCATGACCGACCTCAGCGCCTACCTGACCCGCATCGGGCACACCGGCCCGGTCGCCCCCGACCTGCCGACGCTCCGCGCCCTCACCTACGCCCACGCCACCGCGATCCCGTTCGAGAACCTGGACCCGTTCTCCGGCGTCCCCGTGCTGCTCGGCCCGGCCGACCTCCGGGCCAAACTGATCGACGACCGGCGCGGCGGCTACTGCTTCGAACACAACCGGCTGCTGAAGGCCGCGCTGGACGAGATCGGTTTCTCCACCACCGGCCTGCAGGCCCGGGTCGTCTGGGGCGGCCCCGACGACGCGGTGACCGCCCGCGGCCACAAGCTCCTGCACGTCGACCTCGACGGCACGGACTACATCACCGACGTCGGCTTCGGCGCCACGACCCTCACGGCTCCGCTGCGCGTCGCCTCCGGCGTCGAGCAGGAGACCCCGCACGGCCTCTTCCGCCTGGTCCACGATCCGGACGCGACGGGAAGCGGACGAGGGGCCTGGCGTCAGCAGATCCGGCTGGGCGACGAGTGGCGCTCGACGTACCGGTTCGACCTCACGCCCGCGTTCCCGGTGGACGACGAGGCGCCGAACTGGTTCCTCTCGACCGCGCCGACGTCCCATTTCGTCACCGGTCTGACCGCCGCCCGGCCGACCCGCGACGGACGCCGGCTGGCGCTCAACGGGCGCACGTTCACCGCCTACGCCGCCGACGGCACCGCCGATCGGCGAGAGCTCGAGTCCCTCGCCGACCTGCGGAAAGTCCTCACCGACGAGCTGCTGATCGAGCTCCCGCCGGGCATCGACGACGCACTCGCCACGCTCTTCTAGACGCGCAGGGCGGCCAGCGCCGACTCGACGTCCTCGCGCGACCGCTCGCCCCGCCGGTAGGCGTCGACCTGGTCTTCGGCGGCGGCCAGCGCACGCAGGCGGTCGGTCTCCGACGGCAGTCCGGTGTCGAGCCGCTCCTGGCGGGTCTCGAAGTGCAGACGCCAGCCGTCGATCTCCAGCTGGGTCGCGGTGGCGAACAGCGTGTCGGGCGCGGCCGGGTCACCGGCCTCGGACGCCCTGGCCTCCTCCTTGTCGAGCGAGGCGAGGCCGCGGTCCAGGCGGTCGCGATAGTCCGCCCAGGCGCCGTCGTCCACGGCATCGCTGTGCGCGTGGGCGCGGCCGAGGTGGCCGCGGAGGGCATCCAGCGTCGCGCGCAGGTGGGGATGGGTCTCGGCGGCCCGGTGGACCGCGGTGTCGACTTCGGCCTGCCGGCCGTTCTGCTCGTTCACCGGCGTAGGGTACGACGACGACGGTGAACGGCAGGTGGCTCACTGGTAGCCGCGAATCTCCTTGAACGCGCTGTTCAGGGTTCCGTTGCGCGCGTCGAACGTCCGGCCGCCGCTCAGCTTGGCCAGGTTCTCCATCTGGTCGGTGGCCGACTCCCCGAACAGCACCGGGTAGATCGGGATCGCCCGCTGGCTCGCCGGCCGGCCTCCGTAGTCGTCGACGAAGTCGTCGTACTTCTGGCCCGACGTGTTCTCGCCGTCGGTCATCAGCACGATCGACGTCACCGCGTCGCCCTGGCCGGGGGTCGCCGCGATGAGCCGGTAGGCGTCGTCGAGAGCCTTGTAGATCGCGGTGCCGCCGTCGGCCTTCAGGCCGGCGACCGCGGTCCGGATCCGGGCCAGGGCCGCGTCGGTGTCCGACGGCGGGACGGTGATCGAGATCGGGGGCTGGGTCGAGCTGTTGAACGCCAGCAGAGTCACCTCCTCGCGGGACCGGAACCGGGCGAACCGCCCGGTCACCGACGTGTCCGCGCCGGTCAGGCCGGTGAGCGCAGACTTCAGGCCCGTGATCCGGTCGCCATCCATCGACCCCGAGGTGTCGAGCACGTACACGGTCCGGGACGGGCGGCGCAGCGTGTTCTGGAAGCTGATCAGCAGGTCGTCGACGACCTCGCGTTTGGCCGGGAACGGCAGTTCGATCAGCGTCTGGTTGCCCATCGAGGGCGGCAGCGCCACGGTCGGGTCGATCGGCCGCCGCCGGGTGTCGCTGAGGATCCGCTGCTGCATGTCCTTGCTGCGCAGCGCGCCGCTGACCGTGTCGTAGGCGATCTTCGCGGCCGGCGACGCGGACTTGAGCAGCGTGAACGGGTAGTCGGCGGTGACCACGCCGTCGCTGGGGTAGACGATCGACAGCGGCTCGGGCAGCTTGCCTCCGGCGTTGAGCGAGAGCAGCACCGACTCGTAGTTGAACAGGCCGTCGATGGCCCCGCCCGGCGCGTTGCCGGTGGTCCGCCGCAGGTAGGCCTCCGACAGCCACCCGGACGAGCCGGCGGTGAGCGCCTGGCCGGCGAAGAAGCTGCGCAGCCGGGGCGCGACCCGGTCGATGTCCTTCGTGGACAGCGCGTCACCGGCGCCGGAAAGAGCGGCGGCCACGCCGATCAACGTCGAGAAACCGGTGTTGGAGGCGGAGGGGTCGGTCATACCGAAACTGAATTTCCGGGCCGAGGCCGCCTCGGCGATCTGGGCCCAGCTGACCGGCTTGCCGGTCCAGCCCAGCCGCTGCACGGCCGACTGGCGCAGGCCGAGCACGACCGGTGAGGTCATGATCTTCTGCTGGGTGCCGATCCGGCTGCGCGCCTCCGGCAGCAGGGTCAGGTACCGGTTCGAGGAGAACCACACCGCGTCGTACTTCTTCGACGCCGAGCCGTTCGCGACCGACTCGGCGCCGTCCAGCGTGCCGGTGTAGTCGAGCTCCACGGTGACGCCGGTCTGCTCCTTGATCTTCTCGAGCACCGGCTTCATGTCGGAGAGCTCGCTGCCGGCCAGCACGCGTAACGTCACCGCGGCTCCGGACGACGTCGTCGCGCTCGGGTCGTAGCCGGGCTTCCCGTCGGGCCCGGTGCAGGCGGCGACCAGGAGCAGAGCCACCGCGGCGAGGAGCAGCCTCATCGTCTTCCCCGTTAGTTGTACTGCGCTGAGATGGCGTTGAGCAGGTGCTCGAGCGTCTCGTAGGTCGGCGGATCGATGACGTCGACGATGTCCTCGTGGGCCACCGGCTTCGCGGCCGCCCCGAGCTTGTTCAGCACGGACGTGAACTGGCTCGAGTTGTTGGTGCGGAACCCGTGCTCGGCGGCCAGCTCGCTCAGCGCCGGGTCGTCGGTGAGCAGCTTGCCGACCTGGTCACCGGGGGGCTTCAGCGGCACCAGCGTGTGCTTGGAGACCACGGTTGGCGACGGGTAGAGCAGCCTCATGTCCGGGTTGATCGAGCCGTCCTTGCGCTGCAGGCGGTCCACGAACTGGGCCTCGTAGATCATCACCATCGGCGTGTTGCCGACCCCGCCGGTGAGGTAGTTCTCGAACGGCCCCTCGGACGAGTTCTCGGTGTAGCCCTGGGCCAGGAACACCTTGGTCAGCAGCGGCAGCACCTTCTTCTCGGCCGCCGCGCCCTGCACCACCGCGTCGCCGTTCGCGACGAACGAGACGATCGACGCGTACATCGCCGCGGAGTTCGACGTCCGCGGGTCGGTGGTGGTGATCAGCACCGACTTCCGGGCCGCGAACGTGCTGCCGGGCAGCGTGTCCCACCGCTGGCCCTTGGCCACCAGCGCGAGATACTTCTCCATGTCGAGGACCTGGTAGGAGCCCTCCTGGTGCACCACACCGACCTTCGTCAACAGGTCGCTGATCCGGGCGAACGTGGCGATCGCCATCGGCGAGGAGAACGGGGTGTAGGCGCGGGGCGCCTTGACCTTCCGCCGGATCGCCTCACCGGTCGGTGCGCTGGACGGGAACGCGAAGTCGTACGCGCTCAGGTCGAGGCCGGCGATCTCCCGCGAGCCGGCCGGCTCGACCTGCACCGACAGGCAGTGGGAGGCGAACGCCTGCTGTACCCGGGGGTCGGAGAAGTACGGCACCTTCTCCGACCCCACCACACCGCGGACCGTGGTGACGGTCTCGCAACGGCCGCCGATGGCGGCCTTGTCGCCCTTGTCCCGCCCCACCAGAGCAATGATTCCGACGCCGACGACCAGCACGACGGCCAGCCCGATGCCGATCCAACGCTTCACCCCGACCCCTTAATGGCGCCTACCGCTCACGGTAGCCAGCCGGGGCAAGCGTCGAGCGGTCACCCGGCCGCGACCGGCACCGAGGCCCCCTCGCGTAGGTAGACCGGGATCTGGTCGAGCGGGGCGTCGGCCTCGACGACGCTGCCGCCCTCGTAGGTGCGGCCGCTCCACACGTGGGTCCACCGGGTCCCGGCCGGCAGGTAGACCGAGCGGCTCCGCGCGCCGGCCGCCAGCACCGGAGCCACCAGCACGTCGGGGCCGAAGAGGAACTGGTCCTCGACGTCCCACGCGGCCGCGTCGGACGGGTAGTCGACGAACAGCGGACGCATCGCCGGGAGCCCGTCGGACGCCGCCCGATCGAGCTGCTCGTGCAGGTAGGGCCGGAGCCGTTCGCGCATGAACATCGCCGACTTGATGATCTCGTAGGCCTCGTCGCCGAACGCCCACACCTCGTTCGGCCCGCCGGTCATCTCCCAGCCGGTGGCCATCCGCGGCTCGCGATTGCCGTGCAGCCGGAACAGCGGGCAGAACACCCCGTACTGGAACCATCGCACGACCAGCTCACGGAACTCCTCGTCGCGGGCGTCGCCGCCGTGGAAGCCGCCGATGTCGGTGGTCCACCAGGGGATGCCCGCGATCGCGATGCTCAGCCCGGCCCGGACCTGCTGGCGCAGCGACTCCCAGGTCGCCGGGATGTCCCCCGACCACACCGCGGCCGAGTACTTCTGCTGCCCGGCCCAGGCCGAGCGGCAGAGCAGCACCGTGTCCGGGTCGTCGGTCGACTGCATGCCCTCGTAGAACATCCGCGCGGTGTCCCGCGGGTAGATGTTGATGGTCTCGGCGCCCGGCCCGGCGTGCAGCACCAGGTTGCCCGGGTGGGCCGGCCGGATCTCCGGCTCGCAGGCGTCCAGCCACCAGACCCGGACGCCCTTGTCGTAGTAGTTGCGCTTGACGACGTCCCAGACGAACGCCCGGGTGGCCGGGTTGGACGGGTCGGAGAACGTGATCGCCGACTCCGCGGGCATGCCCTTGTCACGGGTCGTCCCGAAGAACTCGACGCCCTGGTCGGCCCCGAGCAGCATCCCGTTGTCGCGCATCGTCTCGAAGTTCTCCGAGAGCGGCGAGATCGTGGGCCAGATCGAGACCATCAGCTTGACGCCGAGCTCGTCCAGCTCCTTCATCATCGCGTCGACGTCCGGGTACTCGGCCGGGTCGAACCTGTAGTCGCCCATCGCCGTCCAGTGGAAGAAGTCGGCGACGATGACGCTCAGCGGCAGCCCCCGGCGCCGGTGCTCGCGGGCGACCTCGAGCAGTTCCTCCTGGTCGCGGTAGCGCAGCTTGCACTGCCAGAACCCGCTCGCCCACTCCGGCAGCCGAGGTGCGTGCCCAGTGGCGTCCGCATAGTGCGACAGGATCTCGGCCGGAGAGCCGACCGTGAAGAAGTAGTCGATGGCGCGGGCCTGGGTCGCGGTCCAGCGGGTGCAGTTGTCGGCGAACTCCACGCGGCCGACCGCGGGGTTGTTCCAGAGGAACCCGTAACCGCGGTTGCTGAGCACGAACGGGATGTTGACCTCGGCGTTGCGCTGGATCAGGTCGAGGGCGAGCCCCTTGTGGTCCAGCCGGCCGTGCGTTCGCTGACCCATCCCGTACAGGCGCTCCCCCGGATAGGCCTTGAACTGCTGGTGCACCTCCCCCGCTCCGGAGCGGTTGCCGTAGAAGACCCGGGCCCCGGGCCACCAGAAGTGCTCCCGGTCCTCGCTCAGTAACTCCTCGCCGGTCGACGTCCGGCTGAACCGGACGATCGGGAACGGGAACCCGTCGTCCTCGGGAATGTCGACGGTGACGGTGACCTCGCCGTTCACCAGCCGGCCGCCCTCGATCCGGACGTCTGCCCGGGCGGGCGGCGGCACGTCGAGCGCCCCGACGTCGTGGGCGGGAATCGCCTCCCGAGCGGCCCGGACGCGGACGCTGTCGACGCCCCACGGCTCGATCCGCAGCACCTCGCGCTGGAACCGGACCTCGAGGGCGTCACCGTCACGGCTGAAAAAGCTCATGGCTGCTCCTAGTTCGAGCCGGAGTTACTTGATCGCGCCGGTGGTGGTTCCGGCCGCGACGTACCGCTGGGCCACCATCAGCAGCACCAGGGCGGGTAGGGAGGCGAGCACGGCCGTGGCCATGACCGAGCTCCAGTCGGGCACGTACGAGCCGAGGTAGGTGTAGATCCCCAACGTCACCGGGCGGACGTCCTCGGTGGTCGTCAGGGTGAGGGCGAAGAGGAAGTCGCCCCAGGCGAACAGGAACGTGAACAGGGCCGAGCTGACCAGCGCGTTCCGGCACATCGGCAGCACCACCGAGACGAACGTGCGGATCGGTCCGGCCCCGTCGACCCACGCGGCCTCGATCACCGACGTGGGCAGGCTGCCCATGAACGCCCGGAGGATCAGGATCGCGAACGGGATGCCCGCGGTGGAGTCGGCCAGGATCAGGCCGCCGACCGAGTTGAGCAGGCCCAGGTCGTTGTAGGCGCTGTAGAGCGCGTTCGCCACCACGATCCCCGGCACCATCTGGCTGACCAGGATGGCCAGCAGCACCGCGTTCGCGAACCGGATCTTGAAGTGCGCCAGCGCGTACGCGGCCGGTGCGGCGATGAGCAGGCTGAACACCACGGTGCCGACCGCGACGATCAGGCTGGTCAGCAGATGGCCGCCCTGGTCGTGCAGCGCCTGCCGGTAGCCGTGCAGGCTGAGGTGGAGCGGGATCCACGGCGTCTGCTCGGCCGAGCTGCTGGTCTGCAACGACACGTTGGCCATCCAGTACACCGGGAAGAGCAGCACCGCGAGGATGAGCACCCCGACGGCGGTGTGCCACCAGCCGCCACGATGGAGGTTCACGCCGTCCTCCGGTTCGCCCGCAGGTACAGGAACGCGAAGACCATCGAGACGACGATCAGGATGTTGCCCAGCGCCGCACCCTGTCCGAAGTCGAACTCGGCGAACGACAGGTGGTACGACTGGGTCGCGATGGTCTGGG
Source organism: Cryptosporangium phraense (assembly GCF_006912135.1). NCBI lineage: Bacteria > Bacillati > Actinomycetota > Actinomycetes > Cryptosporangiales > Cryptosporangiaceae > Cryptosporangium > Cryptosporangium phraense. The sequence continues at coordinate 12,921 of NZ_VIRS01000002.1, read as the reverse complement.
TCGAGTTGGCCGGGCCGCCCCGGGTCAGGCCGAGGATCAGGTCGACGACCTTGATCGTGTAGACCAGTCCGAGCAGCAGCACGACGTTGACCACCGGGCGCAGCAACGGCCAGGTGATGTACCGGAACGCCTTCCAGCCCCGGGCGCCGTCCAGCGCGGCCGCCTCGTAGAGGTCGGGCGGGATGTCCTGCAGACCGCCGTGGAGGATCGTCGCGTTGAACGGGATCCCGATCCAGATGTTGACGACGATCACCGCGATCAGCGCCAGCGAGGTGCTGCTCAGCCAGCCGGGCCGCGCGTCGACCCCGGGCAGGCTCTCCAGCACCCGGTTGAGCGCGCCGTTGTCCTGATCGAGGATCCAGCGCCAGATCGCGCTGGACACGATGATCGGCACCAGCCAGGGCAGCAGCAACAGCGAGCGGAGCACGCCGCTGAGCGGGAACCGCCGCCGGAAGTAGAGCGCGACCGCGAGGCCGAGGACGAACTGCCCGGCGATCGACCCGACCGTGAACAGTGCGGTGTTCAGGACGGCCCGGTCGAAGACCGACGAGCCGATCACGGCCGAGTAGTTGGCCAGCCCGACCCAGGGCGCCTCGCCGGTGTAGAACGTCTTGGTCGTGTACTCCTGGAACCCCATCACGACGTTCTTGACGACCGGGTAGCCGAAGAAGAGCACCAGGTAGGCGACGGCCGGAACGAGGAACAGGAACTCCAACGCGCGCTGACCCCGCCGTCCCGGACTGCTGATCCGGGACGGCAGGCGTGCGTCAGCCATTCTGCGCCTGTTGCAGCGCCTTCTCCGGCGTGGCCGATCCGGTCAGCGCCGACTGCACCGCGGTGTAGATCTTGGTCGCGGCCTTCGGCCAGTCCGCGCCGAGCTCGCCGGTGCGCGCCCTGGCGTTCTTCACCAGCTCACTGAAGGCGGCCATCGACGGGTTCTCGGCGACGAACGAGCCCTGCAGCGCGGTCTTGGTCGGGATCGTCTGGCGCTGCGTGGCCAGCGCGAGCTGGTTCTCATCGGTGTTGAGGCACTGGACGATCTTCGCCGCGTTCTTCTGCCGGTCCTTGTTGCCGGTGTTGGGCACCGTCCAGGTCTCGCCGCCGAGCGGGGCGATCGCGGTGCCGCCGGCCTTCGGCGTCGGGATCGGCACGACGCCGTACTTCAGCGACGGGTTCTTCGCGAGCACCGGGAACTGCCACGGCCCGTTGATCTCCATCGCCGCGTTGCCGGCGCTGAACTGGTCGTTGGCGTCGGCCTGGGTCCAGCCGACCACCGACTTGGACGCCGATCCGTCCTTCACCAGGTCGACCCAGAACTGCAGCGCGGCCGCGGTCTCCGGCGTGGCGATGTTCTTCTCGTCGCCACCGTTCGACCACATGAACGGCAGGAACTGCCAGGTGCCCTCGTAGTTCGCGGGCGCCGAGAACGCGATGCCGTACTGCTTGCCCTTGGTGAGCTTCTTCGCCGCGGCTTTCAACTCGTCCCAGGTCTTCGGCGGCTGCACGCCGGCCTTCGTCAGGATGTCCTTGTTGTAGAACAGCGCGATCGTGTTGGTGACCGGCTGCAGACCGTAGAGCTTCCCCTGGTAGGTCGACGCTTTGGCGACGCCGTCCACGTAGCCGTCGGCGGTCAGGCCGTAGTCGGAGAGCGGCGAGAGCGCGCCGGTCGCGGCGATCTGCTGGAGGTCCGGGTTGTCGAGCATCAGGACGTCCGGGAGGGTGCGCGACGAGCTCTGCTGGAGCACCTTCTGGATCAGCGTGTCGCCCGGGACGGCCTCGCGCTGGATCGTCAGCCCCGCGGTCTTGGCACAGGCGTCGAGGACCTTGGTGTAGACGCCCTTGTCGGGTTCGTTGTTGTAGTAGTCGAGCACTCTGATGGTCTTCGGATCACCACCGGAAGAGCCCCCGCTGCTGCCGCCGCAACCGGCGAGAGCTAACGGGAGGGCGACCGCGACGGCGGCCGCCAGCGAAGCCCGGCGGAACATCGATCCTCGTCGATCCATGCGCTGTCCTTTCATCAGACGCCGTGTCGTCGATACGTATCGATGACGCGCGCGCGTACGTCAGGGGGTTGGTGTCACGGGATGGGCATCACGCTCTCGCGCCGCGTCAGCCGCGGTTCGAGCAGATCGACGACCGGCGGCGGGCCGGTCGGGGTGGGGTCGAGCAGCCAGAACAGGGTCTGCATGGCGCGCCGGGAGACGTCGCGGGCCTCGCCGGACACGTTGGTGACCGGCGGCTCGCAGTTCTCGGCCCAGGCGTCCATGCAGACGCCGATCACCGACAGGTCCCGGCCCGGCGCCACCCCGCGGGCGTTCAACGCCTGCAAGACCGGCTGCACCGCGTTGGCGTTCGGCACCACCAGACCGAGGCGCTCGCCGGGTATGCGGTCGGCCAGGACCTGATCGACGGCCCGGTTCGCTCCGGCTCGGCCGCGTTCGACCGGCTCGGTGACCCGGCACGGCAGCCGTCGATCGGCCGCGACCGCGACGGCCGGGCCGAGGAACCGGTCGACGTAGTTCAGGTCCCGCTGCACGACCTCGGTGGGGTGCTGCAGGATGACGACGCGGTCGTGCCCGGTGTCGGCGAGTTCGCCGATGGCCAGCCGGGCGGCCTGGGCGAAGTCCATGTCGACGCAGTGCAGGCCCTGCGGCTCGGCCGGCACTCCGATCAGGATCACCGGCGTGCGCAGCGTGGCCGCGACCGGCACCCGCTCGTCCTCGGTCTGGATGTCCATCATGAGAATGCCGTCGCACAGCGAGCGGCCGGCCAGCCGGCGCAGCCCGGCCGAGCCCTCGTCGGCGGTGACGAGCAGCACCTCGTAGTCCTGGGCCCGGGCGCTGAACGCGATGCTCTCGATGAACGGCAGCAGCCCGGCCCCGTCGGCGCTGGGCCCGAACGGCACGACGAGCCCGACGACGTTGGTCCGCTGGCTCGCCAGCGCTCGGGCCCCGGCGTTGGGCTGGTAGGTGAGCCGCTCGATGGCGTCGTGGACCCGGCGGCGGGTCTCCTCGGAGATCGGCCGCTTGCCGCTCATCACGTACGAGACCGTGCTCTGCGAGACGCCGGCCAGGCGGGCGACGTCCTTGCTAGTGAAAGCAGTCACGGCACCCCCGTCGATACGAATCGTCGATACGGTTCGACGCAGGACGTTAAACCCGTTAGCGAGTCGAGGCAAGGCCGAGCGAGGACCTTTGTGAATCGGCGAACGGTGTATCGAAGGGCGCTTTCGGGCACCGGGTGCTCATGCCGTCTCTGACGAATTCGCTCCCGCCGGTGCCGCACACGGAGGTCGCGCGGTGGGAGCTGGCCAGCCCCCGGGACGTCCGCGGGCTGCGGGCCTCCCTGCACGAGGCGATCACCGGACGCCCGTTCCCGCCGGACGCGACGCTGGAGGAGATCCCGGAGCAGATGGTGCTGGTGGCCTCGGAGCTCGCGACCAACGCGATCAAGCACGGCCTGCCGCCCAGCCTCGTCCGGCTACTGCGCGCAGGCGGCTTCCTGATCCTCGACGTGGCCGATCACGACCTGAGCACGCCACCGGAGTACGCGGTCGGGCGCGAGCCGGGCGAGGGTGGGTTGGGGTTGCATCTCGCGCGGAAGCTGGCCTTCGACATCGGCTGGTACCTCAACGACGAGGAGAAGACGAAGCACGTGTGGGCGCAGTTCGGAGTTTGAGGTAGCGGTCGGTGCCGGTCAGCATCATCCAGTAGTCGACCGCGGCGGTGTCCGGCTCGACCGAGAGCCGCGCCTCCTCGTCCGGAGCGAGGTTCAGGCGGACCAGCGGGCTGCTGTTGCGCTCGATGACCGCGCGGACATCGTGGGCGCCCGGCGCGAGCTCGATCGTCAGCGTGTCCCCGCGTCGGACGACACCGGCCCGCTGCCCGTCGATCTCGATCCAGTACGACGAGAACGCGTCCCGCCGTCGGGTGGAGTCGCGGGTGACGACCAGCCAGCGTCGCTCCCGACCCGAGCGCAGCCGCGGCGCGAGCCGGACCGTCGCCCTCCCAGATCGGGCCGTCCAGGCCCAGCCCGCCGAGGACGAACACGGCCGCCGGGGGACGCGACTTCATGCCCGATCAGTGTCCACGCCTCGCGACCGCCAACCGCCCGGTTCATAGTTGCCGGAGCGGCTGTACGAACGAACAGGGAGCAACCGTGGTGGACGAACCGGAGCTGGTGCTGCAACCGATGGTGCACGTCACGGACGTGGGCGCCACGGTCGCGATGTTCGAGGCGCTGGGCGGTGAGGTGGTGCAGGGCAGCCGGGACGGCGACTGGGTCCAGATCCGCATCGGGGGCGCCCAGATCGGCCTGCTCGCGCACCCCCCGAATCCGGCTCAGGGCGAGGGCGACGTGGAGCTGAACTTCGAGTCGATGACCCGTCTCGAGGCCGTGGAAGACCTCGCCCGGACCCGAGGTGTCGAGGTCGCGCGAGCTACGTCCGACGAAGGATTCGGCCGGCAGCTCCAACTACGCACGCCGGACGGGCTACTGGTCAAGGTCAACGAGATCGATCCCGACCGGATCGGCTGAAAGACAGGTCTCCGACCTGCTCAGGCCGTGTTCATAAGAAGGATCTTCCGGCCGGACTGAACCGCGGTCCCGTGCTGGTTACGGACCTGGGTGTCGAACGTGACGACGCCCTGCGACGGGTCGTTGCGACGCAGCCGCGCGGAAGCGACGCTGAACTCGCAGTGGATCGTGTCACCGAACGCGATCGGCGCATGGAAACGCCACTCCTCGATGCCCAGGAACGCGATCGCGTTACGCCCGAGGAGCTCGGTGCCGAACATCAGCCCGTGGGCGTACGACAGACCCAGGAGCCCGTGCGCGATCGGCTCGCCGAAGTCCGAGGCTCGGGCGAAGTCGTAGTCCGTGTGCATCGGGGAGCGATCCCCCGTCAATGCGGCGAACTGCACCACGTCCGCCTCGGTGATCGTGCGGGCCGGGGTGCGGAACTTCCGGCCGACCGCGAGGTCGGCCCAGCGGAGATCGCTCTCCATGGTGATCGTCCTTCCGGTAGCCCGCGATGCGGACTACGACGTGTGACGGAGCGACGCGGGACCGACGGACTCGCGGAAGACCGGGTCGGCGGTGAACTCCGTGTGGGTGATGGCGGTGGGGTCGGCGAGCAGGCCGTACACGGCCGCCCAGGCCGCCTGGCCCACCTGTCGTTCGTGCATGTGCGCGGTTGTCAGGCGTGGGGTCACCCACCGGGCGAGCGGAGTGTCGTCGAATCCGACGACGGAGACGTCGGCCGGCACCCGGAGACCCAGCCCGGTCAGGGCCTGGAGGATCGCCGCCGCCTGGACGTCGTTCGCGGCCAGCAGACCGGTGCACCCGGCGGCCACCGCCGACCGCACGGCCCCCTCGATGTCCGCCTCTTCCTGATCGATGCGCAGGCTCCGCCCGCCCACCTCGGCCGCCCTCGACTCGATCAACCGCCACCGGTTCTGCATCTGCTCGGAGTCCGCGCTGGCCCCGATGAACGCCAAGGCGACGTGCCCCTGATCGAGCAGCGAGTCGACCAGCGCCGCGGTGGCGGTCGTGACCTCGGTGCAGACGCTCGCCGCTCCGGTCAGGCGCCGGTTCACGGTCACGACCGGCTTGCCCACTCCGAGCACGCCGGCCAGCGCCGTGGCACTCGCCCGGGGGCTGCAGAGGATCAACGCGTCCGACCGTAGCTGCGTCTGGTGGGCCAGCGTCGGCTCGGTGTGGGTGGCGTCGAGCGAATCGGCGACCAGTACGTAGAACCCGCTTTCCCGGGCGGCCAGGACGACCTCCTGGGCGATCGTCGTGAAGTACTGGTTGCCGAGATCGGGGACGACGAGCCCGACGGTGCCGGTGCGTCCGGTGGACAGGCTCTGGGCCGAGGTGTTCAGCGTGTACCCGAGCCGGTTCGCCGCCTCGATCACCTTCCGCCGGGTCGCCTCGGAGACCGGCTTGGTCGCACCGGCGATCACTCGCGACACCGAAGCGATGGAGACACCGGCGGCCTCCGCTACGTCCCGCACGGTGGGGCGTCGGATCGCTGGGCCATCGGTCATCGTGGGAGACATTATTCGCTCAGAACATCACCCCGCCACCGTTGGCGTGCAGCACCTGGCCGTGGAGCAGGGCCGACGCCTCGGCGGCGAGGAAGACCACGATCGGGGCGACCTCCTCCGGGGTGGCGACGTTGCCGGTGACCGCGCCCGAGGTGCGCTCCGCGACCCACTGCGGATCGTCCGCGAGGTCGGCGATGAGGGGGGTGATCACCGGCCCGGGCGCGATGGCGTTCACCCGCACACCCGGACCGACTTCGCGGGCCAGAGCGCGCGTCAACCCCACCACGCCGGCCTTGGCGGCGGTGTAGGAGACGAAGTTCCGGGCTCCCTTGAACGCCAGCTGCGACGAGACGTTGACGATGCGTCCGCGTCCATCCGCGCCGCGGACGAAGCGGCGACACATGAGCATCGGGGCGGTCAGGTCGGCCTCGAGCGTGCGGTTCCAGTGCTCGACGCTCATCTCGGCGAAGGCCGACTCCTCCATCATGCCGGCGTTGTTCACGAGCACGGTGCAGCCGCCGAACCGGGCCTCCACCTGGTCGAACAGTGCGTCGACCTGGTCGGGGTCGGTCAGGTCGGCGGCGACGGTGAGCACCTCGGTGGCCGCCAGCGACGCGGCCAGCTCGGAGGCCCGCTCGTGGTCGTCGAGATGGGCGAGCGCGAGCCGGGCTCCGGCGGCGGCGAGCTCGCGGGCCATCGCCTGCCCCAGACCGCCGGTGGCCCCGGTCAGCAGGACGACCTCGCCGTCGAGGCGGAACGCGCTCATGCGACGCTCGCCTCCGCGACGGACGCCGGTGCGGCCGGGACGGTCCGGGTGCGCGCGGCGAGCAGAGAGACGACGGAGAGCGAACAGCAGAGCACGAGGAACAGCGCGCACAGCCAGGGCGCGCCGCCGGCCGCCGACACCAGCGCCGCGGCGATCAGCGGCGCGGGACCACCGATGATGGTGCCGGCGAGCTCACGGCAGGTCGCGACCCCGGAGAACCGCACCTCGGGCGGGAACAGGTCGACCAGGAACGACCCCTGGGCGCCCGCCATCAACCCGAACGACACCGAGTACGTCGCCACCAGGGCGACCACGACGAGTACGGGCACCCGGGTCCCCAGCAGCAGGAACAAGGGGAAGGACAGCAGCAGGCAGTAGCTCGCGCCGAGGAGGAAGATCCGCCGGGCCCCGAACCGGTCCGTGAGCAGCCCGCCCCACACCCCGAGGCCGGCGCCGACGAGGGACGCGGTCAGCGACGCGGAGAGGGCGAGGGTCTGGGACATGCCGAGGTCGTCGCGGATGTACGTCAGCGCAAAGGTCGTCGTGATGTAGGACATCGCCTGGTGCCCGACCATCGCACCGAAGCCCAGCAACACGGCCCGGCGGTGGTCCCTGAGCAGGGCCCACATCGGCACCCGGACCTCTTTCGCCTGTTCGGCCCGCCGCTTGGCCTCGGCGAACTCCGGCGTCTCCTCGATCCGACGACGGATGAACCACGCGATCACGAGGATGACGGCGCTGATCCAGAACGGGACGCGCCAGCCCCAGGTGAGGAGGATGTCGCCGGGCAGCAGCGCCACCACGAGGAACGCGACGACGCCCAGCGCCGAACCGATAGCGGTCGCCGCGTTGGGCACCGCGGTGCCGAAGCCCTGCCGGGAGGGCCGGATCGTCTCCGAGATCATCGTCATCGTGCCGGCGAGTTCCGCGCCCGCCCCCGCGCCCTGCAGCAGCCGGAGCAGCACCAGCAGCAGGGGCGCCCACAGCCCGATCTGCTCGTAGGTGGGCAGACAGCCCATCAGGATCGTCGAGCCGCCCATCAGCACCAGCGTGAACACCAGCGCGGGCTTGCGGCCCAGCCGGTCGCCGAAGTTGGCGATCAGCAGCCCACCGACCGGGCGGGCGAAGAAGCCGATCGCGAACGTGGCGAACGAGGCCATCGTCGCGGCGGCCGGAGAGAGGCCGCTGGAGAAGAACAGCGGACCGATGACCAGCGCCGATGCGGCACCGTAGAGCCCGAAGTCGTACCACTCGACGACGGAGCCGACGGTGCCGGCGAGCAATACCCGCCGTTCTTGTTCTCTCGAGTGAGGGTTCATCAGAGACGTCCTTGTCCGTGAGGGGTCAGTACGAAGCGTCGAAGAGGGCGGGATCCATCGGCCGGCAGTCGTCGGCAATCCGGAACGCGAACCCGACGTGCGGGGCGATGTCGCGCGCGACGTCGATGCCGGGGGCGACCTCGACGAGCGTGAGGCCGTCGGCGTCGAGGGAGAACACACAGCGCTCGGTGACGAACAGGATCGTCTGGCCGCGCCGCTGCGACAGCGGGCCGCTGAACGAGATCTGCTCGACGGCCTCGACGAACCGTTGCGAGCGCCCTTCAGTGACCACGGACAGCCGCTGCGCCGCCCGGTCCCACGCGACCTCCAGGCCACCCGCGGTCAGCGTGCCGCTGAACACGACCTTGCGAGCGCCCTGGCTGATGTTGACGAAACCGCCCACGCCGACGATGCGTCCGCCGAACCGGCTGATGTTGACGTCGCCGCGGGCGGACACCTCGGCGAAGGACAGGAACGCGATGTCCAGCCCGCCGCCGTCGTAGAAGTCGAATTGGTAGGGCTGGTCGAGCATCGCGTCGTAGTTCACCGCGGCGCCCGCGTCGAGCCCGCTGGCCGGCAGCCCGCCGTTGAGCCCCTGCTCGTTCGTCAGCGTGACGGCGTCCAGGACGCCCTGCTCGGCCGCGGCGAGGGAGACGCCGGTGGAGATCCCCGAACCCAGGTTGCACACCGCGCCGGGCGTCAGCTCGCGGGCGGCCCGGCGCGCGATCAGACCCCGGGTGCCGGCGGGAAGCGGGGGCAGCGACCCGATCTCGACGCGCTCCGCACCGGCAAACGCCGGGCTCACCGGCGTCGTGTAGGTGGTGGGCTGGTCCGGCACCACGACGATGTCATCGACCAGGAAGTACGGGATCTTCACGGTCTTGGGCGGGATCGTCCCGGCCGGGACGACCCGGGCGACCTGCACGACGACCCGGCCCCCGTTGTTGCGGGTGGCCTGGGCCATCGACAGCATCTCGCCGAAGTACGCCTCGCCCTCCATCGACACGTTGCCGCGCTCGTCGGCCGTCGTCCCGCGCAGGAACGCGGCGTCCGGCCGTACGGAGCGGTAGAGGATGTAGTCCTCGCCGTCGAGGTCGACGGCCTCCGACGGAGGCCGATCGGAGGGTGCGCCCTGGCTGCCGCCTCCCAGGCGGGGGTCGACGTAGGTGCCGACGCCGACGCTCGTGATCAGGCCGGGCCGGCGGGCCGCGGAGTCGCGCATCAGCTGCGACAGCGAGCCCTGCGGGACCGTGAACAGCTCCAGGTCGCCGCGCGCGGCGGCCTCGCCGATGCCGGGGGCGTCGACGACCGTGCCGCACACGACCCGCTTGAGCAGTCCCTTGTGCCGCAGCCGGTGCGCGCCCCTGCTCTTCTTGTCACCCAGCCCGACCGGGTGGATCGTGGTCAGGTCGCGCGGCTCGGCGGTGGTGAGGTAACGCTCCTCGAGTGCCTCGAGAAGGGCCTCGGGGACGGCGTGCCCGCCACCGGAGCCGCCGATGACCACGGTCGCGTCCGACGCCAGCGTGGCGACCGCCTCGGCGGCGGTGAGCGTCTGCATCTCTGTCCTCTCGATCATCGGGCGTGGGTGAAGACGGGCGGACGCTTCTCGAGGAAGGCACGTGCGCCCTCCCGGGCGTCGGCGGAGGCGTAGACCTTCGCGATCTCCTCGATCTCGACGCGGTGACCGCGCTCGCGCCCGTGCACCAGCCCTTCGTTCAGGCAGCGTTTGGACGCGGCCACGCCGTGCCGGGGCAGCGCGGCGATCTCCTCGGCCAATTCGTGGGCGACGCGGTCGGCCTCCCCGGGCCCGACGATCTGCGTCACCAGGCCCCAGTCGAGTGCGGTGGCGGCGTCGATCGAGCGGCCGGTGAGCAGCAGGTGGGCGGCTCGGCCCGCTCCGATCACCGCCGGCAGGCGCTGGGTGCCGCCGCCGGAGGCGAACACGCCGATCCGCACCTCCGGAAGGCCCAGGGTGCTTCCCTCCTCCGCGATCCGGAGATCGGCGGTCAGCGCCAGCTCCAGACCGCCGCCCAGCACGTGGCCGCGCAGAGCGGCGACGACCGGTTGCGGCAGGGCTTCGAGCGCGGCGTAGGCCGCGTGCTCGTGCTCCGAGACCGCCCGGCCGGCCTCCTCGTCCGACGGGAACGACGTGATGTCGGATCCCACCGAGAACGCGCGGTCGGACGCCGAGCGCAGCACGACCGCGCGCACGTCCTCCCGGCTGAGCAGCTGCTCGGCGATCTCGCGCAGCGTCTCCCGCATCGCCCAGGTCAGCGGGTTCAGCGGAGGGTTCGACAGCGTGATCGTCGCGACGGGGCCGGTCACGTCCAGCTGTACGGCCTGGGTCAGCATCGCCCCTCCTCACAGGTAACCGGTTACCTGGCGGACAGTAAGCGCGGTGGCGGCCGTTGGGCAAGCCCTGATTTCTCCTGTTGACCGATGTCGCGGCTCTCGATAACGTCGCGAGGTAACCGGTTACCTGGCGATACGGAGGCGGGCGAAGTGGCCTACATACGGACACTGCACACCGACGGCTCCGTCGGGCGGCGCGAACTCGACCAGGCACCCGCGTGGCAGCGGCCGTCCACGCCCCTCCGGTCACGCACCGTGTACGCCGCGGCGCACGTCGTCCCCCGGATCGCCGGTGACAACACGCCGGGCGCGCCGGCCGACATCGACTGGGACGCGACCCTGGGCTTCCGCCGTCACCTGTGGTCGTGGGGGCTCGGGGTGGCCGACGCGATGGACACCGCCCAGCGCAACATGGGGCTGGATCGCCGGGCGACCCGCGACCTCGTCACCCGGAGCGCCGCCGAGGCCCGGTCGGTCGGCGGCGATCTGGTCGTCGGGGTGAACACCGACCACGTCGACGAGCCGGTCGTCGACCTGGACGCGGTGATCGACGCCTACGTCGAGCAGCTGCACCACGCCGAGGACCACGGCGCGGGCGTCGTGCTCATGGCGAGCAGGCACCTGGCCCGGGCGGCCACCGGACCGGCCGACTACGAGCGCGTCTACGGCGAGGTGCTCGATCGGGCCGGGGCGCCGCTCGTGCTCCACTGGCTCGGCGATGCCTTCGACCCGGAGCTGGCCGGCTACTTCGGGTCGGACGAGGAAACGGTCCTGCGAATCATCGAGAAGAACGCCGATCGGGTTCGCGGTATCAAGATGAGCCTGCTCGACGCCGACCGCGAGATCGCCCTGCGCGCCCGGCTCCCCCGTGGCGCCACAATGTTCACCGGCGACGACTTTCACTACGTCGACCTGATCGAGGGCGACGGCGAGCACCATTCCGACGCCCTGCTGGGCGCGTTCGCCGCCGTCGGTCCCCAGGCCGCGGCGGCGGTCGCCGCCCTCGACGCGGGACGCCCCGAGGAGTACCGGTCGATCCTCGGGCCCACGGAGACGCTCGCCCGGCACGTGTTCGCCACCCCGACGTACCACTACAAGGCCGGGGTCGCGTTCCTGTCCTGGCTGAACGGTCACCAGCCGGCCTACGCGATGGTCGGCGGGCTGCAGGCCGCGCGGAGCCTGCCCCACCTGTCGACGCTGATCGAGCTGGCCGACGAGGCCGGTGCGCTCGAGGACCCGGATCTGGCGGCTCGCCGGTGGAACGCGTACCTGGCCGTGCACGGTGTCGTCTCGTGAGTCGCCTGTCGCTCAACACCGCGACGATCAACCGGGCCGACCTGGCCACCGCGCTGGACGTCACGGTCAAGGCGGGCATCCCGGCGGTGGGGCTGTGGCGGAAGCCGGTCCAGGACGTCGGCCTGGCCGAGGCCGCGGCCCGGGTCGCCGACTCCGGCCTGCGTGTCTCCTCGCTGTGCCGCGGTGGTTTCTTCACTGCTGTTGCCGGCCCGGTGCGCCAAGCCGCGCTGGACGACAACCGCCGCGCGATCGAGGAGACCGCGACCCTGGCGGCCGCGGGCGCACCGGGCTCCGCCGCCGTCCTGGTGCTGGTCCCCGGCGGCCTGCCGCCCGGCGACCGTGACCTGCCCGGTGCCCGCGAGCGCGTCGCCGAGGCCGTTGCCGAGCTCGCGCCCGTCGCCGAAGCCGCCGGGGTGACGCTCGCGTTGGAGCCGATGCACCCGATCTACGCCGCCGACCGCGGAGTGATCTCCACGCTCGGCCAGGCCTTGGACATCGCCGAGGCGGTCACCGGCGTGGGCGTCGTCATCGACACGTTCCACGTCTGGTGGGATCCTGACCTGCCCCGGCAGATCGCCCGCGCCGGGCGGGCCGGCCGGATCGCCGGGTTCCAGGTCGGAGACTGGATCACGCCGTTTCCTGCGGACGCGCTGCTCGCGCGCGGCTTGATGGGTGAGGGGCACATCGATTTCCCGGCCATCGTCGAGCAGCTGGACGAGGCCGGGTATCGCGGTGACATCGAGGTCGAGATCTTCCGCCGCGAGATCTGGGACGCCGACCCGCGCGTCGTCGCCGAGCGCGTCGTCGACGCCTTCCGCGTCGCTGTTGAGGGCTGACCGGAAACGGGCTCTTTTCGAGGGACTCGTAGCCGGAAGTGGGGAGCCGCTACCGGTCCTCGCGGGTCGGGCGGCCGGTTCGGGTCGCGCCCGGTCACGTCGAGGCCGTCAACTTTGTCTTGTTCGACGTGATCATCGCTGCTCAGGCGCGCTCGTTGCCGGTGTTTGCCGGTCGTCTCACGTAGGCCGTCGAGGCCGAAGCCGGGGGCTGTGCCCGACCGCCGACCGGACTCAGATCGCGCGGGCGCGGACGCAGGGGCGAGCGCGAACGCCGAACGCAGGCACGGACGCCGAGCGCGGGC